>JANDJG010000077.1 GCA_024331085.1 Nitrospira sp. | reverse complement strand
AAACTTACGGCCTGGGGGGTGGGAATTTTTGCCCGAGTCATGACCTCTTTGGAAAAAATTTTACTCGACTCCAACCGAGCCGCTTGCTTCGTCGGACCGAAAATCTTGAGCTTTGCCTTTCGAAATTCATCGACAATTCCCGCCGCGAGGGGGGCTTCCGGTCCGACCACAGTCAGATCGATTCGTTCCCGCTCGACGAAGGCTTTCAAACCTGCGACGTCGTCGGCCTTGATCGGAACACAGGCGGCGAGTGATTCGATGCCGGCATTTCCCGGTGCGCAATATAGCGTGGGGAGGCGCGGACTCTGCGCCAGCTTCCATGCGAGCGCGTGTTCACGCCCGCCGCTTCCGACAACAAGAACTTTCATGATCGCAACGCGATTCCCAACGAGAAGATCAGGAGGTTCGACCGATCTTTCCCCGTGCTTCCCGCAGGCAAGAGACGAGGCATGCGCTGAATCATGGAGTGTGCTCTTCGCAGATATTTTCCCGATGCAGCGGCGCGAGGGAAGGCGGCGATGGTTTCACGATCCGATCAGTGGCGGAAATGCCGCATACCGGTGAGAATCATCGCCATGCCGTGTTCGTCAGCGGCTTTGATGACTTCCGCGTCGCGGATCGACCCACCCGGTTGAATGACGGCGGTGATCCCCGCCTGAGCCGCGGCATCAAGGCCGTCTCTGAAGGGGAAAAAGGCATCCGACGCCATGACGCAGCCTTTGACCGGGAGTTGCGCCTTCATCGCCGCCAGCTTGACCGAATCGACTCGGCTCATCTGGCCGGCGCCGATACCGACCGTCTGACCGGGTCGGGCATAGACGATCGCATTCGATTTGACGTGTTTGCAGACTTTCCAAGCAAAGGCGCAGGCGGCATATTCATCTTCCGTCGGCTTGCGCGCCGTCGGCACCTGCAACGTCCGCAGGTCCGGCAGTACGCCCAGATCGCGATCCTGAACGATCAATCCACCGACCAGCTTTTTCAGATCATAGCCTTCTTGCTTTACTTTCGTCAGCGGCCCCACATCAAGCAACCGAAGGTCCTTCTTGCGCTTCAGTTCCACGAGCGCGTCCTCGGTAAAGCCCGGCGCGACGACGACCTCGACGAATGTGGAGGTGATTTCCTTGGCCGCCGCCACGTCAACCGGTCGATTAAAAGCGATGACTCCGCCGAAGGCCGAAACGGGATCGGTCTCGCGGGCTTTCACGTAGGCTTCCACCGGAGTCCCACCCAAAGCGACGCCGCAGGGGTTGTTGTGTTTGATGATGGCGACGGCGCATTCGTCGTATTCCTTGGCAAGCTCGAGAGCGGAATTGGCGTCGAGAAAATTGTTGTACGACATCGCCTTGCCGTGAAGAATCTTGCCGCGTGAAACCGACGGTTCCTGCGATCCGGCCTCGCGATAGAACGCCCCCTGCTGATGCGGGTTTTCACCGTATCGAAGAATCTCGCCCAGCTCAAACTGGAGAGAGAGCAGTTTGGGAAACTTCACCTCCCCGCCTCGCACCTGTTTTTCGAGATAGCCGGCAATCAAGCCGTCGTATCGCGCCGTATGCTGAAACACCTTCATCGCCAACTCGCGGCGCATCTCGGCCGTAACTGCGTCGTTTTTCACGGCATCCAATACGCGTGTGTAATCGGCAGGATCGACGACGACCAGCACGTCCTCGTGATTTTTCGCCGCGGACCGCAACATCGACGGTCCGCCGATGTCGATGTTCTCGATGGCGTCTTCAAACCGGCAATGGGGATTGGCGATCGTGGCCTCAAAAGGATAGAGATTGACCACCACGACGTCGATCGGATTGATGTGGTGCTGTCTCATCTGCTCCACATGCGCGGGCACCGACCGCCGAGCGAGCAATCCGCCGTGAATTTTGGGATGGAGGGTTTTTACACGACCGTCGAGAATTTCCGGAGCCCCCGTGTAGGAGGCTACGTCCGTGACCGTCACGCCAGCGTCGCGCAAGGCTTTGGCCGTTCCTCCGGTCGATAAAATCTCCGCTCCCAGGGCCTCGAGCCCCCTGGCCATCTCGACCACGCCCGTCTTGTCCGACACACTGATCAGCGCCCGCTTGATGCCAGCCATGTGCGCGCTCCTTGGCAATGCCGATTCGTAACTTGTTGGTTGAAGGGTAAATGATCGCTTCCGAAAGGCGGGCGCAGGATAACAGACGAACATAAGTGAGTGCAAGAACCGGAAGTCCGTCCTTTTTTGACAAGGTGCTCAAAGGCTGCTCACTGGATGTTCCACTCCGAAACAATGAATCGGAGCAGGCCCGTGACGCCCGGAGTGGTTTCACTGTCGAACGGAACGTCAAGTTCGACCTTGCCGCCTTTGAGCTTCTTGGGATGCAGCGAGTGGCTGACCGGGCCACGATTGTCGTTTTGCCAATCGAATCGGACGGCCCAATCCGCTGCTTCGTCCGCCGGCGGGATCAACTCAACGATGACGGTATCGTGAAAAAGGTACCCGCCTTCATAATGCCCATCCGGCCAGAACTTCCGCTCGATTTCATAATCCGGCACCCGAACGCCCAACGTCACGCCGTAAGCCAGCGACGGACGGTCTTGCCTCACGCGGGCTCGTTTGGACAGAAAAATCGTCGAGAGGTAGAGGCTTCGACGGCCCTTGCTTTTGGGGTCCGTCAGCTCGCGATAAGTTCGACAGGCCGCCGAGTCTTCTTCCGCGGTCCGGCGCGTCAAGTACCATCGCTTTCCTCGAGGCGCCGCCAGCACTTCGAATTGATACAACGCATTGACGGTCTTTCCTTCCAGATCGGCCGGCAAACGAACGTCGGTGACATCCACCCACATATCCACCCGCACGTCACCGAAAAGAAAACGGACAAGACTTTGGTAAGCCTCTTCACTATTGACGATTCCGAAGTAGCCCGAGTGCGACCGATACGCGTAAGCGGTTGCGCACGGTGCCGAAATCTTCCCCGACTTGCTCACTCCCCATACAGATGCGTTTTCGATACGAACGAGCCCGTCGCTTCCATGGCCCGCGAAGGCTCTGGATAGACCCAGGGCCGCTTCGTAGTCTCCTCGATTGGTTCCGATCATGCAGAAAAACTTTTCGGAGGGAAACGTTTCTTCCGGCAGCCAATCAACTCGTTCGGTCTCCTGATAGAGCTTCTCAAGTTTCAAATAGCCGGCCATTCTCTTTCTATTGAAGTTATTGATGTCACTGGCGCTCAGCCATGAGGGCACATTGATCCCGGCAATGTCGATGCCGTTATGCGGAGTTGCATAGGTGAAGACCTTCTCAACGCAAGCGCGGGCTTCGGGCTTTCCCAAGGCCGGATTTTGCAAAAAGGCCCGGCAGACGAGTCCTCCCATGGAGTGAGCCACGAGATAGCACCGAAAGGTTTTGGGCGTCACCTCGTTCGCGTGATTTCGACAGACAAGATCGCGGACGCGGAGGACCAATTGGCTTAACCCCTTGGCGAATTCTTCGATATCCGGCGTTTCTCCGGAACCCAAAAGCCGCGAGGCCTGTTCATAGTATCGGTAAACGATGATCGATCGGCGAGGAATGCCTCCGTTCCATGCCGGATTTCCGGCCCAATCCGGATCCATGATATCAAGTCCGTTATCAAACACGTCGGCGTAGTCGAAATCGGAGCCCAGCCGCACAACCGGCGACTCAAAGACAAATTTCTTGGCCGGCTTGTCTTTATCAGGGGTCGCCCGATAGACCGTGGAGCCAAGGTTAAATCCGCAAAACGGGTCTGCCGTGGTCTGGTCGATCTCTCCCTGCGTCATCGCGTAGCCCCGCACATAAATGATCGGATGCCAGGGACCGTTCGTATCGGAAGACATGATGTCTCCTCCCTTTTCGAAATCTATGGAATGTGCGGCGGATTCTCCGCCGATTGGAAAGCTCCGTCAAGGACAATTGGCTGAATCAGTCTCATCGGTTTCGGTCAAACAAGCGATTGACGGAGCTGATTGCGATCGGGTAATGTCGCGCCTGAGCGTATAATGTTTTGGGGAGGTGACTGGGTGTACTGAACCGATCCTTCTTACCTTTTAACAAACAAAGGAGGGACCCTATGTTGGCCAGCCGATTAGTCCGGCTCATCGAGCAACATTCGGAGCAACTGTCCCGTGAACTCAATGAGAAGGTTTGGAACTCCCCCCGTTGCAGCGACCTCCATAAAGTCCCGCCGGATGAATTGCGAGCCCGCGCCACTGAGATTTACCGGAACCTCAGCGATTGGTTGATGGAAAAGCCGGAAACCGAGGTTGAACAACGATATACAGAGCTGGGAGCGCGCCGGGCCGGGCAAGGGGTTGCCTTCAGTCACTTCCTCTGGGCCATCACCGAGACGAAAGCTCACATGTGCGCGTTTATTCAACGAGAGGGTTTGTCTGAAAGCGCGGTGGAGCTGCATGGAGAACTGGAGCTGATCTATCTCGTAAACAAATTTTTCGACAGAGCCTTATATTATGCCGCCGTCGGCTATGAGCGCGAACGTACTCGGATTGGAACCAATCTGAGACGACGGAAAGACGACGTTCAGAAAGTCTACCTGTAGTCGTGTCGCCCCTGTGAAGAATGCGCGCGGGAGAACCCGCGCGCTTGTTTTTCACAGCCGGTTTGGAACTATCGGCACCGCACTGTTTGCCCCAAGTAAGCTGATTGTCCATAAAAGCGGCTAGAATAAACAACAACGAGCCCCTCTCAGCCTATGCCCAGCAGATTTCTTGATTTCCGACTTCCTCGATTTGTTTCTCCTCTTCAATGAATGATTTCAATTTCTTGTTGAGGAATTGATTCGTAAAGCCCTGCTCCATCGTCTGGTATAAAGACAAACGATTGCCTTCTATGCAGCCGACAAACGCATGCGAGCACGGATGGATTGAGCATGGATCTCTCCATCATCATTCCGGCGTATAACGAAGAGCGCCTCATTGAGCGGTGTTTGGCGTCGGTCTTCGCCTCCTTGGCCCGTTGCGGCAAGCCTGATTTGGCATCGGAGGTACTGGTCGTCGACAATAATTCGACCGACAGGACGGCTCGGTTGGCAAAAGAGGCCGGGGCTCGCGTCGTCTTTGAGCCGATCAATCAAATCGGCCGAGCACGCAATGCCGGCGCTGCCGTGGCGACCGGCGACTGGCTGCTTTTTCTGGATGCCGACAGCCTGATGAGCCCTGAGTTATTAGCCGATATCCTGATGACGATCGAACGAAACACCTGCGTCGGCTTGGGCAGCACGCTCTTGATGAAAGATCTGCCCTGGTGGGCGAAGGGCATCTTCCATTTCTGGCGAAGCATGTCCATCGTATGTCGATGGGCCGCCGGCGCCCTCTTCGTGTGTCGTCGGGACGCCTTTTTCGATGTCGGTGGATTTCCCGAGGACGTCTATGCGCTCGAGGAAATCGAACTCAGCAGGCGACTGAAGCAATGGGGGCGTCGGCGCAATCTTCAGTTTGTAATTTTAACGGCGCATCCGCTCGAAACGTCGCCTCGGAAAGTGACGTTGTATTCAAAAACCGAAATCGCAAGGCAGATCTTGCGCATTTTTTTTCGCCGGGGTCGAACATTGCGGGATAAACGGCTTCTGTCCGTTTGGTACGACGGACGGCGCTGACCGTCCGCCGGACGGCTTCATTGACTTCCCCTCGCCGCATTCATAGAATCCGGAACATGGCTTCGTCGTTCGTTCATCTTCACGTACACACCCAATTCAGTCTCCTTGACGGCGCCAACCAGATCGATCCCCTGGTGCAGCAAGTTCGGGCGTTCGGCCAGCCCGCCATTGCAATCACCGATCATGGCAATATGTTCGGCGCCGTGGAATTTTACCGAAAAGCCAAGGACGCCGGCGTCAAACCCATTATCGGGTGCGAGGCCTACATGGCCATGGGAAGCCGTCACGCCAAAAAAGACAGCGGCCTGGCCCATAACGATTATTACCATCTGATTCTCTTGGCCAGGAACGTGACCGGCTATCAGAATTTAATTAAACTTGTCAGTAAAGGATATCTCGAAGGTTTCTATTATAAACCAAGGATAGATAAGGAGCTTCTCAGAGCTCACCATGATGGAATCATCGCCCTCTCTGGCTGTTTGAGTGGTGAAATTCCTTATTTGATCGGCCGAAACGATATGGCCGGCGCCATGGCGGCGGCGGCTGAATTTCAAGAAATTTTTGGGAAAGACCAGTTTTATCTCGAGGTTCAGGCCAACGGCCTTGATCACCAACGTGTCGCCAACGCCGGCCTGATCGAAATCCACAAAAAATTGGGGATTCCTCTGGCCGGGACCAACGATTGCCACTATTTGAAAAAGGAAGACGCCAGGCCCCACGAATTGATGCTGTGCCTTCAAACCGGAAAAACGCTCAGCGATCCGTCCAGGATGAAATTCGATACAGACCAACTCTATGTCAAGTCGACGGAAGAAATCGCCCCGGCTTTTGCAGAATTTCCCGGAGCGGTGAGCAACACCTGTCGCATCGCCGATGCGTGCGAGTTGGAATTGGCCCTCAATAGGACTCACCTTCCCCAGTACACGGTGCCGGAAGGGTTCAAAGACCGTGAAGCCTATCTGGAACATCTTGCACTGGCCGGATTGAGGGAACGTCTTCAGGAGCGACCAAGGACCAGACCTGCCGCAGCCTATGAGCTGCGGCTTCGTGAAGAGTTGATGGTCATCTGTTCGATGGGATTTGCCGGATATTTTTTGATCGTATGGGACATCATTCGGTTCGCGCGCTCGCGACATATTCCCGTAGGCCCGGGCCGCGGGTCCGCAGCCGGCAGCCTTGTCGCGTATGCCCTGCGCATCACCGATCTCGACCCCCTGGAGTACGCCCTCCTGTTTGAGCGGTTTCTCAATCCCGAACGGATATCTCTGCCCGACATCGACATGGATTTTTGCATGGAACGTCGCGGAGAAGTCATCAACTACGTCGTCGAAAAATACGGCTCCGACCATGTCGCGCAAATCATCACGTTCGGAACGCTCGGCGCGAAAGCCGCGATTCGCGACGTCGGCCGTGTGCTGGAAATGCCCTATGCCGAAGCGGACAAAGTCGCGAAATTAGTGCCCAACCAACTCAATATCACCTTGCAAGAAGCGTTGGACCTTGAACCGCGGTTGCGCGAGCTGGTCCAGACCGACGCGAAAGTCTCGGAGCTGATGAACATCGCCCGGTCGCTGGAAGGTCTCGCGCGGCACGCTTCAACCCATGCGGCCGGCGTGGTGATCTCCGAGGGCCCGCTCACGGACTACGTTCCGCTCTATAAAGGAGCCAACGACGAAATCGTCACCCAATATTCGATGGGCGACATTGAAAAGATCGGATTGGTGAAGTTCGATTTCCTCGGTTTGAAAACGTTGACGATGATCAGACGGGCGGAGACCTTGATCAATGAGAAACGACCGGATACCGCTCCCTTGCGGATCGATCGGATTCCGTTCGACGACGAGAAGACCTTTGCGCTGCTTTCCTCCGGCAAGACGACCGGCGTGTTCCAGCTTGAAAGTTCCGGAATGCGGGACTTGCTGGTGGGGTTTCGGCCGGACCGGTTCGAAGACATCATCGCGATCATTGCGCTGTATCGCCCGGGCCCGATGGATCTTATTCCGGACTTCATCAAGCGCAAGCAAGGCAAAGTCCCCATCACGTACGAAACGCCGGAATTGGAACCGATCCTCAAGGAGACCTACGGTGTCATCGTCTATCAGGAACAAGTCATGGCGATCGCCAACAAAGTGGCGGGGTTTTCGCTGGGACAAGCCGACATCCTCCGGCGCGCCATGGGAAAAAAGAAACCGGAAGAAATGGAAAAACTCCGCGCCAAGTTTCTTGAAGGCGCGATGAAAAACAAGGTTCCCGAGAAGAAAGCCGAGCGGCTCTATGAGTTGATTCAGAAGTTCGCCGGATACGGCTTCAATAAGTCTCACGCCGCCGCATACGCGGTCCTGTGCTATCAAACCGCGTATTTGAAAGCCCACTACCCCACCGAATTCATGGCGGCGCTGATGACGACCGATATGGGCAACACGGATAAAATCATGGGGTATTTTACCGAATGCCGGGATCTCGGCATCAAAGTCCTTGGGCCGGACATCAATGTCAGCGGAAAGAATTTCACCGTCGTGAACGGGGCGATTCGCTTCGGGTTGGCGGCGATCAAGAACGTGGGGGAAGGCGCGGTCGAATCGATCGTGGACATCCGCAACCGGACCGGCCCCTTTTCATCGCTCTTCGATTTTTGCCGGCGAGTCGATCTCCGGAAAGTCAACAAACGGATGTTGGAAGGATTGATTAAAGCCGGGGCCTTTGATTCGACCGGCGCGAAACGGGCTCAACTGATGGCGGTGCTCGATCAGGCCGTTGAGTGCGGCGCCGCCGCTCAACGAGAGCGGGATCTCGGCCAAATCAACATCTTCGGCGAGGAGACATCCGGCCATCTTACATCGGGCGATCCGAATACACCGCCATTGCCGTCGGTGCCGGAATGGGATCACGCGCAACGACTGAAATACGAGCGAGAATTGACGGGGTTTTACATTTCCGCCCACCCCTTGAACCGATATGAAACGACCATCGGCGCCTTGGCGACGGCGACGACGGCCGGCCTCGCCGATGTCTCTGATGGAAAAGAGATCAAACTATGCGGCATCATCGTCACATTGAAGCCCATGCTCACCAAAAAGGGCGATAGGATGGCATATTTGACCGTGGAAGATCTTCATGGCACGGTCGAAGTCATCGTATTTCCGGATGTGTACAAAACCGTTCAAGAGTGGATCGCTCCAGAAAGCCTGATTCGGATCACCGGCGCCATCGACCGTGGGGATAAGGGCACGAAGCTCCGCGCCATCAAAATCGAACCGTTGGCTGAAGTCCAAAAGCGGGCGGTCAAACAGGTCCGCATCCGTCTCTCAGACCGACCCGATGCGTTGGATCAACTTCTTCGCCTTCGCGAAGTCCTTCAACGGCATCCCGGCGAGGCCCCGGTTTCGTTGTCGTTGCAAATGGATGCGGCGTTGGAGGCTGAAACGGCGCCGTTGCCTAACTTGACAGTGGCCCCCAGCGAGCATTTTGTGTCCGACATCGAAGAAGTGCTAGGCAAAGGGGCTCTTTCTTTGCTATCTTGACGGACTTGTAACACGGAACTATCGCGGAGTGATTGTTCTCCGCGTATCTCATCGGAAGAGACAAAGCCTATGCGCGATTATCTGGACTTTGAACAGCCTGTTCGTGAGATCGAGGAAAAAATCGAGAAACTGTCGGCTGCCGCGGCAGGCGGCAAAACGGCGGCTCAAGGGGAAATCCGCAAGCTCCGCGCCAAGCTGGCCCAGATCGAGCACGAACTCTACCGGAACTTGACTCCCTGGCAGCGCACTCAGTTGGCCCGTCATCCTCAAAGACCCAGCACCCTCGATTACATCAACGAATTGACCCGTGATTTTCTGGAGCTTCACGGGGACCGCGCGTTCGGAGACGATCAGGCCATCGTCGGCGGATTCGCGCGATTCAACGACCGAACCGTGATGGTGATCGGACATCAGAAGGGCAAAACCCTGAAAGAGCGAATGCAGCGCAACTTCGGCATGCCCAATCCGGAAGGCTATCGCAAGGCCCTTCGGTTGATGCGTCTGGCGGAGAAGTTCAACCGCCCCATCATTTCTTTTATCGACACACCCGGCGCCTACCCAGGCATCGGAGCCGAAGAACGAGGACAAGCGGAAGCCATCGCGCGAAATTTGTTGGTGATGTCCAGGCTTCAGGTTCCTATCGTGTCGGTCGTCATCGGCGAGGGGGGGAGCGGCGGAGCCTTGGCATTAGGGGTTTCGGATCGTATTTTGATGTTGGAACACGCCGTCTATTCCGTCATTTCACCGGAAGGCTGCGCGGCCATTCTTTGGGACAATCCCGCCAAAGTTCAGGATGCCGCCTCCGCCTTGAAAATGACCGCTCAAGATCTTCTCAGCCTGGGCGTCATCGATGATATCGTTTCCGAACCCGTTGGCGGCGCGCATCGTGACCCCAAAACCACCTGCACATTGGTCGGCAAAGCCATTACCAATCAACTCTTTGATCTGATCGATCTTCCCGCGGAAGACCTCCTTGCCCGCCGAGAAGAAAAATATCGGCGAATCGGCGCGGTGTGCGGGGCCTTGCCCGCCTAGCGCCGTTTCACGGCGGGCAATCGGACGTTGAGTCTCCCATCAACCCGACACAAATGAATCGGCTTTCAATAGCAGATGTGATTCTGTGGGTCAGTTCCCGGCGAAACGGCCCAAGAGTCTCATGTTCCAGATAGCGATCGAGCGTCCGCGGTAATTTTCTTCGCCAAGCACGGGCGGATCGTCGCGCTTGCTCCGCCGCATCGGAACCTCCGGAGAGGATCCGTCCGATCTCCCGCTCGAAGAAGCCGACGTGTCTGTGCTCGTCGTCGAGAATCGAGGAGAGATCCGGGCGAACATCGGCGAGAAGTTTTGCGAACTCGAGGCCAAGCGTCTCGTACCCATAGAGGTGGACGGCCAACGTCTCCCACTGCCGAGGCATGGAGGGAAGACGATCCCGCTCATGCGACCGCCGTCCAAGCAGCGACTCAAACTGCGTGAGGTGGTCTCGTTCATCCGCTTCGTGCCGTTGAAGAAACGCTCTGACGTTCACCGGTAGGTCTTGCCATTGCGCCGACCGGACGGCCCAGAGCGCCATGGCTTCGGCTTTAAGAAACCGTTCCAACAACGCCTGCTCGCAGATTCGAGGCAATCGAAACGGTTCCGTTGAAGAGTCAGACTGCATGATGAGACGCGATTTATGGTACGGGAATTCCGGTCGTACTTCCAGACTGTTTTTCTTGTCCGCCCCTCCGTTCACCCACGATTCCACGATACCGGCCCCCCTTTGCTCTTGACGCTATTGCCAGAGCCGTCGACTTTTGAGAGACTACGCCGACGAAGTCTCGGACCGCGATCGGCTTCGCCGCTTGCGTGGACGTTGGCCCTTCACCAAGGATGGCCCACGATGAATCACTTACGGCTATGTGGCACGGAGTCCGGTTCTTATTGGGATCGCGCGCTTCATCTGCTCGGTTTCTGCGTTCTGGCCCTCGCCGTCCTGACCGAAACGGGGTGCGTCAGTCAGCGCGCCTACGAACGGGTGAAGGCCGAGACCGACGAAATGTCCCGATCCTTGAGCACGGCTCGCGAGGAAGTCGCGCTGTTGCATCAGTCCATCTCGTCATTGGAAACGGCCAACAGGGAGGAAGAACACGCGGCGGAGGAATTGCGGGCGGCCGTCCAACGGGAGGTCGAACTGCTGCCGGTTTTGAGACAGCAGGCTCATGAACGGATGGCGTTACTACAGATGCAGATCGCGACGTTGGCCGGCCAAAGTCGAATGTTGGCGAAACAGGTCGCCGTCGCCAGACGAGAGAGCAACTCTCTTAAAGTTCTCGTCGCTCAGTATAAACGGGAAATGGAAGAAGCCCGCGCGCAGCCGGAAACGCCGCTTTCTTCAGGAACGTCGGAGGCGCCCCCGGTGATTGCGTCCATGGACGACGCATCGTCCTCCCTGGAGTCCGTTCCTCCTCCCGTCACGATACCGCAGCAAGTGGCTCAGGCCGCTTCGATCGCACCGGTAAAAGAGGCGCCCCCGCCCGCTCCTCCTCGGACACCGGCCCAAACGGGTCCTGAGTCGTGGATCGACGTGATCATGAATTGGCTCTCCAGCGTTTGGAATTGGATACTTGGACTCTTTGGTTAGGTGCATGGTCTTGTGCGGGACTCCATAAACCATGTAAGGGCTCCTGCTCCGGCCCATCGGCCGGTCGCCAAACAGGCCGTCAGCAGATACCCCCCGGTCGGGGCTTCCCAGTCCAACATCTCCCCCGCGCAGAACAGACCGGGCATTCTCCGCAACATCAATCGCTCATCCAAATCCTCAAAGCGCACCCCTCCCGCGGTACTGATCGCTTCCGCGAGAGGACGAGGGGCCTCCAACACAAGTGGCAAGGACTTGATGGCCGAGGCAAGGGCGGCCGGATCGGCAAACGTTTCGCGGGGAAACACCTCCCGCAACAGGGCGGATTTCACTCCGCTGATTCTGGCGTACCGCCGCAGATGAGTCGCCAGCGTCCGCTTACCCCGAGGGCGCGACAGGTCCTGCTCCAAACGGACTCGGTCGCGATCCGGTGTCAAATCAACGGTCAGCATCGCCCGCCCTTCTCGCTCGATCCGGTCACGGAGTACCGAAGACACGGCATAAATCACCCCTCCTTCCACGCCTGTTTCAGTAATGACGAACTCGCCTTGCCGACGTTGGATCGCGCCGTCCGGCGTTGTCACGAGCAGCGCCGCAGATTTCACCGGTTGACCGGCAAAGCGGGCCTTAAAATACGCGCTCCACTCGACGTCGAATCCGCAGTTGGCCGGCCGCAACGGAGCGATCTCGACGCCGCGGCCGCGCAGAAGCGGCACCCAGGATGCGTCGGACCCCAGCTTGGGCCAACTGGCTCCGCCCGGCGCAAGAATCACCGCGTCGGCGCGGGCCGATTGCTCCCCGGTCGGCGTCAGAAACGACAGCGCTCCCCCTTCGTCCCAACCTGACCACCGATGTCGCACATGAAACCGAACGCCGGACTGCCGCAATCGGCGCAACCAGGCTCGCAAGAGCGGAGCGGCTTTCATATCGGCGGGGAAGATTCGGCGTGACGTTCCTATGAAGGTTCGTATACCGAGTCCTGATGCCCACTCGCGGATCGCGTCAGGCCCGAACGAGCGAACGATCGGAGCGAGCTGCGCCCGTCGTGA
>JANDJG010000076.1 GCA_024331085.1 Nitrospira sp. | reverse complement strand
TTCCCGTGGGAGTCGGGAACGGTTTTGCCCTGGAATCCGATTGGCTCTGGCGGTTGGCCGCGGAAGGGATTTTCGTCGGCTGCGCGGTCTCCATGATCGGTTCGGTCGGACCGAGCATGAACGCGGCCCGGACGGCTCCCGTGCGGGCCTTGGCGCCCGGGGATTACGAGGCGGGACAGCGACTGCGAGTCGGCGCGTTGGGCATGGGAGGATTCATTCTGCTCGTCGTTGCGGGGGTGTTGAGCACGGCCGATCCTGTCGATGGAGTTCCCGTGCCGGGGTACGCCTCAACGCTTTGTTTACTGGCCGGTCTGTCGTGCATAGCTCCCGTTTGCGTGACCGGCTGGCGCCGTGGAATCCGGCAGCCTGGGCTTCAATCGACGATGGGGGCAATCATGCGGGCGATCGCGATCGATCATGCGTCGCGCAATCCCGGCCGCAACGGGGTGAGCATCTCCGCCTTGATGGTCGGGTTGTCCATCATGATCGGCGTGTTGGTCATGATTAAAAGCTTCCGAAACACGGTGGAAGTCTGGGTATCGGAGACCGTGATGGCTGACGTGATCGTTGCGCCGTCCCTCTGGCTGCGTGGGACGGAAGCCGGCAGTACGGGAAGGAGTTTGCCGGGATCCTGGTCGGAAATCTTGTCGTCGATTCCCGGCGTCGTGGGGGTCGATACGTATCGAGACGTTCGCGTGACCGTGCAGGGGAGGCGGGCGGCGATCGTGTCGCGCGACTTGCGGATGCATGCCCGGATGAGCCGATATTGGGTCCGTCAGGGCGATTCCGCCGACCGGCTCGTCCGCGCGGCGGAGACCGACGGCGTGCTGGTTTCCGAAATCTTAGCCGATCAGCTTGGAATCCGGGAGGGCGACGGCCTTGAGCTGGTCACGCCGGAAGGAGTCAGACGTTTTCCGGTCGTCGCCGTGTTTTATGACTATGCGACCGACGGAGGAAAAGTCCTCATGGATCGCCGGCTCTATCAATCATTGTGGCGAGACGACCTCGTCACTGTGTTTCCCGTGTATCTGGACCAAGGAGCCGATCTTGACTTAGTCCGAGAACGCATGGCGGCTCGATTGAGCGAGGTCGGCGGCCGCCTCCCTCCGTTGCTGATCAGCAACGCTGAACTTCGCAAGGAAGTCCTGGAGATTTTCGACCGGACGTTTCTCTTGACCTACGTGCTTGAAGCGATTGCGGTCGTGATCGCCATGCTCGGTATCGTCAACACGCTGGTGACGTCGGTGCTGGAACGTCGAAGGGAGTTCGCCACGCTCAGGGCCATCGGAGCCGGCGAGAGGCAAATAGGACAGTTGGTCTTATGGGAAGCGACGTACCTGGGCTTAATAGGAATAGGACTGGGGCTGGTCGGCGGAGGAGCGCTCGCCGTGTTGCTAATCGAAGTAATCAACAAGCAATCGTTCGGCTGGACGATTCACATGATCCTCCCGCTCGGTGGGATCCTGCAGGCGGTCGGATTGGCCGCCGCGGCCACGTTGATGGCCGGCTATTTCCCCTCGCGCTGGGCGGCGAGACAGTCGATTGTGGAAGGATTGCGAGAGGAATAAGAGTCGCGGTCGATCGGAGACGGCGGGATTCTTTCGTTCCGTTCATGGAGGTTCTCTTCATGAGATGGTTTTCATGTTGGACTAATGCCGCTCTCATGATGCGCAATTATAGTGGCGGTGCGGGCTGGAAACGACGTTGAGTCAGACGGCACGGGGATCAACAAAGGAGGAGAGAACATGAAAGATATGATCATGGCTCCGCCGACCACGAGGTTTCAGACGATAAAGCGGGAGCCTCTTCGTCTATGGAAGTCTGCGGCTTGGCTGCTCAGATGTTATGCGGAGCGGTGGAAAGAGCGGGCAAGGTTTTATGAACAATACCGCGGCTATTTCCCGAAACTCTCCTCCGGTCGGTTTGTCAAACGGTGCCGGGAATTGGAGAAAATGTATCAGAAGCTTTCGATGATCATGTTGGCGGTGCCGGTGAGAGAGGAAGAGTGGGTGCCCGTGCGGCTCCCTCTGGCACGAAGAAAGAGAGGACGATTGATCGTCCGATATCACTAGCGGCTCCTGTTTCTTTTCTGGACAAAGCTGGAGGAGGACGCGCGATCCGGCGCAGAAACGAAACAGGGTTGGGACGGGGAGAGCGAGCCGAGATGGTCCACATTCAAGCTCTCCCCTCCTGGAGGCTGGAGAATCGGCCGGCTCACGCCGAGTAGAATAGGTCAGCGATAAGTACCGTTTATAGGAGAAAACGATGGGAGTCTTCAGGCGACCTGAATTGGAAAAGGACAACCCGGTTGCACCACAACTTTATGTGGGACCGAGAAGACGTCATAAGCTGTTCCGAGATGCCGAACGTGATCCCTCATCGGAGGGCGATCCCCTGGCGGATGCGTTGCAAACCTTGAGTCAAGCCGCGAAACGATTTGTGGACAGTGTGCCGGCTTCGAGGAACAATCAGAAGGAGCGGGCTGCTCTTCTCAAGGCGATTGCGGAGGCAAACCGTCTCTTGCTCAAACAGTAAAAGAATCCATCCGATTCCGATCCGCCGTCGGTGTCCCCTTCTCGATCTCTCCGTCGTGAGGAAAAAATTACCTGGTCCGGACGTAAATGCCTGCTCAGGGGGATCTTTCTTCTCGCGAAGGCTTCTCAAGTTCATGACGGAGCGATGAATTGCGCGGCGTGAATCTTGAAAGCGTCGTTCATGGTTAAATCCGTGGAGAGGGCGGGAGAGCATGAACTTCCTACCGGCCGTCAATGACGTGTGGATCTGGGTGACGCGCGATGTGCCGCTTCTTGATGGATTTCAGATTCCGCTGGCGAGCTGCATCGGCGCCGTGGGGATCATCGTTCTTTTCCTCTGGCACGGCGGACGTTTCTTTCAAGGCACTCGACGGCTGCGCATGGCGACAGAACGGATCGAGCCGCAACTTGTGCTGCTTGCCCAAAGAAGACGGCAAGCCGCTCCGGAATGGGTCGTGTTTTCCGATGCGGCGAAGAAACGGGCAAACAGAGCGAAGGATCCAAAGGATCCAATGGAGCAGCGAGATCTCGATGATCTCATGGCCTTGGATCGAATCATGAGTGGAGAGCCGACCTATGCGCGAGACTGGCTGGTCTTCCGAAGAAGTCTTGTGATCGAACAACCGTCCTGGTTTCTTGAGCCGACCGTGTATGCCGATAAATCGGCGGCGGAATGTTTTTCGTTTGAGGCGGCCTGTGCAAGCCATGTGAACCATCAGTTCTACCGGCACTTTCCGTCTTTTCTGACGGGGATCGGCTTGTTGTTCACCTTTCTGGCCATTCTGATCGGGCTCGGCAAACTTCACGCGAATGGGACTCAGATCGAAGGGCTTCCCGGATTCATCAACGGCTTGGCCGGAAAATTTGTGACCTCGATCATCGGCCTCGCGTGCGCCAATGTCTTTCTCCTGCTGGAAAAATCCGGTTGGCATGGGCTGGCCGATCGTCATCGCCGGATCGTCGCGCTTCTCGACGAGATGTTTCCGCAGAAGGTCCGTGATCATGGCGCGCTCGCCCGCGCGTCGGCTTCAACGGGCGGCGGCGAGTGTGAGAACGTCAGTGCGGATCGTACGGCGCTTCAAGGGATCAAGGCCGTCCATCAGCGGATGGACGAGGCGGTCGAGGTTCTTCATGAGATTTCCAAGAGCCTCGCGTTATTGAGAAAAGAAGATCTGCTGGTTCAACGGGAACGCCTGGCGTCGACGATCGGCGGAGAAGTGCGGGACGCGCTCGCCCGAATCGCGGATCCCGTCTGTGTCGCCGTTGATGAGCTGCGCCGGTCTCTTGGGTCGCTGCGGCCGCCCGATGCACTGTCCGCCCACGATGTCAACCGTTTGATCGAGCAGCTCGGCGATCGGCAGAGAAGGAAGACTGCGCCTTCGGCTACCTCAGAAGTTCAGAAGGCTGGATGGCGGTTGTCTCGCCTGTGGCCGTAGGCGCCGTGGCAGAGGAAGACAAGGATGGATATGGAACGTCAATCGCTCGGGCCGTATGATTCCGAAGAGGGAAGCTTCTCAACGGCGGGGGGGACGACCGATCTCATGACGTCGCTTGCCGTGGTGTGCATGTTGTTGCTGGCGGCTCAGAGTGTTACGGGGACTGGAGACAATCAATCGCCGTCGGAGCCCACGGCTTCCGCCGTCGACGTGCTTCGTCGGGAGATGGAGTCCGACGGTCTTACGATCGCACGGGCGGATGATCCGTCGCTGCTCAGGGTGGTGGTCCCGGACAATGTCCTGAACTTCGCGTTCGGCAAGAGCGCGCTTTCTCCGGCGGCCGACGCGTTCCTAACGGAAGCGATGCCTCGCTACGCGACCGTTCTTTGCGGATCGCACGGTGATGAGGTGGAGACGTTTGTGATCGAAGGCCACACCGACGATCAGGGGGACGATATCGGGAACCTTAAGCTGAGCCAAGAACGCTCATTCGCCGTGCTGTCAAAAAGTCTCTTGGCGATTCGAGACCGTGCTCCGTGGGCCTACGCATGCTTTCAACGGAAGGTGTCGGCAAACGGACGAGGAAGTCAAGAGCTTGTTCGGAATGCCTTGGGATTTCCCGACCGCGAGAGAAGCAGGCGCGTGGTGTTCAAACTGCATCTCCGAACAGCCGGCCGCGGTTGACCCTGTCTCGGAAGGCCGGCCGGCGGCGTGACAATGTCTAGGTATCTCCTCCTCGCCGGATCGCGATCAGCAATCCGGCGATTCCCACGACTCCGCCCAGAAACAAGAAAAACGACCGGGTGTCCGGAAGAGTCGGATCACTCTCCGCAGGCCAATCACCGATCAGACCTAATGAGATGAGACCCGCCCCGAGTCCGATCAGGATTTTCCAGCGGAGTCCCATCGGGCCATGATATAACTCTTGAGCCTGTCTCGTCGATTGCGGCCGACTTCATGGCACGCGGATCTGCTGCAGCGGTTTCCGTGAAAACGGGAACGAGCGTGAAACGTTGTACCGTCGGTTATTTTTATATTCAACCCTCAGGAGGTGTCGTCATGAGCAAACTTAGGTCCATCACCTTGGTGTTTGCGTGTCTGGCAGGAATGAGCCTGTCTGCCGATGCGGATGAGATCGGAAAGATCAGAGCCGATGTCCGGAGTGAAAAAGAAGCGGTGAAGGCCGATGTCATGGGCAAGAAAGACCAAATGACCTCCGGCGCGCTTGGTCAGAAAGACAAAGTTCAGGCAGAGATGACCGGCAAGAAAGAAGAGATGAAAGCGGGCGTGAAGGACAAGGCCGACGAGATGAAACATAAGGGGCATGTGATCAAAGAAGCCGGTGAGGAGATCAAGGGCGACGTCAAGGGCATGGGAGATGAGATGAAAAGCATGAAAAGCGACATGAAAGGCATGATGGGACACTAAGGTGTGCGCCGTACCGTCTCGGGTGGATGCGATTTATCAGTCAAATCGATGAAAAACCGAGGAAGGAAGCGGGCATCGACATGGTGGCGGTGGAGGGGATCGAACCCCCGACCCGCGGCTTATGAGTCCGCTGCTCTGCCAACTGAGCTACACCGCCACGGCTTGGAAATTAACGTGATTGATCCGCGTGAGTCAAGGCAGAGGAACATAAAAATGCGTTTTCGTGAACCCTCCCTATCCATAACGGTCTAGCCGATGAGAGATCATCGCGCCGGGGCCGGAGTGAAAAAACGTTCATGGGTAGAAAAACCCGCGTGCTTGCGGTTTTTTTGAGCGTTCGGACCCCGACTTGTCGTCTCTTCCGTGTGAAGATCCTGTCGGTCGGAGTGAAGAAGACATATTGATAAATGCGTTCATAGTCTGCGGGTGTCTCAGTCGGGAGGAGCATCGGAACGCGCGCGAGACGGGCGCAGCGGCCAAATGCGGATGCCGGGAACCTGGTAGTCTTTTGGCAAGTATTCATCAGGGATTGTCGTTTTGTTGCCGTCGCGCACCTGGGTGTAGTGAGGCGACATGATTTCTACGCCCGCTTCGTTGAACTGGTCTTGGATATGCTGATGAAGCTCGGCGTAGATGGTCGCCATCTTGTTAGGGTGTTTAGTGTATCCATTGATCTCGTACGTGACGTAAAAATCATTAAGGCTCGTTTGCAAAACGAACGGTTCCGGTGCCTCCAGAATGTGCGTCGTGCGTTTGGCGGCCGCGAGCAGCAATTCGTGAACCTTCCTCCACGGAACATCGTATCCGATTGTTACGCTGGTGTTCAGAATAAGCGGAGGCGGGTTCGTGGCTGACGAGCTGAAATTGATGATATGGGAGCTCAGGACCAACGCGTTGGGAATGGTGACGTCCACGTTCTTATTGGTTCGAACTCTCGTCACCAGAAGGGTTTTCTCGGTGATATCGCCCGTTGTTTCAGCGATCTTGACGCGATCTCCGACGCTGAACGGCCGCATGTACGTCAACACGATGCCGGCCACGATGTTGCTGAACGATCCGGCGGCTCCCAACGACACCAACACGCCGAGAAAAACCGAAATGCCTTTGAACGCTTCCGAATGGGAGCCGGGGATGTAAGGAACGATGGCCACGGCCGCGAAGACGAGGGCGAAGAACCGAACGATCTTGTAAGTGGGCGTGGCCCAATCTCGGTGAAACCCCTGGAAGGTGATGGCTCCCCGCTCGATTCCGGTGAAAAACAAATGAATCAACTTGATGATGTATTTGGTGACAAGAGCGATGATGACGATCGCGATAAAATCGGGGAGGGAGGAAACGAACGTCAGGCCGATCAATTTGAGCGGCTCGATAAGATATCCCAACAATTCGAGAGACAATTGCTGAGTGGCCGGAAAGAATCCAAGGATCGAGGTAACGTAGAGATAAACCAACGAAGCATACGCCACGACGCGCAAGATACGTATCGCGCCCAGCGCGCCGTCCGCGATCTGAGTTCCGGACAAGAGCTCCACTCGTTGGATTTTGAGGCAGTATTGAGTGGCGCGACCCCATTGTGAAACTTTTTCGATTACTTGAGGAAAAAGGGAACGAAAGAGTTTTAAAATTCCCAGAAATAATCCCGTCGTGACGACGGTCAGCAGTAAGCCGGCGATCAGCCCGGCCCAATTGGGGTGCATGCCACGCACACTGTCAAAGGGAACGGCGAGGGCCGTCAGAAATCTCTCTTCGAAATCGCGGGTTTGAGGAAAGAGGTCCAAAATGAAGTGAAAGTAGGCATAGAGGATGAGCGCGGAGAGCACAATCCGAACACATTTACTCAAGAGTAAAAGCGTATCCACCAAATGGTCGGCGGAGATGAGTTCAAACCCTCGAAACGAAAGAGGACGAAGGCGTGTTTCGTGCCAAGTATCGATGAACTCATAGAGCAAAGGAAATCCGACGTGTGCGGCCACGGCCAGGAAAATGAGGAGCGCCGTCGCCAGACCCGCCCATAACAGATCCCTCAGATGAATCGAGGCCGACGGCGGAGGCTCGGTTTCTACTGGAGGGAGTGCAATCGTCCGAAACGCCCGTTGGACGAGCTCCGCCCGTTCCTGGGCCAGCAAATAACGCGGTTTCCCGACCAATTTCGCCTCTTGCTCGGTGACAACGAAGAGCACTTCTTCGCGAGTGACGACATAAGAAGTTTCCTCATGATCCTCGATCGTAAGACTTTCGATTACCGACGGATTCGCGTGAGCGAGCCGCTCAAGCCGTTTCTCGATGGCAGCGGCTCTGGAGGCGGGATCGATAGCAGCCAGTCCGGTATGGATGACGAAGAGAGTTTCCCCTTTGAACCGTACCGGAGCGCTCGAACCGAGAGACGGCTGATCGGCGCCAGCCGGCAGGGTTAACGTCAAGACAAGCGCCATGATGTACCAGGTCAGGTACAAGCGGCGAACGCACAGACTCCTTTGAAGCGATGGTCGTCCGTTCTTGTTCAGCACAAGAATTCTTTCTCCCTTGGTTTAAGCGATCATCGCCGATTGTGCCATAGCCTTGTGCTGCACGCCACTCTCGCTTGACGGGATTTGCGCCGCCCAGGCTTCGCCGAAACGATTCGCCGCCGAGTCGGTCGAAGTCCCAGTCGCAAACGATGTTAGCCTCTGTCAATCAATCTGTCGTTCATGTCCACAGATTGCCTGCATGACCAAAGAATGCCGGATTAAAATCGAAGGGCGTTCCGGGGAACTCTCAACTGGTAAGCATTCCGTCATTTTTTAGTATATTCCCTAGATGCCTTCAGAGGGAGAATGTGTCAGCGTGCGCCTTGAAATTTCAAGACGGATGGGCTTTCGCGCAAGGAGACGAGGGGAGAGCGGCAAGATGGCATATTCCATGATCGAAAACCGACTTTGGATCGCTCGATGGATATTGAGATCGGTCGTGTTGGTTGTGGCTCTGGGCGCGCTCTTGATGATCTGGCCCGGTATCTTTGCTCTTTTTTTCGGTCTGCTGTTGCTGCTCCAATCGTGTACGGTCGAACAGGAAAACACGGTGTGGGCGTGGGCGGATGTCAGGCTGTGTTCGTATCGCCTTATCTCTTCTTCTGGTGTGGAGGGGGTTGTTCCCTCTGCGGTGCTTCGCGGTGTGTTTGCGAAGCTCTTTCATTGTCTGAAGGAATGAAAGACAGAGCATCCGTCGATGTTCCAAAGGGGTCGGGGGCGGCATCCTGTGAAACGGGTCAGGGCCTATCGTCACCAACTTCCACGTGGTATTTGGAGCGGATACGATCACGATCGGCTTGTGACACGGTCGAGCCGCAACAAACTTGGGCAATGACGCAACGAAGATTCCAGACAATTCCCGTTCCGTCAGGAGGCCGGTTTGACGTTCAATTTCAACGTCAGAAATTGTGAGAGGTCTTTCAGCGTCACGATGCCGGCCAATCGACCTCCGTCCACGACAAGCAGACGGCTGTTGCCTGTTTTGTTCATCAAAGACAAAGCCGCTTCCGTATCGCTGTCGACATCGATGGTGTTGTCCTTGGAGCAGGGAATCGTGAGATCACGGGCCGTCAGTTCCGCCCATCGCTCACGAGGAACCGCGGAGATTTGTTTGGGGCCGACGCAGCCGATCAGGCGGGCGTCCTCCATCACGGGGTACATATTGTGAAAGGACCGATGGAAATAGTCTTCCACCAACCGTTGAACGGACGTGTCGGATGAAACGGTGACGGGATCGGGCGTCATGATTCGTCGAATCGCCATGCTTGCCAACGTCGTCTGGGCCACCATCCGGTAATAGGAAGCGCCGGCCGTTTCTCGAAGAAAAAACCCGAGGACGAACCACCACACTCCGGCCAGGATATGGCCGGTGATGATTTGAACGAATCCCGCCATCATAAACACGAAACCGCACAGTGAACCGGCCAAACAGGCCCGGCGGGTCGCTTGCCGGAGATCGTTGTTGCGGCGCCGCAGCCAGGCCCTGAGCAGCCATCCTCCGTCAAGAGGAAAAGCGGGGATAAGATTGACTCCCCCAAGAAGAGTGTTCGCGAAGGCCAAAAAACCGAATATTCCCAAGACCGCCAGAGGGAAGTTGGCGCGATAGCCGACTTCAAAAGCCGCGTACCATACGGCGGCAAGGCCGAAACTTGAGATAGGGCCTGCGAGAGCGATTGCATATTCTGTTCGGGGGTCCGGCGGTTCCGTGTTCGTGTCGGCGACTCCCCCAAAGAGGAAAAGCGTCGAGGCGGCGGCGGGAAATTGGCGGCGCCGTGCGACTGCGGCATGAGCCCATTCATGAAAGAGCAGCGAGCCCAAGAAACCCGCGGCGCCGATAAGCGCCATCCACCAATATGTCCGATTCTCCAATCCCAAATAGGAGGTTGGGAAGTAGCTCTGGGCCAGCGACCAAATCAGGAAAAGGGTCAGAAGAATCCAACTGAATCCAAGCCGAACCTTCAGCCCGGCGACGGTCAAGGTCATGCCGCGATGCCTTGGTAATAGTGAGACATGAGGCTTCCCCCACTGTGCGACGGTCGATCCCTCTTCCATATTAAATCATAAAGGCATTCTTGCCAACGCCGGCCATCGTGGTTTCTGGCGTGGTTTCGGATCGAGTCACCGCATCATGAGATGCGTAGAGCACATGTTTGATGCCCGGCGACGCCCAGGGAGGCGCTTATACCCAGGTCGATCATCGCGGCTGCTATGAGTCTCCGGCCTTTGATCGGCGCGTTTCGCTTTGTGGCATCCTGCAACAGTTCCATGAGCGGGCCTGTGGTCTTTTGCCTTGACGGTCGAGGAGGAGTTTCCATTGTTCTCTTTATCTGTGAGCAAAGACGAGAGACGATGGAGCGGCGAATTCGATTGCTCCACGGCATAAAGCTTGCCGAATGTTCTTTCATCGGGCAAGTGACGCCGCCCGTCCGATGAGGAGAAAGAGGAAAAGAAAGGAAGAGCCCCCCATGAGTACTCGAAAAGGAAAGCCGTACACAGTCTCGTACAAAGAAAAACCGCATCCCAAGCAGGACCCCTATGCGCTGCTGAAGGCACCAAAAGGAACCGTGATCTGCCGCTCATGTCATGCCATCTATGCCAACAAACGGTGGTATCTTGATCGCATCCGGGCCGGCGAGTTGTGGACGTCCCGATCCACTCGCACGGTGCTTTGCCCCGCTTGCCAGAAAATCCGGGACGACTATCCGGAAGGCATCGTGACGCTGAAATGGTCGGCTCTTCGAGAGCATGAAGCCGAAATCAGAAACTTGATCGCCAACGTGGAAGAGCGAGCTCTTTCCGTCAACCCGCTCGAGCGCGTGATGAAAATCATAAGAGCGGGGCACGATTTGGAAGTGCAAACCACGAGCGATCGACTGGCGCAACGGCTGGGACGAGAAATGGTCAAGGCCTACAAAGGTCAGGTAACCACCCATTGGGCGCATCAAGACGTTCTGGCACGGGTGACGTGGCAAGGACCGGAGAAAAAAACACAGCCAAAAGGGAAAAAGTAATCGGCTCGCACGCAGAGTTCCTCCTTATGCGTACCCCGCGGCTTCTGCCGTTCATCGCGCACGACGAAGCCTCATGTTTTCAGGATCAGGCTCAGCGAAGGGATCGGCGCGGTCAGAGAATTTCACTCCAGGGAGGGCTGACGGCGAAGGCGGCGTTGATGAGGCCGATATGGGAATAGGCTTGAGGAAAATTTCCGCATTGGGTGCGCGTGGAAGGAATGAAATGTTCGGAGAACAGGCCCACGTGGTTGGCGGAGGAAAGGACGTGATCCAGGATGGCTCTCGCCTCGGCCGTTCGATCGAGACGAGCCAGGGCCTGTGCGATCCAAAATGAACAAATGACGAACGCCGCCTCCGGTTTCCCAAAATCGTCTTCACGCACATAACGATAAAAGAATCCCGTTTTTTGGTCGCCCGCCGGAAACGCCAGGTTCCTGACGATTTGCAACGTGGTGGTCTCGCAAAGCCGACGATTCGGATAGCCGAGGATCGGCAGATGCGCGAGCGCCGCATCGTAGCTCATATCGAACGGGCCGTTTCTGACCGCGTCATCTTGCACGGCGCGAAGCAGGGCTTCAGCCGCCCGAATTCTGGCCGCCGTGACGTTGAGAGAAAGAGAGGACAGGTGGCCGGTCCGCTTGATGCGCTCCAACCGCTCGAGTCCGGCCCAACAGATCAGATTGGTGAACGAATGCTCTTGCCAAGCGTGGCGAATTTCCCAGAGCCCCGCGTCCGGCTGCCCGATGCTCCGTTCACACAGCCCGGCCAGGTGAGCCAGCAATCCGTCAAGATCGCGGGTGCGCAAATCGAGAAAACGCTCATCGAAAAAAATGGGGGTGAAGGCGAGGATCATTTCTCCGTAGGCGTCGTTCTGAACTTGGTCGGACGCCTGATTGTGACTGCGCACCGGAACGCTCCCTCGATAGCCCGCCCAGTTGGTATATTCGATTTCCGGTAGGGGCAGCCCTTGGCTCAATGTGTAGACGGGGCGCAGGCGATCGCGGGATTCTTCTTGCGCATGCGCGATGTTCAGCAGAAACTTGAGGAACGCCTCCATTTCTTCGAAGTGCCCGAGATTGTGAAACGCCGTCAGGGCGAAGTAGGCGTCCCGCAGCCAGCAGTACCGGTAGTCCCAATTTCGGCTTCCGCCCGGCTGTTCGGGAAGACTCGTCGTCAGAGCGGCCAGGATCGCGCCCGTGTCCTCGAAACAGTGGAGTTTCAACGCCAACGCGGAGCGGATCAGTTCTTTTTGATACAGCAGCGGAACCGAACAGTGTTTGACCCACGTGCGCCAGTAGCGTATCGTTTGTTCCAGAAAGTCGTGGGTCACGGCGACCAAATCGTTTTCAATGCCGAGTCCCCAGGTCAATCCGAAATAAAATTTCTGGGTCAAGGCCACAGGTGTTTCCTCGCACAGATAGGTGAGCGGCATGTTGGTCAACAGTCGGAGCGGCTCGCCTCGAATTTCATACCGCAAATGGTTGCTGCCCCGCAGAGGCTGCACCGGCGTTTTGTCCCATCCTGAGACCGGGCGGCAACTGACGCGAATGGTGGGGGTGCCTTGAAGCGGCTCGGCGAGTCTGAACAACGCCGTCGGCCGATAGACGCGGCCGTACTGTTCGAAACGGGGGCAGAAATCCGTGATTTGAAACGCATCACCGCGGGCGGTGGTGAACGTCGTCACGAGGACGTTGGTGTTGGGCAGATAATGTTGTCGGGTCGTCACGCTTTCCGTCGGAGCGGCGCTCGCGATTTCAAAGTGTCCGCCGTCCGGATCGAGAAGGCGCCCGAAGAGCGGAGGGCTGTCCGGACGCGGCGCGCACATCCATTCGACGGCCCCGTTCAATCCGATGAGCGCCGAGGTCTGGCAGTTGCCCACCAATCCATAGGGATACATGCCGGTACCATAGGCGATTTTTCGCGGGAAGTAAATGCGAGGTGAGCCATGCGCCTGTCCCTTCGCTTTCTCTTGCCTCTGACGGCGGTG
>JANDJG010000192.1 GCA_024331085.1 Nitrospira sp. | reverse complement strand
GCTTGGGCGCGACGGGCGATCCGAAGTTTTTTAAAGACGTTGGTCAGATAGTTCCTGACGGTTTTGTCGCTCAAGTTTAACGAGATCGCAATTTCTTTGTTCGTCCGACCTTCAGCGACCAGCGCCAGGACTCGTTCTTCCTGTTCGGAGAGCGTGTGGTCGCCTTTCGCCTGGTGACCGGAGGCGAATCGTTGGACCCATCGGATCGCCCGTTCCACCACGGCGGGATCGAGAATCGACTGTCCTTCCGCAACGGTCCGGATCGCGTTCAGCAAGGAAGGCGTATCGATGTCCTTCAGAACATACCCTTGAGCGCCGGCGAGTACGGCCGCCAATACGGACTCGTCTTCGGCAAACGAGGTCAAAAAAATCACCCGCGCGCTCGAATCGGCGGCCAGAATGTCCCGGCAGGCCTCGACGCCCGATTCATCCCCCAAACGCACGTCCATCAAGATGACATTGGGCTTGAGATCCGTCGCCTTCCGGATCGCGTCGGCCGCCGTGGCCGATTCACCCACCACCAGAAGGGATGGATATCGGCTGAGCAGTTGTCGAAGTCCTACTCGAACGACCTCATGATCGTCGACGAGCAGAACGCGGATGGCGTCGGGCTTGCTCGACTGCATGGCTGATTTCTTCCGGCGACTTGACCGCTCTCCTTTGGCTCTCTCTTCGAAAACGTGACCCCTCTTGACTCCGTTCGGCGCTTGAAGCAACGCCGGGGTGAATCGCTACGTATTGTTCTGATACAAGCCCGATGAAGGGGAACTCTTCACTCTGTCGGCAGCGGGACATGGCAACGACGCATAAGACCGAGGCGGCCAGTAAGGCCGTCTCGTCACTGGACCGGCCTTTCAGTTTGCGTCAAGGTCGTGGTGCCGAAGGCGGGACTTGAACCCGCACGGCTTGCGCCACACGCCCCTCAAACGTGCGTGTCTGCCATTCCACCACTTCGGCAACAAGGAATGAACCATCGGATCCGCGTTTCAGGCCCACACGTCTCGTGGAAATTTCGTCCCGCCACCTACCGGAGGAAATTCGAAACGGGGAGCCCTTGTTAATAGAGGGAGTCGCATTATAAAAGCAGACCAAAATTCTTGTCAATGAAGGGTCCCTCCGGTAGAATCCCTCCGCCCTTTCTTTTGATAGACAGATCATCCTGTTGAGGATCTCTTGGGTTTGGCGACTACGAGCAGTGCGTTCCGCATTGAGCCTCGGCTGACCGGTCGCGTCGCGGCCTTTTTCGACGTGGACAATACCGTGCTTCCAGGAGAAGCCAGCGAAGTCCGTTTTTTCAGATGGTTGTGGCGGCGGGGCGTCGTGGGCTGGCCGGAGGTTCGCGCCAGCATCTCCTGGCTCATCCGTCACTTGCCTCCCCTTTCGCTGCATCCCCTGCGCGAGCGGAAACTGTACCTGGCTGGGAAACCGTCGCGTGTCATCCGCCATCTCGGCGAAGAGTTCTGCCGTGAGCAACTCTGCCCCCGCGTCTCCCCCACCGCGACGCGGGTGATCGAAGAGCATCGGAAAGCCGGACATGTGATCGTGCTCCTGACCGGTTCGCTCGACTTTTTGATCGGCCCCATTGCCGCGGCCTTGCAAGCCGAACGTTGTTTCGCGGGGCGATTGGAGCAAATCGACGGCGTCTATACCGGCCGTCTGCTCCCCCCTCTACCCTACGGACAGGGCAAACGGCGATTGATCGAACAGTTGGCGCGGGACTTTTCGCTCGATCTGTCCCGTTGTTACGCCTACGGGGACAGTCCGGGCGATTTTGAGCTTCTGCAAGCGGTCGGCCATCCGACGGTCATCAACCCGATCCGAGGAATGGTTCGCATGGCCAAGCGGAAGCAGTGGCCGATTCAGCAATGGCGATAGGCGCGGTCATGAAGTCTCGCCCGCACGGCCCTACGCAAGTGAGCGCCGCCCCCTAAAGAGACCGGTTGATTGAATCTCACCCTGCGAAGACGTGTTCGCCCATGCGCGTCACAGAGATTTTTCACAGCATTCAAGGAGAGTCGACGTTTGCCGGCCTCCCCTGTGTGTTCGTGCGGCTCACCGGCTGTCCCCTTCGGTGTTCATGGTGCGATACGGACTACGCCTTTTACGGCGGCACGGAACAGTCGATCGATTCGATCATCGAGACGGTCCGCGCCTACGGCTGTCCGCTCGTGGAAGTGACCGGCGGTGAACCGCTGGCGCAGCCGGACTGCGGCTCGTTGCTCTCCAGGCTGTGTGACGAGGGTTTCACCGTCCTGCTGGAGACCAGCGGCGCCGTTGATACGGCTCCGGTCGATCACCGGGTGCGCGTGGTGCTCGACGTCAAATGTCCCGGCAGCGGGATGACGAACCGGATGTATTGGCCGAACGTCGAACGGTTGCGCGCGCAGGACGAAGTCAAGTTTGTCATCGCGGACCGCCGGGATTACGACTGGGCGAAAGACATCATGAGCCGGTTCGACCTGAATCGTCGGTGCGTCGTGTTGTTCAGCCCGGTCTTCGG
>JANDJG010000075.1 GCA_024331085.1 Nitrospira sp. | reverse complement strand
GGTTGCTGGAGGCGGAATTCCGCCGACAGGGACTGGCTCCGGCTCAAATGTTGAAGTCGGATCAACTGCTTGAGGTCGCAAAGCGCGAGGGGTATGAAACGGTCGATGAGTTGGCGACGGCCGTCGGGTTCGGGCGCGTGGCGGCGGCTCAGATCGTCGGCAAACTGGCGACGCCGACCATCTCAGGCGTTGCGATTCCTGAGCCGCCGACCCATGTGAAGCCTCCCGAAAGCAGGGGGGTGGCGAAAGCGATTCAGGTGAAAGGCGCGCGGGATCTCTTGATGCAACTGTCCCGCTGCTGCAATCCCGTTCCCGGCGATAAAATTCTCGGTTATGTCACCAGAGGACGCGGTCTTACGATCCATGCCGTCGATTGTCCGAATCTGGGCGCGTTGGATTACGATCGGGAGCGGTTGGTGGATGTCGAATGGGATGTCACGGAACCGGCTCAGCATCCCGTGAAGGTGGCCGTGATTACCGAGGACAAGCCCGGTGTGTTGGCCAACGTCTCCTCGGCCATCGCGGAAGGCCAGGCCAACATCAGTCGAGCCGAAATCATCACGCGAGAAGACCGCAAGGCGGAGTTGAATTTCGTGGTGGAGGTTACCGACACCGCTCATCTGAGCCGCGTCTTAAGAGCCATCGAACGGGTGGACGGCGTGATTACGGCGCGACGCGTGAGATCTTGGCAGGAGAAGTCTTGACGGCATGCCGTTGCGGCGGTGATGGTGACGGACGGGGAAAGAGAGGTGTCTTCTAGTTTTTCCGTCGCACCTTGATTATGCGTGCGAACGGCGCTTTCCCGCGCTACGGGATTTTAAATTCCAGTCTTGAGTCCTTCTCGATTTTGTATTCCTCGGCGGCGCCGGCGGCGAGCTCCAGCACGTACATCGCGTCTTCGCTGTTCGGTTTGTAGAGCGGGCAGGAATCATCGGTCTTCGTGCAAATGGGGACGTGTCGCTCAACGTGAACGACTCGCTTTTTGCTGTCCATCCAAATCATATCGAGCGGGATTTTGGTGTTCTTCATCCAAAAACCCCAGGCCTGAGGTTGGCCGAAGAGAAACAACATGCCGCGGTCCTTGTCCAGATGGTCACGATACATAAGGCCCATAGCACGTTTGAGGGGGGTATCGGCGATTTCGACCTGTACGACGACGCCGGCCGGCGTTTTGATGGGAATCAGCCGACCGTCGGCGGCGGACGCAGAAAGGCTCGCCAAAACAAAGCCGGTCAGCAGGGCGATAGTGAGGCCGATCGGGGCACCGATAGGTTGCATGCGGCCATCCTATGCGGCCGGGCCGTACCGAGTCAAGAAATCCTCTCTCGAGAAGGGAAAGGGAGGGTGCCATTGCGTGGCGCGCCATCCTTGCAATTGTCGGAAGGGCTGTGCCATGCTTTCTCACGAAAAGACCTTGCTTTAATGAAGGTGTGAACGAGGGAACCATGCAGGAAAAACGTCGCGTGCTGTATAAGAAAGGGGTGTTTGTCTGTCCTACCTGTCGTCAATCGTACGTGCAGGAGAAATGGATCGAGGAGTGGCGGATCCGATGTCACCGTTGTAACTACAGAGGCTCGTTGACGGAGGTCTCCGTCGAAGAGCACATGGAAGAAGAGACCTTTCGGTATTAGTCCTCGGATGATGGCTCCGGCCCTGTTTAGTGCATGGCGTCCGTCATGAATCTCAGACGAATCTCCGCGGCGCTCGTTTTCATCTTTACAATGATCTGTGTGTTGGAGCACCGGTCATGGGCGGACGACGCTCCGCCGCCGGTGAAAGTTCTAGTGGCCTACCACTCTCTTTCCGGCAATACGGAGCGAATGGCGGAGGCGGTGGCCGAGGGGGCTGAATCGGTAGCGGGGACCATGGTCGTGCTCAAACGTGTAGGGCAGGTGACGGCGGAGGATCTGTTGTCGTCGGATGCCGTGATCGTCGGCTCGCCGGTCTATTGGTCCAATATGGCGGGCGAGGTCAAAACGTTTTTCGACGACTGGCAATTCAAGTTCGGCGTCTTTCCTGAGTTCAAAATGAGGAACAAAGTCGGAGCCGCCTTTGCCACGGGGGGACAAGTCTCCGGCGGCAAAGAAATCACGATGCTCACGATCCTTGCCGCCATGCTGGGCAATCAAATGATCGTGGTCAGCGGCGGCGGAGCATTCGGAGCCTCCGCAACGACGGAAGGCGACAGTTCCGGCATCGACAAAAAAGAACTCGCCGACGCCAAGGCGCTGGGGCAACGGGTCGCGGAGGTGGCTAAACGTCTTGTCGGCGCTCCTTCTTATCAACTCCCCCATTAACTCCTGCCTCTTTATCAGGAGCAAAACGAATCAGAGGCGTCTCCTCTGTCACTGATTCCTCCGCTGCTCGATACGCAACCATTCTGTAATGAACGATTCCAATCGGGAGAATGTAAAACATGATGCCAGGCGGCTGTGAAGAGGGATGGTCGGGCGATCCGTGAGTATCTTGCCTGATCTCAGGCGATAACGGGGAGGATGGAGTGATTTAGAGGCAATCCACGGGCGAATGACACGTGGCGGGGGCTTCCCGAGCGGCGAGCTCGACGAATTCGTGGATGTGTTTGGCGCAGCGGCCGCAACAGCCGCTGTCTTTCAGGCCGAATTTTGCCTTGAGCTGGTTTGGCGTGACGAGACCGGCCCGCCCGGCTTCCCGAACGTCTGACTCGGTGATTCCCTTGCACAGGCACAGGTACATGACATTCTCCTTTTGCGATTATGAGAAGCATTCTCAGTATGCCACAATGCGCTCGCTCCTGTCAACGTGGGTTGAGAGACAAACTATGCCGGAGAAAATGGAGCCCAAGGGTAATCGTTAACTCGTTCTCGGTCGTTTTTGCGCTTGCGACTCGGTTATCGGTTGTTAGGCGAAGACGAGTGTTGTGAAAGACGGAAATGACGATCATGCAAGGATACGCCATCGCCTTCAATAAGCCCTACGGCGTGTTGTCGTGCTTTACCGATCGCGACGGCAGGCCGACCTTGGCGGATTTCATTTCATTGCCTGGCGTCTATGCGGCGGGACGTCTTGATCGGGACAGCGAAGGATTGATGATCTTGACGTCCGACGGAGCGCTGACGCATCGGATTACAGACCCGCGGCATACGTTGCCGAAGGTGTATTTGGCGCAGGTCGAGCGGATTCCCGATGAGGAGGCCATTACAAGGCTGGAAGAGGGGATCGTCCTCGGCGGGCGGCAAACCAGGCCGGCGAGAGTCAGGTTGCTGACTCAGGAGCCTGCAATGGCGGCGCGACCTGTCCCTATCAGGTTTCGGAAAACCGTGCCGACCGCTTGGCTGGAAATCACGATCCACGAGGGCATGAACCGCCAGGTTCGGCGCATGACGGCGGCGGTGGGACATCCGACGTTGCGGCTGGTGCGCGTCGCCATCGGGCCGGTTCGACTTGGAGATCTCAAGCCAGGTCGATGGCGGGCCCTGACCCAAGAGGAAATCAGGGCCTTCGGCCGGTTCACGGATCGGCGACGCCGCAGACGACCGCCCTCGCCTGCACCCCACTCTTGATTTACAGTGTCTCTTCTAGTTGACCCACCATGTCACGGATCGCGTCGAAACCGGATTGCCAGAATGCCTCCGAAGCCATATCAACGCCGACGGTGGCCAGGATCTCTTGAGGGGATTTCGAGCCGCCCATCATCAACAGGTCCAAGTACTTGGGAATGAACGAAGCTCCCTGTTCCTTGTACATGCGATAGAGGGCCAGCACCAGCAGGTTGCCGAAACTGTAGGCGTAGCAATAGAAGGGACTGGCGTAGAGATGCGGGATCGTGAGCCATTCCCAGCGGAATTCATCGGGCACCTTTACTGCCTTGCCGAATTGTTGCTTGAGTTCGTCAAGGTAGGCCTGGGCCAGTTGCTCGACCGTAGCGCCTTCCGCCACCATGTCGTGTGCCAGTTTCTCGAACCGAACGAAGTAGGTTTGGCGGAGCACGGTGGCATAGATGTCGTCCAATTGGCTGAGGAGGAGTCCTTGCCGAACGGCTTTGCTCCGCTCGTTGGACATTAAGGCGTCGGAGAGAATCCGTTCGCCGAAGACCGACGCCGTTTCCGCCAGCGGGAGCGTGGCGTGAAAGGTAAAGATGGAATGGTCTTTCGCCATCATTCCGTGGACGGCGTGGCCGAGCTCGTGCGCCATCGTCGCCACGTCCCGGGCCTCTCCCGTGTAGTTGAGCATGACGTAGGGGGTCAGTCCAGGAACCACACTGTAACAGTAGGCGCCGCCCATCTTGCCCGGGCGCGTCGGTCCGTCGATGTGTCGTTCGCGGAAGACCTGCTCGGCCAGTTCGGCAAGTCGGGGGGAAAAACCGCGATAGGCCTCGAGGACCATCGACGCCGCGTCGGAGTACGAGTACTTCTTGGCTTCCGTTCGATGGGGGGCGTAGAGATGGTAGCGACTCATCGGCTTGATCTTGCAGATCTTGGCCTTCAACGAGAAATACGTTTGGAAAATCTCCGCGTTCTTGGCGCAAGAAGCCAACAAGGTCTCGACAGCCTGGTCGGGGACGTCGTTGCTCAAGTTACGGGTGGCGATCGGCGAGGAAAACCGGCGGAGCCCGATGTTTTCGGTCTTCCAATCGTTCACCAGCGTTCGGTACATTTCCCCCAGCAGGTCGCGGTGAGCGGTGAAGACCCGATACAGTTCCTGATACGCCGCTTGGCGCACGGAGGCCTTGGGGCTGCGGACGTAGGCCATCAACCCTTCTCGATTCACGGTTTTTGTCTTGCCGCCCTCTCGGACGGTGAACGTCAACCCGTTGGTCACGAGATCGTAAAGGGTATGCACCGCGCTGCGACCGGTCACGTTTTTGATGTTGATGATTTTTTCTTCCGGCTCGGACAAAGTGTGCGGCTTGAAACGGCGGATCGTCTCCATGTGATAGCGCAGGTCGCCCATGTCCGCCAGCAACCGGGCTGCGTTGGCGTCGTCGACGCTTTGCCACCAGAGATCGAAGAAGAGCAATCGATTGTTCAAGCCGGTGAGCTGTTCCTCAACTCGCGCCTTGAACGATCGCGCCTCCGCGTTCTTCGTGTTTTCGGAAAACCACAGATAAGCGTAGGCGCCGAGTCGAGCCGAGCCCCGGGCGATCTCCTCGCTCAAGCGAAGCAAGGCCAACAACCCGTCGCTTGCCATGGAGGGAGCCAACGTGGAGCGAGCGGCCTCGATCTGGGCTGCTTTCGATTCCAGATCCGCCAACAACGAATCGAATTTGCCGATGGGGTCGTCGATGAGGTCATGGAGGTTCCATCGATCGGGAAACGTCGAACGAGCGGGGGATTTCAAAGCGCGTCTCGCATTGGTGCGTCCGGCCATGGGATACTCCTTCAATAGGTTTGGTGACCTTTGATCATACCATCGGTTTGATCGAGAAAAAGAGGGAAATGTAAGAGAAGGCCCGATGGATGGGGGAGCGAAATTGACGACGGACGGATTGCGACAGGATGACCATGGGAGGGCGGCATGACCGATCACGAAATCAATCGGGCCGTGCAGTACGTGACGGCCAGCACGTCGTATGGCCGCGAGACCGTGGCCGAGATCCTTAAGACCGGGTTCGGCGAATTATCGGCGTTGGCGGCCCAAGCTACACGCCGATTCGATCGCGAGACATTGCTCGAATACGTCTCCCAATGGACCATCAAACGCACCGGCCAGCCGGAGCCATTGGTAAGGGAAGTTCTGGGTTGCGCAGGACGATGGTTGGACGACATGTACGAGCACATTGCTCGGCAGCGGCCGGATCTCCTTGCCCGATCCTTAAATGACGAGGATGAGGCGGAGTCAATCTGACGGAGCTTGCCGTGGCGCGCTGGCGGCCGAGGAGAACGATCAAATTTGTTGCCCGTTCATGGGAAGGCAATGGTCTCCGGAAAATGCCGCGGGCACAACCCCGACGCGAACGGCTTTCACGGGCCATCGAGGACCGATGGGTCACGCTTCGTCGCCATTGCGCGGACGAACCGAGCCGCCTTCGTCTTGGCCGGCTTCTGCATCGGATCTCGTGTGATGATCCGGGGGTGCAAGAGTCGGCGTTGGCCGAATTGGAACTGGCGACTCAACTGGTTTGCGCGGGAGTCCGCCTTTCGTTTCTCCCGGAATCGAGAGCGCGCACCGCCGATTTGGAGTGTCATCTGGGGCACGAGCGGTTCTTTGTCGAGGTGACGGCCATGGTGGGCTCGGCGGCTCGGCGACGCATTCCATTGCGCGGGGTGGCCGAAGCCGATGGACAGAGGGAAGAAGAAAGTCGTGGAACGATCCTGACACACCGCATCCTCGCGCGCGTTCAACAAAAGGCGAAGCAGCTTGCCGATTATTGCGACCCGGTGATTTTGCAAATTTCCATTCCTCATGCGGATTTGACTGGTCGGTCGGACGGCCGGCGGGAAGAAACGTGGCTGGACGTCAAAACCTTGTCCGGCGCCGTCACGGTGTTGTTGACGAAGCTGCCGCATCTCAGCGCCGTATTGATTGCTTTGTGGGATGTGGAACCGCTGCCGTCGAAGGCAGGCACGAGGCTGGCCAACGTCGAGGTGGTCGAGCGGGCAAGACATCAACGTGCGGTTCCCCGGGTAAAAGTGCTGGTGCGGAATCCCCGCGCCGATGTGCCGCTGACCGAACGACAGGTCGAGGCATTGAGGGAGATTCTTTAATACCTAGGAAGCGAGCTCCTTCGGGCCTCCCGATGAAGACAGGCATCCAGCAACTGTCCTGTGTGTAACCCCGCATTTGTCCTTTGGTGAAGGCGATGATAGCGATTCCAGATCGGTTATTTTTGCAGTATTTGACGATCAATAATGGTCGCATGGAGTGTGTGCGTGTGGTCGGAGACCTGAACTTGCACGACGTCGTTACCGGCGGTGCGGGGTCAGTCAAGGTCGTGCGAGTCACCGACTGTGTGTTCGAAAGTGTCGAAGTGATTGATCGAAGGCGATCAGGAGCATCCGGTGGGAGCTCGTGTCATGAGGCGGTTGTTCCTCTGATCTTCAAAAAATGTGTCTTTAGGAAGCCGCTTCTCTTGCATGATCTTTATTTTCAGCACTATGTTGAGTTCGACGAATGTCGGTTCGAGCAATACGTCAATTGTGCCCGGTCGCATTTTTCGGGAGTGAGCTTTCATGATTGCACATTTGACGAGGCCGTGTATTTCGAAGATACGTGCTTTGCAAGAAGGGAGGAGACCCATGAGGACATGGCTGATGCGAACTTTTCGGAAGCGACCTTTTTGAAAGGCGCTGATTTTGATGGAGCCGTCTTCTTTGGCTCTGCTACCTTCAAAAAAGCGAGATTTTATGAGGCGACGACCTTTACAGACATCCGATTTCGCAGTCGTGTGAACGTTGGGTCATCATCTCAATCCTTGGCGCGTTCTTCGCCGGTTTTCAGCTTCACTGCCGTTCAAGTTTTTGGGTCGGTCGGATTTCTGGAATCGGGGAATGATCCAAAAACGGAAAATGCCACCCCAAAGGGATCAGGCTCCCAAAGGTCACAAGCCTGTTCTTGTGAACGGTTGCTGGGCCGTGAGACTTTCGTGAGATTGTTTGAGGAAAGACGTAACGACCAGTGGGGGCAATCCAGGGAAGAGCCGCTGGAGCTAGACTTCACAAACGTCTCCGTTCACTCACAGTACGGCTTACGGTTTCACTCGGTCAATTTGGAGAAATGCAAACTGGCCGGCACCAACCTCGATCGTTGCTACTTCAATAATGTCCGATGGCCGCGGGTGCGGGCTCATGTGCCGGTTTTCGCGCTGCGCTGGAACAGATGGGGGAGATGGCCGGTTTCTTGGTTGGTTGGGTTGTGGAGATTTCCAGCGTGGTGTGCCAGGTGGGTGGTCTGGAGTTCGTGGCTTGGGGTAGGGAGCAGGAACGAGGAGGAGAGACAACGCGAGATCCGGCACCGGCAGATGTACGGCATGTACGATCATGCTTGCCTCGTTGAAGAAATGGAAAGGCAATTGGAGTCCGCGGGCAAGTCTGCGGATCGACAGAGTTCCGATTTCTGGAGTGGGGGGCAGAAAGCCGAACAATTGGCTCAACTCTCAAAAGCCTATCGGGACCTCAAGGTGGCCTATGAGCAGGATCGAGACTATATCTACGCGAGCGACTTCCATTACGGCGAAAAGGAACTGCGGCGCATCAATCCCACGGCGCCCTGGGCAATCAGGTTCCAGTTGAATCTGTTCTGGATGATCAACGGGTATGGTGAACGGGCGCTGAGGCCGATCGCTCTGTTTCTGTTCCTTGTGTTGGGGGGAGCTCTTGCCTACGACGAAGGAAAAGGTCTCATGCGACCAATGGAAGAAGTGTATCGAATCAAAACGAGCAGCGAAGGTCTGTTGTCTCCGGGCGAACCGACTGTCGTCCGAATCCTACCAGGCAGCAGGGAAATGCGCTGGTATCAGTGCGACAAGCCAGCTGAACCATGTTGGTGGGAATCCGTGGCGTACAGTGCTGCGACCGCCGCCTTTCTCAGGCCGGATTTTCTCGTGTTGAAGGAAGGAATAAGCCCGGCCAGGGGCATGAGTTGGTTTCAGACCCTGTCCGGTCCGGCGTTGTTTGCGATGTTCGCATTGGCAATCCGCAACAAGCTGAAACGATGACATCTCCCGATATGGGAAGCGATGGAACGTGAGCGCTGGGATCGAAAGACGTTTTAGGATGTCCGACTCGCGTTATAAATGATTCCGCCGCTTTGCTGGTAGCGTTGAAGAACCGCGACAGCTTCTCTTCGGCAGAGGTCCCGTACGACCGTGATGCCCCGTTGTTCGAGAGCCGCGATCCACCGTCTTGGTTTGGGGCCCTCGTCAAATCCGATCGCTTCCGCGTCGCCGGCTCTGGCGCCGCACAATACTCGACGAACGCCGGACCAGGGAATGGCTCCGAAACACATGGCGCACGGCTCGCTACTGGTGACCAGTTCATGTTCCTGTATCCCCGCCGCGCCGAGGTCGAAATGCCGGACAGTGTGGTGCGCGTTGGCAAGGGCCACCAGCTCGGCATGGGCAAGCGAGCAGTTGGTCAAAACGACCAAATTTACTCCGACCGAGACCAGCCGTCCCGTCCGGGCTTCAAAGACGGCTGCGGCGAAGGGGCCGCCTGTTCCGCTCGTCACGTTCCTCGAGGCCAATTCGATCACAAATCGCATGCGGTCTTCCTCCGAAGGGAGGAGGCGGTCCATCCGTTGTGTCACGTGGGCGGCCCACCGAGGCAGTCGGAAGGGAGGAGGGACAAGACGTTGCATCACGACGGCAGGGCGCCCCTTAAGGCTTCCAAGTTTCTGGTGACCATGAGGTCGCCGTTTTTTGAGGAGACCTCGATGCCGGTCGCGATGACGGTTCGGCATTCATCCAGTCGGTTCAATGCGTGGAGCGACTGGGCCAGCGCAAAATAGGCGGCCGAGTAGGTCGGCTTCACCGTCACACATTGCCGCAGAGCCGCGGCGGCTTCCTCAAAATTCCCGTCGTCCATATAGGCCTTCCCCAGTCCGAACCAGGCCACTTCGTCGTGAGGATCAATCGCGAGCACTTTCTTCAGCGGCTCTATCCTTGGATTGGGCATGACGTTCCTCCGTTGTCGAGACAATAGCAACAGCCTCCGCTCGTTGTCTACGCTCTGGCCTGCATGCTAATCTGACGGAGCGCCACGAGTGGATGTGCATGAGCACGGAAGCGGTCATCCACTTCGCATTGGGCGTCAAGGTGGATGATGGGGAAAACCGGTTTCGTCTATCATCCTGCGTATCTTGACCATGACATGGGACCCGGGCATCCGGAGTCTCCCGAGCGACTGCGTGCGATCGTGCAGCAGTTGGAACGAACCGGCACGCTGACGCGATTGACCAGGATCGAACCGCGTCGAGCCGAAGACGAATGGATTACGCAGGTGCATACGCCCGGTTATGTGGCGTCGCTGAATCGGCACGCCCCGATGAGCGGCCGTGTTTCGCTCGACCCCGACACCTCGATGTCGCCGGGCTCCTTGACCGCCGCCTATTTGGCCGCCGGTGGCGCATTGGCAGCCGTTGATGCCATCATGACCAAGCAGGTTGACCACACGTTCTGTGCCGTACGGCCGCCCGGTCACCATGCCGAGGCCGGTCGGGCCATGGGATTCTGTTTGTTCAACAACGTCGCCATTGCGGCTCGTTATGTTCAGCGCCGGTACGGTCTCACGCGGGTGCTGATTGTCGATTGGGACGTGCACCACGGGAACGGAACCCAACATAGTTTCGAGGACGATCCGTCGGTGCTATTTTTCAGCACTCATCAGTATCCCCATTATCCCGGCACCGGCCGGGAGACCGAGAGAGGCAAGGGAGCGGGGGAAGGATTCACGATCAATGTGCCGATGGAGGCCGGCGAAGACGATGATGAGTACCGCACCGTCTTTCGCAAGGTTTTGGTGCCGGCAGCCGACGACTTCAAACCGGAGTTTGTGATCATCTCCGCCGGATTCGACGCCCATCGCGATGACCCACTGGCGAGCATGGCATTGACGGAGGCGGGCTACGCGGATTTGACGGACATCGTCGCTGGAATCGCCAAGCGTCACGCTCAAGGACGAATTCTCTCTTCGTTGGAGGGCGGGTACAATCTCCGGGCGTTGGCCGCGTCCGTCGAGGCTCATGTGCAGGCGTTGTTGGCGGCGTGAGCCTTATGCGTGGCGTGAATCCCATGTTTGGATTGACCGGTCTCGTCAGTGACAAGAAGGAACGTCATGAATCATCCGTTGTTGATTGAGACAGAGACGCTGCAGAGCAGATTGGGCGAGCCGGGTCTCGTCGTCGTCGACGTGCGAGGCAGGGCTTCGTACGAATTTGGCGGGCATATTCCAGGCGCCGTTCATACCACGTGGCATGAGTACAGCGATCCCGCCGCCGTGACAAAAAGCCTGTTGAATCCCGATCTCGCACAGATCGAGCGCCGCTTGGGCGCGCTCGGCATCGGGAACGAAACCGAGGTCGTGGTCTATTCCAATCCCTACGACAACTGGGGTGATGAAGGGCGGATGTTCTGGATGTTGGAATATCTCGGCCACACACGCGTCAGCATTTTGAACGGGGGATGGGTCAAATGGACGGCGGAGAAGCGTCCGTTCGAACATGGTCCCGCCTCGCCTCGTGCCGGCACGTTCAAGGCTCACCCGGTGAAAGACGTCGCCGTGACCAAAGACGATCTCAAGAGGATCGTTCGAGGACCTCATCCACAGACGGCCGTTTTGGATGCCCGGAGCCTCGAAGAGTATCTGGGAAAAGAGATTTCCGGCATTCCGAGGCCGGGACACATTCCATCGGCCATTCACGTGGCGTGGAATCAATTTTTGAACAAGGATGCGACGGTCAAGGACCCGCAGATCATCAGAGAAATGATGGAAGAGAGGGGAATTCGCAGCGATCAAGAGTTGGTCTGTTACTGCCTGGGAGGCATTCGATCCGCGTGGCTCTATTTCGTGCTCAAAGTGGCCGGCTACCGAAGGGTCAGAAACTACCCGGGTTCGTGGTGGGAGTGGAGCCGTGACTTTGCCTGTCCCGTCGAGAGAGATTTTCAAGGACTCCAAAAAATCCTTGGATTCGATCAAGCCGCCGGGTCCGCTTGACTAGGGTATAGGACACTGTGTAAGGTGAACCGCGGAAGGGACGTGCCGACCATAATCAACTTCAACGAATGGAGGAGGCCATGATCAGAAAGAACGGTTGTAAGGTGCTGATGCTGGGTGCGGTTGCGCTGTTCGCGGCGATGCCCGCGCTGACCGGTGTAGCGATGGCGGGCAATAAACATGTCGAAGAAGCGGTCGAACACGCCAAGGGCGCCGGGTCGCATGGAAAAGAGGGCCATGCGGACGCCTGTACGCAGCACGCCGAAGAGGCTCTCAAACACGCGCAGGCCGCCGGCATGAAGAACCCGCATTTGGACGAAGGGGTGAAGCACCTCAAGGAAGCCGTGCAACATGGCAAAGCGGGTCATGCCGATGCGTGCATGGACCATGCGCAAGGAGCCGTCACGCATTTGGCCGAGGTCAAGTAAGGGGCCGGAGCAAGAAAGAAGCGGCTGTCATCCGCGGCCGATGTGAGATTGCGAAACGGACAGGACCTGATTGGCCCTGTCCGTTTTGTTTATGGAGGGGATGGAATGAAAGTCGGGTTTCTTCAGTTCGATCCGGTATTCGGCGAGGTCATGACCAATCTCGATACCGTGGCGGCGAAATTGGACCGGGCAGAAGCGGATCTGATCGTGTTACCCGAACTCTTTGCGTCAGGGTACCAGTTCGCTTCTCAAGAAGAGGTCAAGCGGCTTGCGGAACCGGTTCCCGACGGTCCGACCGTCCATCGGTTGATGGAGCTTGCCAAGCGGCGAGACATGCACATCGTCGCCGGGCTTCCGGAAAAGGCGGGAGGCCGCTGTTATAACTCGGCCGTCGTCGTAGGCCCTGCCGGGTTCCTCGGTTGTTATCGCAAGACCCATCTGTTTTTCGAGGAGACGCTCTTTTTCACGCCCGGCGACTCAGGCTTCAAGGTATGGGACATCGGGCCGGCGAGAATCGGTGTCATGATTTGTTTCGATTGGTATTATCCGGAAGCCGCCCGCTCCTTGGCCCTTCAGGGAGCGGATATCATTTGTCATCCTTCCAACCTCGTGTTGCCGAATTGCCCGGACTCCATGCCGGTGCGATGCCTGGAGAATCGAGTGTTCGCCGTTACCTGTAATCGGATCGGCAGCGAGGCCCGCGGTGGAAAAGATCGGCTGACCTACATCGGCCACAGTGAAATCGTCGCGCCCAACGGGGTCATTCGGTACCGAGCGCCACGCGATCGAGAAGACCTTGCCGTCGTCGAGATCGATCCGGCGGAAGCCCGAAACAAACGGGTGACTCCTTACAACGATCTGCTTCGGGACCGCCGCGCTTCTCTGTATCACGAGTAATCGGTGCAAAGCTTCCGTGGTCTGTCCGGCGTTCTGCTTGCCTGACACCGATGGGCGCGGTAGGATTACGTCATGGATTTACAACTCCGCAAAGGCATGTTCCTTGTGGCGGCGCCCAGCCTGCGAGATCCCAATTTCCGCCAGGCCGTCGTATTGCTGTGTGAGCATGGGGCCG
>JANDJG010000191.1 GCA_024331085.1 Nitrospira sp. | reverse complement strand
AACCATTCCGTCAGCAAGATGACGACCGGCGTCTTGCCGGTTCCGCCGACGGTGAGATTGCCCACGCTCACGACCCTGCAGGGCAAGCGAGACGGCGTCGCCCAGCCGCTCCGATACCACCATCCGCGCGATCGTACGATCAGCCCATAGAAAAATGCGGCCCATCGAAGCCACGTCCGGACCGGTTGTCCGGGTTGTAAGAGCGCCATATCAGCTCGGCGTCTCCCCGGCCATTACAACGCCATGACCGAGCGCCTGAAGATCGCCCGGCACATCCTTTCTTGGATTCATCTCCCCTGCCCACGTTCCGAGTAGCTTGACGGCGTTCTCCTTCGACGAGCAACCGACATTCGACGTTTTGATGACTCCTTCGCCGTACCGGTCACGAAGGGCGGAGAGAACGGCGCGACGCCTCTACGGCGTCGAAGCAGGATTCGATCAGGTCCAGCGTTCGTTTCAAGGCGCCTTGATTGTCCGACACGACGCGTCGCGCGGCCCGTCCGACGCGCTCGCGGGCATGGGGATCGGCCAGCCATTCGCCGCACGCGCGCGCCAATTCTTCCACGCCCCTCACGCGCCGACCTCCTCCTGCTTCTTCCAACATAGTCGCCACTTCGGCGCAATGATCGGTATAAGGTCCGAAAAGAACCGGTTTTCCCCAAGCCGCCGGCTCCAGTAAATTATGGCCCCCGACCGGCACCAAGGTACCGCCCACGAACGCCACCGTCGCTTCACGGTAGGCGCGGGCCAGCTCTCCCCTCGTATCCAAAATAACGACCCGTGGCCCCCGTCCCTTTTGTTCGATTCGGCTTTTCCGTTGAACCGTAAAACCGGCGTCGCGAATCATGGATTCGACCTGCTCCACCCGCTCGATATGTCGCGGCGCCAGCATCAACACGGCCGACGGATCCGTCTCGACAATTCGGCGATAGGCCGCGACGAGCATTTCCTCCTCGCCCGCGTGGGTGCTGCCGGCCAAGATCAGCCTGTCCGATGGATTCAATCCGAAGTTCCGTTCCGACGCCTCGCCGCCTTCCCCGGCGGGAAGTGGTTGATCGAATTTGATATTGCCGGTCGTATGCGCGCGAGCCGGATCGGCGCCCAGCGCGACAATTCGTTGTCGATCCCGATCGGATTGCATCAGACACAGGGTAATCGACCCAATGACGGATCGATAGAACGAGCGAACGAGGCTCTTATTTTGGCGGCCGAACGAGCGGGACGACAATCGGCCGTTCACCAGGATCGCCGGAATGCGCCGGTCGTTCAACATCCAGAGCACATTGGGCCACAACTCCGTTTCAACGAACAGGTAGAGCGAAGGCCGCAGCCGATTCACCATGCCGGAGACCGCCCACGGAAAATCCAGCGGCGCGTACCGGTGCTCCGCCATGCCGGCCAACCGTTGCTCGACCGCCTCGCGCCCGGTCTCCGTCACGGTCGTCACGATATAGCAAAACTCCGGATGACGTTCCCGCAACGCCTTGACAAGCGGTGCCGCCGCGACCGCTTCTCCCAGCGACACCGCGTGCACCCAGACGACCGGTCGATCTCCTCGCTCTTTATCGGACGGATGGGCTTGCCAGCCCATTCTTTGGAGAAACCCTGGTCGGCATCGGGGTTTCGCCAACAGCAGGCCGACGACGATCGGCGTTGCAACCAAGAGACCGATGTTATAGAGAATGCGCCACATGGCTACGCCGTTGCCCCCCTCGCCTCTTCGGTACCTCAGACACCCGTCGAAGAATGCTCCGACCCGCCGGGTCCGAACCGAGGCCCGACGCCGATCGCCGGACGCGACACCTCTTGCTCCGCTTGATCCGTCAGGCGATTAAGCGTCGCTTCCAGCTCCAAGCGAGCCGCTTCGAGCGCCGCGTCATCCGCCTCGCGCGAAACCCACAGGGGCTTGCCGTACAGGAACAGTCCTTTGGAGAAGGGGTACGGGACCATGTATCGATCCCAGCTCGCGAAAAGTTTTTTTTTGAACAGGCGAAGGCCAGGGGAATGATCGGCAGGCCCGTCGCCTTGGCCAACTGGATGACGCCCAGCTTCGCCACTTGGCGAGGTCCTCTTGGACCATCCGGCGTCACGACCACGTCCCGGCCAGATCGGCCCAGCTTGATCAACGCGCGAAGCGCGCCGGCTCCTCCGCGCGTGCTCGACCCCCGCACCGCCTCGTGCCCGAACCGCGCGATAATGCGGGCGATGATTTCTCCGTCTCCATGTTGACTGATCAACACATGAGATCCCGCCCCCCGGTAGCCCATCGGGATCATCAACTGTTGGGCGTGCCAAAAGGCGAGCACGATGTGACGTCCCTCCCGATACAGGGCATCGACATCCTCATGGCCTCTGGTTTCGCAGCGCATGGTCCGGAACAGGATTCGAATCAAGGTGGCCGCGACCGGCGGCAGCAACGAACAAGCCGCCCACCGTCCCAACCGCTTTCGAAGGCCGATCTTCTTCTCTTCTTTCAGCACTCCGCCCTCATCATCCGTTCGTGCGCCGCCGCGTCCTGAAACTGCATGGTGTAAAGGCGGTGGTACATTCCTCTCCGCCGCAACAGTTCCTCATGGGT
>JANDJG010000074.1 GCA_024331085.1 Nitrospira sp. | reverse complement strand
AAGCCGTTTCCTGACAACACCATGCCTAAAGTATTCGGTCAAAAATTGAGTGCCGGGGCTCTTAAGAAGATTGTAGATTATCTTTCTCAAGTGAAGGTTGGAGCACCGCCGCCAAAAATTTCATAGGCTAGTTAGGGGTCCATATTTTCGTTTGAGAGTGTAAAGGGAGTAAGCGATGAAAGCACTGATGTCGCTCGGCGCCTTGGTGGGGGTTGTCGGTTTGCTGCTGCTGGCTGGAATGATATTCGATGTTATTCCTTCGAATACCATTCGTCTTGTCGAAGGGTATATGCCAATGCAGATGCTCTTCGAGGTCGGGTGTTATGTTCTTGGATTTACTGGTCTGAGCTACATGCTCAATGCGATGGGAATGGGAATTCCAAGATTCTGGCAAGGAATCGGATTTTGGATCTTCTTCCTTCTTTACATCAAGTATCGGGTGTATCCTCCCATTCCGTTCAGTGTTCGAGCTATGTATGGCACAGTAGGGCTCGTCGCCGTTCTTATGTGGGTTTCCGCAAACGAGGAAGATTGGAAAAAGTTCAAGCAGCCTATCTTGAACGTCTTGGATGCGCAAACCGGATTTAATAAGGTGCTTCGATATGTTTATTTAATCGCTCTTCCGGTTCTTACGTGGGGATTTTCTTACAATGTTATGATGCCGAAATCGGAAGAGCCGATTGAGTTGAGAACCGTGCATCCTGCGCCTCCTGCCAGTACAAAGGTGCATGGCAAGACGTATGTGCTGCAAACCTCTTTGAATCCCTATCGTGTAAACACTGAAGGCAAATACGATCAAGAATATAGCAATTCTCTCATTGTTGAGCAGGGTATGGGTCGGCTCATGAAGCCGAATGCCAATCCTTGGGATGAAAAAGCTGAAGGATACTTAAAGTATGTCCGTGAAGGCGGAGAAATCTTTTTCCAAAATTGCCATTTCTGTCATGGTGATAACCTAAACGGGCGTGGTCTTCATGCTTTTGCTTTTAACCCCATTCCCGCGAATTTCACGGATCCAGGGACAATTGCCCAATTGCAGGAGACGTTTATTTTCTGGCGTGTCGCAAAAGGTGGGATGGGGCTTCCAAATGAAGGGTTCCCATGGGCGTCCGTCATGCCACCTTGGGAGCAGCATTTGACGGTTGATGAAATGTGGAAAGTCATTCTGTTTGAATATTGGCATACGGGTTATTATCCGCGAACCTGGGATTGATCGTATTTCAGACTTGTTCATTTCTTCATTAAGGAAGAGGAACGCCATGCAAAAGAGTGGAACTCAGAAGGCTGGTCTGACGCTGTCAATTGCCTTCGGGGCCGTGTTAATTACCGTTGGTGTGGAAATTCCGGCTTTTGCTCAAGGGGGAATTCCTGAGGGCTTTAAAAAGGGAGAACTGGCAGCGCCGCCCTCCGCCGAGATGATCGAGGCCGGCAAACGGGTCTATTTTACAAAGTGCGTGTGGTGTCATGGAGTTGATGGTGCTGGGGATGGACCTGGTGCCGATCGGCTCTGGCCTCGCCCGCGTAATTTTAATCAGGGAACGTTCAAGATTCGTCATACAGCCAGCGGTGAGCTTCCACTGTTTGATGCTAAAAAGCCTGTTCGCGGTCAGAATGATCTCTTCGACACCGTGACACATGGGCTACCGGGGTCGGCTATGCCGCCATGGGAAGGTATCTTGACCGAAGAGCAGCGGCTCCAGGTGTTGGCTTTTGTGACAACTCAACTCGTGAAGGATAGAAGCTTTACGGATAAGCAGTCTGAGACCCAGACCATTCTCAATATAGCGGAGTTAAAACCGAAATCAGCGACGGAAGAAAGCATCAAAAGAGGGTCTGAACTGATTGTTGAAAAGAAATGTATCGAATGCCATGGCCTTGAAGGCCGTGGTGATGGAAATGCGTTCAATTTGAAAGATGATTGGGGATTCTCCATTCAGCCGGCCAATTGGCATAAATGCTGGAACTTTAGAGGAAGCCGGCAGGACCCTTATAACGTGGTCAATATTTTCAGGACTTTCTCAACAGGAATCAACGGAACTCCCATGCCGTCCTTTGCGGACAACACCACGATAGATGAGCGATGGGATATTGCCAATTTTGTGAATTCCCTGTGCGAGCGGGATGAAGAGGGGAAACCTCTTTCTATCGATCCTTTAACCGATAAACCTAAGATCAATTTTGTGATTCCCTCGAATATGGTGGAGGGGGAAATTCCGGCTGATATTGAGAATGAAGCGTGGAAGAATGCGCCGCGCCGTTATGTGGCAATGGGCGGGCAAATTACCCACAAGCCAAGAAATTTTGTGAATCGAATCGACGATATCTGGGTTCGGTCTTTGTACAACGACAAGTCCATTGCCTATCTCTTGGAATGGGATGACCGAACAAAAAGCGTGGCCGAGGGCAAGCTGCCCTGGGCTCCAACGGAAGTTAACATCGACATTCAGGAACAAGAGCCTTCAACTGGAGAAGGGGGTTCCATTGCAGCGAAGCAGAATAACTATCCCGTCTATAACGACGCCATCGCCATTGAAACTCCCGTCAAATGGAAGGAACTGCCTGCTCCAATTAAGCCGCGCTATCTGTTTGGAACGAACGAGCAGTTTCCGGTCGATATTGTGAAGTGGGAAGCCGATGGCTCCATCAGGGCCTTCAAGGGAACCGGATGGGACAAGGACTTTGAGGAGCGGGATAACTATGAGGAGCATCTGAAAGTCCTGAAAAGCGAATGGAAGAATGGTCGTTGGTATGTGATGATCGAACGTCCCCTGGGAAATAAGAAAGACCAGGATTATGACGAAGATACGTTTTTTGAGGTCGGCCAATATATTCCCACGGTCTTCTTCGCATGGGACGGCCATAATGGCGACGCTGGTCGAAAAATGGCCGTGTCGGCCTTTTATTACACGTTTATGAATCCTCCGATTCCACAAGAGACCTATATTTATCCTGTTGTCATTGCCGTCGGTGTTGTGTTTCTCGAAGGGTGGGTCTTGACTCGCCGAGCCAACAAGAAGAAGGGAAAAACCCTGTAACGGGTTACGAGTCAGGTATCACGAGAATAGTGGCAGTGAGAGAGGGGGTGGGGGTTTTCCCACCCCCTCTTTGTTTTTCTTCGTTGGTCTTTCTGAGGTAAGAGGATGATCTCTGACGTCACGGGTATTCTCCTCGCCGGTGGTCGAAGTCGGCGGATGGGAAAGGATAAAAGATTTCTCCCCGTGGGCGAACATACTCTTCTTGAACGGAGCCTTGCCGTGTTGCAGGACGTCTTTCAGAGCGTGAGCATTGTGGTCGGAGATGATTCCACGATGATCGAGACTGCCACACCGGTGTGGCGGGACCTTATCCCAAATCGCGGAAGTTTGGGAGGGATCTATACCGGATTGAAACTATCGCGGACACCATATATTTTTGCGGTCGCCTGCGACATGCCGTTCATCAGTCCGGTCGTGATTCGACATCTGGTTTCATTGAAAGATAATGTGGACGTAGTGATCCCCCGTTCAGAGTTCGGCCCCCAACCGACGCACGCGCTCTATAGCAATCGGTGTCTGCCGATCATCGAGAAGATGGTGCAGAGCGGCCGGCTCAGTATCAAAGACGTTGTTGATGAGGCGAGTCTTCGAGTTCGATGGGTCAAGCAGATGGAAATAAGCAGCCTTGATCCGGAGGAGCGGTCTTTTTTCAATGTCAACACGCCGGAGGAGCTGGAAGCAGCCAGAAAAATGGCGGGAAGCCCTCGCATTGGAAGTTAAACGTCGATGCCCAAAACTATTCTCGTCATTCATCCGGGCTCCCTCGGTGACGTCCTTCTTGCGGTTCCTGCTCTTCAACTGCTTCGGGCCAGTTATCCCAACCACCGATATATCCTCGCTTCCCATGAACCGGTCGGGCGATTTCTGTCGGAATGTAACATAGTGGAAGAGTGGGTTTCTTTTGAAACCGGTGCCATTCGGGATCTCTTGTTCGGTGAAGAATCGTTTCCGTTGAGCGAGAAGTATTCCTGGATTCAGGATTGTGAGCTTGCCATCGGGTGGTTGAAGGACAAGGACGGTCTTATTGAGAAACGTCTCAACATGATGGGCATCAGCCGCGTGCGCATCGGATCACCGTTCGATCCCTCTGTGACGGCGACGCATCAGAGCGACCGTTTTTGTGAAGCGATCGGAGAACAAGGGGACGGTCCGGCTGTTGTGCCTCGGATGCGCCTTCCGCCGGTGCTCGAGCGGAACGGAGAGATGTGCCTGACAAAGCGGGGCATTGCTCTCGATCGTCCCGTGGTGATGATTCATCCCGGGAGCGGGAGCCGAGCAAAATGTACGAGGCCGGAAGTGTTGGCCTCTGCCATTGACGAATTACAGAACGGCGGGACCCAGTGTCTTCTCCTGGAAGGTCCGGCCGATCGAGAAGCCGTGAAGGCCGTCATTGGGAGAACAGACCGTCCTCCTCCCGTCTTGCGCGATGCCGACCTGATGACCGTCGCCGGCGTGCTTCTCCGAGCGCGGGTGTACATCGGACATGATTCAGGCATCACTCATCTGGCGGGCTTATTGGGAGTTCCCACCGTTGCCCTCTTTGGGCCGACCGATCCGGCCCGATGGGCGCCTAAAGGACCGCACGTGATCGTCTTGCACGCAGGACCGTGCAAATGTCCTTCGTGGGAACAGGTCACTGCTTGTTCCGAAAAAGTCTGTTTGGCCGTTTCCCCCGAACAGATACTGAACGCGTGCAGACAACATGAGCGATCGATCATCAAATCACAAGACCACCATCCGGACTCTACCTTGTCTCCATCGGACCCGTGTGCTAAAGTGGCCCGTTCATTTTCTCCTTCTTTGCTGAGAACTTAGGAGATTCGACGTGTCTCACGGCGTCGTTCAGGAGATGGTTGCCACCGCCTTGCTCGGTGCTCTCAATGAGGCCAAGAAAAAGGGCCGATTGAAGACGGAAACCTGGCCGGCGTTGACTCTGGATGCGCCAAAACGTCCGGAATGGGGGGAATTGGCGACGACGATCGCGATGTCCTTGGCGCCGTCGGAAGAAAAAAAACCTCACGAGATCGCCGAAATTATCGCCGAACATCTCACGGAAACGGAGCGGCTCTTCGAGCGGGTGGAAATTGTCCGCCCCGGATTTTTGAACCTGACGATCAAGCCGACCCTGTGGCACGAGGTGTTACGAGAGATCGACGCGAGGGGAGAGGCCTACGGCAAAGCCGACGTGGGACGGGGACATCGCGTTCTCGTCGAATATGTCAGCGCCAATCCCACCGGTCCGCTCCATGTCGGGCACGGACGGGGAGCGGCGGTCGGGCAGGCCGTCGCCCGTCTGTTGGAAGCAGTCGGGTATGACGTGACCAGCGAGTACTATATCAACGACGCCGGCAGGCAGATGAAACTGTTGGGAGCATCGGTCTATGCGCGTTACCGAGAACTCTGCGGGCGGCCTGCCGAATTTCCGGAAGAAGGCTACCACGGCGCCTATATCAACGACGTGGCTCGACGCCTCAAGCCCAAACTCGACGACGAGACGGGATCTTCCGATCCGTCTGAGATCGAGGCGCGATGCCGTACGCTCGCGTATCAGGAACTGTTGGAATTGATCCGCGGGGACCTTGCGTCGTTCGGCATCGAATTTCAGTCGTGGTTCAGCGAGGAGTCGTTGCTCAGGTCCGGGGCGGTGGAGCAGGCCTTGGACGATTTGCAGGCCCGCGGCCTTTTGTTCGAGCAAGAGGGCGCACTGTGGTTTCGTTCCACGGTTTTCGGCGATGAAAAGGACCGTGTCGTCAAGAAGCAGGACGGCGAGTACACCTACTTGGCGTCGGACATCGCCTATCACCGGGACAAACTGCGGCGCGGATATGATCTGCTAGTCGACGTGTGGGGAGCCGACCACCACGGCTACATTCCCCGCATGGAGGCCGTGATGCAGGCCTACGGCCATCCGAAGGAGCGGTTGCGGGTGGTGTTGGTTCAACTCGTCAAGCTTCTGAGGGCCGGGGTTGAAGTCAAAATGTCGAAGCGGACCGGTTCATTCGTGACCATGCGCGAGGTCATCGACGAAGTGGGCGCCGACGCCGCCAAGTTCTTTTTCCTCATGAGGGATTCACGGACCCATCTTGACTTTGATCTGGAACTGGCCAAGCAACGATCGGCGGACAATCCGGTGTACTACGTGCAGTATGCGCACGCTCGTATCGCGAGTTTGTGGCGGACGGCCGCCTCGCGGGGGATCGAGTGCCCTCGACCGAAAGAGACGGACCTCGCCCTGTTGACCGATCCTGACGAATTGGGGCTGATTCGAAAGCTCTCCGTCTATCCGGACATCCTTCAGACCAGCGCGTCCACGTTCGAGCCCCATCGTGTCACGTATTATCTCCAACAGCTCGCGGCGCTGCTGCATACCTTTTACAACAAACATCGGATACTCCCCCCCGCGGGCGGCCGGGAACACGAGGAAGCAGGATCGGCCGAGGAACTGACGCCCAAGCGGACTGCCGCCAGGCTGGCCCTCATGCGCGGCGTTCAGCAAGTCATCAGAAACGGTCTGACGGTGCTGGGAATTTCCGCTCCCGAGCAGATGTGAAGAAAGAAGGGCGCGGCATGATCCAGTATCGGCTTCAACAACAGGATCGGCAATCCAAAGCCAGGGTCGGCCGATTGTGCACCGCGCGGGCCATCATCGATACGCCGGCGTTCATGCCGGTCGGTTCGTTGGGGCCGGTCAAGGGACTGGCGCCGGACGATCTGCAGCTCATGGGATTCCGGTTGTTGTTGAACAACGCCTATCATCTCTACCTCCGCCCGGGGCACAAGATCGTGGCCGAGATGGGCGGACTGCACGCCTTTACCGGCTGGTCCGGGGCGATTTTGACGGACAGCGGGGGCTTTCAGGTGTTCAGTTTGGCCAAGTTATGCAAGGTGACGGACGAAGGCGTGGTCTTCCAATCGCACATCGACGGATCGAGTCACTTCATCACGCCGGAAATCGCCGTTGAAATCCAAGAAGCGTTGGGAGCCGATATCATCATGGCCTTCGACCACTGCGTCGCGTTGCCCGCCAGCCGCGAGGCGGTGCTGGACGGCGCGCGGCGAACCAAGTTATGGGCCGAGCGTTGTTTGGCCGGTCGGCGCAGAAACGACCAAGCTCTGTTCGGCATCGTGCAGGGCGGTCTGGACGCGGATTTGCGCGTCCGCTCGGCAAGAGACCTCACGGCTATGGGGTTCGACGGCTATGCGATCGGCGGTCTGTCCGTGGGAGAAAGCAAGGCCGAGATGTACGCAATGCTCGACGCGACGGTGCCGGAACTGCCGGAGAACAAGCCGCGGTATCTGATGGGGGTGGGATACCCGGAAGATCTGATCGAAGGGGTCTTTCGCGGCATCGATCTCTTCGACTGTGTCGCGCCCTCGCGACATGGACGGACCGGCTCGTTGTTTACGACCGCGGGACGGGTGGTCATCAAACAAGCCCGATACGCCAGGGATGAGCGGCCGATCGATCCCGACTGCGGGTGCCCGGTCTGCAGGCGCCACTCGCGGGCGTATCTTCATCATCTGTTCTCGGTCAAAGAAATGTTGGCCGCGCGGCTGAACACCATCCATAACCTTTGGTATTTTTCGGATCTGATGCGCCGCGTCCGCGCGGCCGTCGAACAAGGAACGTTTTCGGAGTTTCGAGCGGCTTTTTATCGCAGTCACGCGCAAGAACCGTCGAGTGTCGCGGCGCGGGAAGACCCGGAGGCCGTTGCGGCGGGAGACAGCGTCCACAACAAGGAAAGAGGAGATCGTTCGTTATGTTGATGGAATCCATGGCATGGGCCCAGGGGGCCGGGGCGAACGGGGCGGGAGCCGGCGGTCAAGGCCCGGGGGGGCTGCTCTCCCTCGTCCCTTTTATTCTGATTTTCATCATCTTTTACTTTCTGCTGATCCGGCCGCAGCAGAAGAAGCAGAAAGAGCAGAAGGCCTTGATCGACGCGCTCAAGAAAGGCGACAAAGTCGTGACCACGTCCGGCATTTGGGGAACGGTCACCAATCTTGGGAAACATACCGTCACCCTCCAGATCGCCGACAATACGCGGATCAAGATCCAGCGGGATTACATCGCGCGGCTGCGCGGGGAAGAAGAGGACAAAGAAAAAGATGCGTAGGCCGCACGGAATGAAGAGGTTGGAGCGACCATGAAGAAGGTGAGCGGGCGATTGGGATTGTTGGCGCTGGTCATCGTGACGTCGGTGATATGTTCGCTGCCGTCGTACCGGCCGCTGTATCAAACGTTGCCCGGTTGGATGAAGACCGTCCTTCCGGACAAGGGCATCGCTTTGGGTCTTGACTTGCAGGGCGGCATTCATCTGGTGATGGAGGTGGACGAAGATCGGGCGGTGGAGATCACGGTCGATCGGACCGTGACGTCGCTTCAAGACTTGCTGGCCGAAAAGAACATTGCCGTCGAGTCGGTGAAACGCACGGCCTCCGAGCAGATCACGATTCGATTCGCGGACGAAGGACTCAAAACCTCGATCCAAAAACTGATCGACGAATATCCGTCCTTTACGGAAAACGAATCGGCCGGGACGCCCGCTTCCCTGGTGTGGCAGCTCCGCGAAACGGAAAGCAAACGCATCAAGGACTTCGCGATCAATCAGGCCCTGGAGACAATCCGCAACCGAATCGATCAGTTCGGCGTGACCGAGCCGATCGTGCAGCGGCAGGGTTTGAAGCAGATCGTCGTGCAGTTGCCGGGCATCAAAGAGCCAAAACGGGCCAAGGACTTGATCAAGGAAACCGCGCTGCTTGAGTTCAAAATGCTGGACGAGGACGCCCAACTGCGGTTGGAGCTGCCGGCCCGGATTCCGAAGGAGATGGAAGAGGAAGTCGCCCGGCAGTTTCAGGACAAGATCCCCGAAGGCGATGAAATTTTGTTCGAGCGCGCGGTCGACAAGGAGACGGGACGCGAATACAGGATTCCGTATCTGGTCAAGAAGCGGGTCATGCTCACCGGCGATGTCTTGAGCGACGCGCGGGTGTCGATCGGGCAATTCAACGATCCCTACGTGTCCATCACCTTTGATTCCAGGGGAGGCCAGGAGTTCGAGCGGATCACGGCGGAGAACGTCAAGAAGCGGATGGCGATCGTGCTCGACAACACGATTTATTCGGCGCCCGTCATCCAAGAGCGGATCGGAGGCGGACGCGCCCAAATCACCGGCACCTTTACGACGCAGGAGGCCAACGATCTCGCCATCGTGCTGCGGGCCGGGGCTCTGCCGGCGCCTCTCAAGATCGTGCAGGATTTGACGGTCGGTCCGTCTCTCGGGCAAGACTCGATCGACAAGGGCATCAGGGCGACGTTAATCGCGGGCGCGATGGTCATCCTGTTCATGATCGTGTATTACCGTCTCTCCGGCGCGATCGCCGACTTTGCGCTGATTTTGAACCTGGTGTGTCTCATGGGCGCGCTGTCCGCCTTGAATGCGACGCTGACGTTGCCGGGCATCGCCGGGATCGTGCTCACGATCGGCATGGGAGTCGATTCGAACGTGTTGATCTTCGAGCGCATCCGAGAGGAGTTGCGGAGCGGCAAGGCCGTGCGAACGGCGATCGACGCCGGTTACGACAAAGCGTTGCTCACGATCATCGATTCGCACGTGACGACGTTGATCACCGGCGTGGCGCTCTTTTTATTCGGAACGGGACCGATCAAGGGGTTTGCCGTCACGTTGTGCCTGGGCATCGCGATCAATCTGTTCACGGCGTTGGTCGGCACCAAGGTGATTTTCGACCTCTGGTACAGGCGGCAACCGAAAGCTCAGACGTTGAGTATTTGAAACGAAGCGAATTCGAGGCGGAGCGCGCGGATCGGAGTCCGCGCTCGCCCGTTCGGTAAGGAGCAGGCATGTTCGAGATCGTAGGAAAAACCGACATCGATTTCATGGGCAAGCGCAAGATCACCTTCGCCTTGTCCGGTCTCATGGTCGCGCTGGGGCTCGTGGCCGTGATTCAGATCGCCCGGGGGGCGGCCAATCTCGGTATCGATTTCGCCGGAGGCACGGCGGTGCAGTTGAAGTTCGAGCAGCCGATCCGCATCGACGAAGCGAGAAAGGCGCTGGAGTCGAACGGATTGGGCAATGCCGAGCTGCAAGAATTCGGAGAGGACAACAAGCTGCTCGTTCGCGTCAAAACCTCGACGACGATCGAGGAAAAGATCGCGGAACGGATCGTCGCCGCATTTACCAAGGAATTCCCCGGCAATTCGTTCGTGGTGGACTCCACGACCGAAATCGGGCCGACGATCGGCAAAAAGCTTCAGGAGGACGCGCTCATCGCGATCCTCATTTCCTTCGCTGGCATCATCATGTACATCGCGGCGCGATTCGAACTGCGCTTCGGCGTCGCGGCGGCGCTGGCGACGTTTCACGACGTGTTGGCGGTGCTCGGCGCGTTCTACGTGCTGGACAAGGAAATCACGCTGCTCATCGTCACGGCCCTGTTGACGCTGGCCGGCTACTCCCTGACCGACACCGTCGTCGTCTTCGACCGAATCCGGGAAAATCTGAAGGTGCGCCGCCGGGAGAGCGAAGAAGCCACGATCAACAACGCCGTCAATCAGGTCCTGAGCCGGACCATCGTCACCAGCTTGACAGTGATTCTGGTGCTGATTCCCTTGACGGTCGCGGGCGGCGAGGTGCTGCACGATTTTTCACTGGCGCTTCTGTGGGGCGTGATTTGCGGCACCTATTCGTCCGTCTTTGTCGCGAGTCCGCTGGTTCTTCTGTGGCCGGGCAAGCCGGGCCGGCTCTTGAAACGCGGTTGAGACGGATGATGGAATAAGACGGTTCCGTTCGGAGACCGCGAGCGGTCCGCCGGTCGTTTTCCAGCGGAGCGATTCTCCCGCGGTCCCTTCCCGCAACCGATGGGATGGGCATGACATTCTGGAGCCGGTTCCACAGCCTCCAGCTCAAGATCATCGCGGCGATCGTGGTGGTCGGCCTCCTGCCCCTGACGCTGTTTCTGATCCTGCTCTATCTCGAAGAGCGCCGGGCGTTACGCGAGACGACGGGGGCGAATTTCAAAGAAGCCGCCGTCGAGGCGGCCCGCCGCGTCGAAATGCAGGTGACCCGCGCCGTCAACGAGGCGCAACAACTCGCCACCATGCCGTTCCTTCGCGCCGCCGTCTTGGAAGCCAATCGAACCTATGAGGGCAAAGATCCCCGCGCCGTCGAGGCCATCATCAAGGATTGGCAGCGGCGTTGGGGACAACGGGATTCGCGCAGCGAGTTTCCGTTGTTCGTCAACCGAATCTCGACGAATTCGCTGATTCGCTGGCATGAGATTCGGAAGTCCGACTACGTCGGCATTCTGGTGACGGACGGGCAGGGGGCCCTGGTGATCAGTTCCATTCCCCAGGTGGAGTATTGGTACAAGAAGACGGCGTGGTGGCGGGCCGTCGTGCAAGACGGCGGGGCGCGGCCCTACGTGGGCGATGTGGCGTTCGATCCCGCCTTCGGGACGCACGTCGTGACCGTCGCGGTGCCCATCATGGACGAGGGGCAAAAGACGGCGATCGGGGCGATCACGATCCTGCTCCGACGCGACACCGTGTTCCATTCCATTGCGGAAGTTTCGCTCGGCGCCACGGGGCACGCCATGCTGGTCGGCTCGGACGGCGTCGTGGTTCTGTGCCCGGTGCTGGCTCCGGAAGCGCACACGATCCGTCCGGACGTCGTCGGCCTGTTGGGGGCGCTCAAACCCGGGTGGGCGTCGGTCGATGACGATTCGCACGGGAGCGAAGGAGGCATGATCGGGTACGCGCCCGTGCGATTCGCCGACGGTCTTGCCGCGGGGAGCCTCGGAGGCCGACATTGGCTGGTCGTCGTGCGGCAGGACCCCGGAGAAATCTTCGCCCCCCTCGGCGAGTTGATGACCAAGATCCTGTTGTTCGGCGGAACGGTATTGGCCGTGCTCGGCGGAATCGGGGTGGTAATGGCTGGGCGCATCGCCGGTCCGATCAAACTGTTGCAGGAGGGAGCGCGGGAGATCGGGAGCGGACGGTTGGACCGGCGGCTTGATCTCAAGACCGGCGATGAAATCGAACAACTGGCGGAAGCGTTCAATCACATGGCCGCCAACCTGCAACGGTCGTTCGGACAAATCGAACGGCAGATGGCCGATGTCAAACAGTTGGAGGAGCGGTATCGCGATTTGATCGAACATTCGCCGGAGATGATTTACCAGATGGATCGCGGCGGCCGGTTTGTCCACGTGAACAAGACGGGGCTCGACAAGTTGGGCTATACGCTCGAAGAAATGCTGGCCCTTCGACTTTGGGAAGTGGTGCCGAAGGGAGAGGAACCGCGGACGCTACATTTTCTCGAGCAATTGGTCTCGCGGGGACAGGGGTCCATGGAAACTCTGCTCGTGGCGAAAGACGGACGGTCGATCGACGTTGAAATTCACGCCACGGCACTCCTCGACCGCGAGCGCGGAGGGTTGATTTATTCCCGGGCGTTCGTCCGGGATGTCACGGAGCGGCGCCGGTTGGAGCAAGAGCTGCATCGCTACACGGCGGGATTGGAGCAGGCCGTCTCGGAGCGCACGCGGCAGTTGGCGGCCTCGCAGGCCCGCTACAAGGCTTTGTTCGATCTGGTCGCCGACTCGGTGTTCATGGTCGACGCCCGCGGAATGATCGCCGCCGTGAACAAACGCGAGGAACAGGTGCTGGGTTACGCGGAAGCCGGCGTCGTCGGGCGGAACATTCTCGATCTGATCGCAGAGGACCGTCACCGTGAGTTCAAGGAATGGCTGGCGGAGATCGAAGGCGGCCACCAGCGGGTTTTGACGAGGGAAATCGCCGTCATGCACTGCGACGGCCGCCTGGTGCCGGTCGAGATGAATCTGATCGGCGCCGGGGGCGCCGATCGAGACCTGGTCATGGTGCAGATGCGGGACATTACGGACCGGAAAAAACTCGAGCGGCAGTTGCAGTCCTATCGGGAGGATCTTGAGCTCAAGGTGAGAGAGCGGACAAGGGAGATCGAGGAAACGAAGCAGTACTTGGAAAATTTGCTGGAAAACGCCAACGACGTCATCTACACGCTCGATACGGAGCAGCGATTCACCTATGTCAACGGCAAGGTCGGCGCCTGGGGATATCGCAAGGACGATCTGTTGGGCCGTCCCTATCTCTCATTGCTTTCGCGTCGCCATCGCGGCCGGCGCCTCAAAGCCACCTTGGACATCGGTGCGAAACAAGTGTACGAGGTGGAAATCGTGACCAAGCGGGGCGAGATCCGAACGGCGATGATCAGCGTCTCTCCCCTCCAAGGCGCCGAGGGCCGGATTTTGGGCGTGCTCGGGATCGCCCGCGACATGACGGAGACGAAAAAGCTGGAGCAGCAGATCCGCAACGCCGAAAAATTGGC
>JANDJG010000190.1 GCA_024331085.1 Nitrospira sp. | reverse complement strand
CGTGTTCGGCAAGCGCTGGAACAATGGGGCACCGATTGCGCCATGGAAGAGGTAGTGGGCCTCTGCCCCGACCTGACGTGGAACCAAGTATTTTTGGCCATCGATTATCTAAGCCGAACGGGGCAAGTTCGTGTCACCCTTGACAAAAACAGGACTTACCGAGTGCGAGCCGCTTGTGTCGAAACGAGCAAGAGTTCCTATGCGTCGATCACCCGGGAGATCCGTGCCGGCGAAGCCGCCTCTGGAATTTCTCGGTCACAGAACCAAATCCGGCCTCGCTGAAAGAAAGCACGTGTCGCTCGGCTGAGGGTTGCCCAAACAAATCGTCTTCACAATCTTTACAAATGGATATCGCTCGCGAAAGAACGTCGAGCGAAACCTCGTTTTCCCTTGAAAAGGAGGTGGGAATGGAGACTCCGTTGGACATCAAGGGAACTCCCCCCAAGACTCACCCCCTTGAATCCTGCGTCGCACAGATCCTTTGCGCTCATCAACGTATCATCGATGACGTGCGAACCAGACGCGGCAAGCCGACGGGAAAGGTTCGGTGTCTGGAATGTGGAGCGATTTTTGATGATCCTCCACGACCGTGACAGGCTCGTCGAGCCGACGGCTTGTCATCGCCTGAGAGGCTGGGACCGGCGCGAGGTGGACGTGGGCTCAGGGTCCCTCCTCGCCCGGATGCCATGATGTCGGCAACGAGAACGGATCACGACCGGTCGGTCTGCGCGGCAAGCTTACTGTGTCTGAACCCGTACGCAAGATAGACGAGAATTCCGACGACGGTCCAGACGACAAAGCGGATCCAGGTCAACTTCGGCAATCCCGCCATCAGATACAGGCAGGCCGCGATGCCCAAGAGCGGGACGATCGGCATGAAGGGGAGGCGGAAAGGGCGAGGCTGCTCCGGCTTGGTGTATCGGAGCACCATGACGCCGGAGCAGACCAACACAAAGGCGAAGAAGGTTCCGATATTCGTCATATCGGCCGCATCGCCGATACGAAACAAGGCCGCCAAGATCGCCACGACCGATCCCGTCAGAATCGTCACCCGGTGCGGCGTCCCGAACGTCGGATGCACGACGGACAAGCCGGGACTCAACAGCCGATCCCTTGACATCGCAAAGAAGACGCGGATCTGCCCGAGCATCATCACGACGAGCACGCTGGTGATGCCGGCAACGGCGCCGACGGCGACCAGCGCCGCCCCCCATTTGATTCCGACGACGCTCAGCGCCTCGGCCACCGGCGCGTGGACATCGATTTGCTCCATCGACACCAGACCGGTCAGCACCGCCGCGACGGAAATGTAGAGGATCGTGCACACGGCCAACGAGCCGAGGATGCCCAGCGGCACGTCGCGCTGAGGATTGCGGGCTTCTTCCGCGGCGGTCGAGACGGCGTCGAATCCGATATAGGCGAAGAAAATGATCGCGGCGGCGGCCCGCACGCCCTCGAATCCATTCGGCATGAACGGTCGCCAATTGTTGACGTCCACGGCGGGAGCTCCGACGGCGATAAAGAAGAGAATGACCCCCAGTTTGAGGACGACGATGAATCCGGCGGTGCGCGCGCTCTCTTTGATGCCGATCACCAGGATCAACGTGATCAGCAACACGATGATCGCCGCCGGAAAATTGGCGATGCTTCCCTCCGGCCCTCCCGCCCAATGGGGAGGATTGGTCGCCCAATAGGGCAACTCCAGCCCCGCGAGCGCGAGCAATTTGGTGAAGTAGCCGGACCACCCGATGGCCACCGCCACACAGGCGACGCCGTACTCCAGGATCAGATTCCATCCCGTGAGCCAGGCGAGAAATTCACCCAACGTGGCGTACGAAAAGGTATAGGCGGAACCGGCGACGGGAATCATCGCCGAAAACTCCGCATAACAGAGGGCGGCCAAGGCGCACGTCAATCCCGACAAGACAAAGGACAGCATGATGCCGGGACCGGCCCCCGGCCGATACATGTCGCCGACGATGGCGGTCCCGACCAGCACGAAAATGCCGGTCCCGATGATCGCGCCGATCCCGAGGGCCACCAGATCCCAGACCGTCAAGGTCTTCTTTAGACGGTGCTCGGGCTGATCCGCATCGGCCAGAATTTGGGCGATGGATTTCGTCCGAAAGAGCCGGCCGGTCACCGATCCTCCGGCATCCCGAGCCGCACCAGAAGGAGTTGTCGGTTCGCTCATCTGAGGCTCCATGCGCGACCAAGCCTGGCGGGAGCGAGACGAACCTCCTCTTCTTCCGATTCGTCGATGTGATTCATGTCAGGTCCGTCGTGCGGCGCGCAACAGAGCCGCAAACAACTTTTTATGGGCCGCGTGGCGGTCGAAGAGAAATTCCGGGTGCCATTGAACCGCCAGGAAGAAACGGAGGGTGGGTGATTCGATGGCTTCCACGATTCCATCGGGAGCCGTGGCGCTCGCGATCAACGCGGGCGCCACTCGTTTGACGGATTGATGGTGAGAGCTGTTCACCAGCAACGTGGATCGCCCGACGATGCTTCGAAGCAGGCTCTTCGGCGCGACCACGACGGGATGAGACACCCTCGTCGCCTTGGTCTTCTGACGATGGTTCAACGC
>JANDJG010000007.1 GCA_024331085.1 Nitrospira sp. | reverse complement strand
CCGCAGATTTCCATCGCCCAGTACGTCGGCTTCGCCCTGTGGTTTCTGCTGGTGTTCGGCCTGATCTTCGAAGTGCCTTTAGCCCTTACGATCATGGCGAAGCTGGGCTGGGTCGACGCCCCGTTCTTGATCCGCTACTGGAAATGGGCGCTGTTGGGATCGTTCATCATCGCGGCGATTCTCACCCCGACTCCCGATCCGTTCAACCAAACTCTGATGGCAGGCCCCATGTTTTTGCTGTACTGGGTCGGTATTCTGGGGGCCAAGTTTTTCGGCAAGCAGCCGGCGGCCGAGGCCGCCGGAACCGGCATGGCGCCGGCCGCCGCCGGAGCCGGGGCACGTGGGGTGGTGGCCATGCCGAAATCTTCGGGGAGCGAGTACGTCGGGGTGCCTTCATCCGGAAGCCGACGATAGCCGAACGGCGGAAAAGTAAATTGGAAAATTGGAAGGGATGACGACATGGGGCGCGAACTGACCGTTGTCAATCATGACGGCGACGCCTGCACCTATCTGTGGGCTTGCGCGATCTGTGACGAGAACGAACGGTGTCAAAAGGACAAAGAAGGGCACAGTCGGTGGCTCGTCGGCAAGCGGATGCAGCGGGTCGAGCACAAGGTGCTCATCATGAGTAATAAAGGGGGCGTGGGCAAGAGCACCTGCACGACGAACATCGCGGTGAGTCTTGCGCTCAAGGGGTGGCACGTCGGGATCTGCGACATGGACATCCATGGCCCCAACATTCCCAAGATGGTGGGCGCCGAAGGCCAACGACTGAAAATCAGCACCGGCGGCGGCATCATCCCGTTCCAGGCCTACAATCTGAAAATCGCGTCGATGTCGTTTCTGCTCCAGAGCTCCGACGATCCCATCATCTGGCGCGACGCGTACAAGTACGAGTTCATCAATCAACTGCTGGGCGGCGTCGAATGGCAAGACCTGAATTTTTTGCTCATCGATCTTCCGCCCGGGACCGGGAACGAATCGGTGACGACGGTCGATCTCCTGGGACAGGTCAGCGGCGCCGTGATCGTGACTACGCCGCAGGAAGTGGCTTTGCTCGATTCTCGAAAGTCGGTCACCTTCTGCAAGGACAGCAACGTGCCGATCATCGGCATCGTCGAAAACATGAGCGGATTGGAATGCCCGCATTGCCGCGGACACATCGACGTGTTTCGGCGGGGAGGAGGCGAAGCCTCCGCGCGGGAGATGGGGGTGCCGTTTCTCGGACGTATTCCGCTGGATCCCGAGGTGGTCACTCAATCGGACGCGGGGGAGCCGTTCGCGCTTTTCAATTCCGATACGCCCACCGCGGAGGCCTACCATCGCATCGCCGATCAGGTCGAAACGTTCTGTAGGAGAAACGAGTCGTCGTTGAAAGGGACGGCGTCTCGAAAAATCTAAGGGGGTCGTTCGATGGCTCATCGACAAGACGGCAGAGACCGATTGACTCCTCTTGATGAAGCCCGGCGCGTGGTGCTCGACGCCGTAACCGCTCTGGGCGTGGAGAAGGTTTCCATTCTCGACGCGCTGGGGCGAACGCTCGGAGAAGACGTCGTCGCCGAGCGGGACAATCCGCCGTGGAACAACAGCGCCATGGACGGATTTGCGGTGCGCTGGGAAGATATCAGGCAGGAGCATGCGATTCAGAGACCGGTGACGCTGAGGGTGATCGAAGAAGTGCCGGCCGGAAAAATGCCGTCGAAAACGGTTCAAGCCGGAGAGGCGATCAGAATCATGACCGGCGCGCCGATTCCGCAGGGGGCGGACACGGTCGTGAAGGTCGAGGATACGGAACCCCAGGCGGGGACGGTCCGTGTCTTCAAACCGGAGCCGCGGGGCGCCAACATTCGTCTGCAGGGTGAAGACGTGACGAAGGGGGCGTGCATCATCGAAAGGGGCGCGCTGATTCGACCCGGGGAAGTGGGCATGCTGGCCGTTCTGGCGAAGCCGTTCGTGTTCGTCCATCAGCGGCCGCGCGTCGCGATTCTGTCGACGGGAGATGAACTGGCCGATCTCGACGAACGTCCGAGCGACGACAAGATCGTCAACTCGAACAGCTACGGGATCGCCGCGGCCGTGCAGGAGGCCGGAGGCGTTCCGTTGCTGCTCGGCATCGCGCGCGACACGCGGGCGGCGCTGAAAGAAAAAATCTTCCAGGGGATGAGCGCGGACATGTTGGTTCTCTCGGGCGGGGTATCCATGGGAGACTATGACTTTACCAAGGCTGTGTTTCAAGAGATCGGCGCCGAGATGAATTTCTGGAAATTGGCGATCAAGCCCGGTCAGCCGCTCGCTTTCGGCAAAATCCAGGGAAAGCCGGCCTTCGGATTGCCTGGAAATCCCGTTTCTTCGATGATCACGTTCGAGCAACTGGTCCGCCCGGCCATCCTCAAAATGGCGGGCCGCCGAACGTACGGACGCCCGACCGTGGAGGCGGTGTTTCAAGAACATTTTTCAAAGCGGCCGGATCGTCGGCATTTCCTGAGAGGAATACTGACTCGCGAACACGGGGTATTCAAAGTTCGGACGACGGGCGACCAGGGGTCCGGCATTCTCACCTCAATGGTCAAGGCCAACTGCCTGATCGACGTTCCGGTCGAGATTGAGAAACTCAATCCGGGAGATTCCGTGACGGTTCAGCTCTTGAGCGGTGAGGCTTGGGTCTCCGATGCGGACCGTTTCGATCGTCCCGGAGGACCTCGATCGTCCTGCTGTTAGGGCATCGGTGAGGATGATCGCCGAGCCGATGTGTCGCCCTTGAATCGATCGCAAGAGAAAGAGAGCCGCCGCAACCGTTCAACGAGGCAGGCGGCGGTTTCATTGTCGCACAGGCGTTGTATCGTTGCCGGATCATGACCATGATGGCGATTCCGATCATCTGTTTCGTCGGGCGTTCAAACAGCGGGAAAACCACCTTCATCGAGCGCCTGATCCCCGAATTGGTCCGCGTCGGCTATAAAGTGGCGACGGTGAAGCATGCCGGACACGGGTTTGATTTGGACACGGAAGGCAAGGACAGTTGGCGCCATAAACGCGCGGGAGCCAGCAGCGTCGTGGTCCTGTCAAAGGGAAGCATGGCGCTTTTCGCCGACGTGTCGGATCAGTTGAAAGTCGAGGACGTGCGGGATCGATTTCTGGACGACAGTTATGATTTGATTATCGCCGAGGGATGGAAGCACGAAGGGTATTCGAAGATTCTCATCGTCCGCGACCAACCGGGGGAAATTCCCGTCTCGACGGAGGGATTGCTGGCGGTCGTGTCGGACAAGCCCGTGGATTTCGGCGTTCCGGTCTTCGGCCTGGACGATGTGCCGGCGGTCGCCGCGCTCATCGTGCGACATTTCCCCCGACGCGCTCGATCGGCGCATGAGCTGGAAACCTAGCGCGCTTATACTGGGTTTCGTCGCCGGAGCGATCGCGCTCGTCGCCGTCGCGGCTCCTCTCACCGACCGACCGACGTTCTGCGCCGGCTGTCATCTCATCGCGCCTTCCTATGAAAGCTGGGCCGCGTCCTCCCACAGAACCGTGACGTGCGTGGCGTGCCATGTGAGGCCGGGAATCGGAGGGTGGATGCACGATAAGGTCTGGGTCGGGGTGCGGGATACCGTCCGCTATCTGTCCGGGACCCATCCCGACGCGCATAATTTGAAAGCGCGGGTCGAATCCGATCTCTGTCTGAGCTGCCATCGCAATATCGGCCGGGTTTCCGAGGTGGCCCCTAGGGACCTGCCGCCGCCGGTCAAAGATGTGGGCCTCATCATGAGCCATGGGAAGCACATGCAGGCGTTCGAGGCTCGACGGCAGGGAGAAGGCTGCACGACGTGCCATGCCGGCGTCGTGCACGATCGGCCGATCAAGGGGTATCCCATCGTGATTCCGCGAGGTCACGTCTCCGCCGACGACAAGCCATGGTCTCCAGACCGTCCGGCGGGCTCGTACCTCCATGAGAGGGCGCTCAGCGACTGTTTCCGATGCCATGATGGAAAGACCCGGTATCAAGGGAAGGTCTTGGACCGCAAGTGCGATACCTGTCACCTTGCGGAAAAGATCGCCGCGTTCTTGTAAAGGATCTCCTCTCCGCCATGACGGCCCCTGTTCTTCAGGTGACCAATCTGCGCAAACGGTTCGGCGATTTCACCGCCGTCGACGACGTTTCGTTTTCGATGCGGCCGGGAGAAATTCTCGGATTGCTCGGCCCCAACGGGGCCGGCAAGACGACGACGATTCATATGTTGCTCGGGCTTATTACTCCGACGGCGGGGTCGATTCGGATGTTCGGGTTGGACCTCGCGACTCACCGGGAAACGATTCTGGAGAAGGTGAATTTTTCGTCGACATACATTTCGATGCCCCAATCGCTGACCGTCGAGGAAAATCTTTGGGTCGTGGCCAGGCTGTACGGGATGACCGATATCGCCAGGCGCGTGGACCAAGTCCTCAAAAAGCTGGAGATCGATGAGCTTCGCCGAAAAGTGACGCGGCATCTGTCGTCGGGGCAATTGACGCGGCTGACTTTGGCCAAGGCGTTCCTCACGGAGCCGAAGATTCTTTTTCTCGATGAGCCGACCGCCAGCCTGGACCCTGACATCGCGCAGAAGATTCGAGCCTTGCTCAAAGAGGCGAGACGATCGTCGGGGATCAGCATTCTCTATACGTCCCATAATATGAGGGAAATGGAGGAGATGTCGGATCGAATCATTTTCCTTCAACGAGGCAAGATCGTCGCGGAGGGCACGGCTCGGCAAATCATCGCCAGGTTCGGCCAGGCCGATCTGGAAGAAGTCTTTCTCAAACTGGCGCGAGAGTCGAGGGACGCCGGGTAAACCGCGGGCGCAGTCGGTTCTGGGTCATCAGAGAGCTGCGTCGCCGGCATGGTGGGCGGGGACAGGGATAGGAGCCGAAGGTCGTCGATGAAGCTGCACCGCGTCATTGCGTTGCTGACCAGGCACGTGTATCTGTATCGGCGCAGCCTGCCTCGCATGATGGAAATCTTTTATTGGCCGTTTTTGGATTTGGTCATCTGGGGGTTCATCACGTTGTATCTTGCCCGCGCGCAAAGCCACCTGCCCGGATTTGTCGCCTTTTTCCTGGGGGCGCTCATTTTGTGGGATATGCTGTTTCGATCCCATCAGGGGATTACTATTTCTTTTCTTGAAGAAGTGTGGGCCAGGAATCTCATGAATCTCTTTGCCAGCCCTCTCAATCCTGGAGAATTTCTGGTGGCGACGATGCTGATGAGCATTTTCAAGGTGACGTGCGTCTCGGTGGTGATGATCCTGTGCGCGCTGGTGTTTTATTCGTACAATGTGTTGATGATCGGGCTCTGGCTGATTCCGTTCGTGTTCAATCTGGTGCTCATGGGCTGGGTGATCGGCGTCTTCACGACGTCGCTCATCATGCGGTTCGGGCAGGAAGCGGAAGTCTTGGCGTGGAGCATGGTGTTTCTGTTTCAGCCGATTTCTTGCGTGTTTTATCCCATGGACATCCTCCCTCGGTGGCTTCAGCCGCTGGCCATGGTGAATCCGGCCGCTCACATTTTCGAAGGGTTGCGGGCCGTCTTGAACGCCGACGGCGCGCCAGGCAGGGATCTGGCCTGGGCGTTTGGTCTTAACGGGTTGCTGCTGGTCGCCGTCATCATGTGGTTTTATCGGACGTTCGCCTATTGCAAGGCCCATGGGCTGCTTGTGCGGGTCGGCGAGTAACATGTTTATAGAACGTTGTAATGAGGCCAGCGATTATGCTAGGTTTGGCCGACACTTCCGCGTAGGGGCCTGGCGCGGAGTGGCAAGAAGGTGCAGGCCTACAACGCTGATGTTGCCTTGTCCGGGAATTTCGTTGGGAGTCAGACCTGAGTCGCAGTACGGATCGCGCCTTCGGCCCGTTTCTTCCCCCCTGTTCCTTGCGCTCAAGACAATGTCATTATCTTTTCAGTAAGGAGGAACCCCGATGGGTTCAAAAATCTACGTCGGCGGGTTGCCGTATTCGGCGACCGAACAGCAATTAAGCGACTTGTTTGCCGCTCACGGATCCGTGGCGTCCGCGCGGATCATCACCGATAAGTTTACCGGCCAATCCCGAGGATTCGGATTCGTGGAGATGTCGTCCGACGCGGAAGCACAGGCTGCGATCAGCGCGCTCAACGGTTCCGAGATGGGCGGTCGGACGTTGACGGTCAATGAGGCGCGTCCCCAGGAGCCCAGGAGCGGCGGTGGGGGCCGCGGATTCGGCGGTGATCGAAGCGGGGGCGGGAAACGCGATCGCTGGTAAATCATCGGATCGTCGTATGTGATCGAGGGGCCGCCATTTTCAAATGGCGGCCCCTTTTGCTTGGCGCACGGCCCGTTTCCCTTGTCAAATGTCAAACCACAGGCCGGGGCGGTAAGAGCGGTAAGGAATGACAAGGGACGGCGGTCAAAAGACAGATCGTTATCCAGCCGGGAGCATCATGTGAACAGCTATACCGGTCTGATTCAGGCGACGGAGTCGGCGGGGAATCTATCCGAGTTTTCGTTCCATAAGCATCCGGTGCTTGTGGTTGAAAATTTTTGGTCCCCCGATGATTGCCGCTATTTTCGAGAAGCGATGGCGGAGGCGGCGTGGAAGAGTTTGGAAGAGCTGCCGTCGGTGCGCGCCGATTTTCCGCATGCCGGAAACTGGGCCAAGGCGGACATCGCTCCCGTCCACGTCGGCCGGTTGTTGGCCAAACTGCAATTGTCCTGCATTCGCGACTATATCGAGTCGTTTCCCAACATCGTCGGACGCCACATGGGGTTCAGTTTTTATTCGTATGCGGCCGGCGATTGTCTCCCCACTCATGATGACACGGATCAGGGGCACTCGACGGGAGCGCGGCCCGCTCCGTTGCGCCGCCTCGCACTGGTGGGCTATTTTCACGAAGAATGGAAGCCGGATTGGGGCGGCGAGCTGATCCTCTACGCGCAGCGGAGACCGTCGGAGTCCGGCTTGCCCGATCTGGTGCCGACCCATTGTATTGAGCCTCGTCCCGGTTCCCTGGTCATGTTTACCGTTCCTCGTTTCCATCGGGTCTGCAGGGTGGATCCATCAGCAGGCAGCCATCGTCGCTTGTCGGTTGCCGGGTGGTTCATGACAGAACACGCCTAGGACCGGAAAGACTCGGTGGGTCCTTATCCGAACCACTTTGTCTCGTGATCGGTGCCTGCATGGTTTGCTCGGCTCGGCATCGGGGGAGCCTGCCGTAAGACTTCTTGAACGAAGCTGACGAGGTTTTGGCGGTTGATCGGCTTCGTGAGCACCGGAAGCTTCGTATGGGCGATTCCATGGGCGGCCAATTCTTTCTCGGGGTCCTTGCACATGAGCGCGACCCGCAAATCCCGCCTGGTTCCGGCAGCCCTGATCGCCAACTCAAACCCGTTGACGTGCGGGAATGGATTGGCGGTCGAGGCCAATTGGAATTCCGGCGGGGGGAGGACAAGGTCCGTCAGAAGAAGATGAATGGGGCCGTCATGCCGGGCGCACACTTTCAATGCCTCGGAACTGCCGGTGGCCCGCAGCACGATAAAGCCGGCTTCTTCAAGGAAAGATCGACACAGTTGAGCGTGAGCCGCTTCGTCGCTGACGAGAAGAATCGTGCGGGTAGAGGCAGACGGTTCGGATGATGATGGTGTCGGCATGACCGGGTTTCTACGCCAATCATAATCCTGCGCCCTGTCTGGGACCAGAAAATCCTTGTTCTCTGCAGGAGTATGGTGGCCGAACAATCAAGACGGCGATCAAGAGATGAGGATTCGAGCATCAGGAGAGGCCGTCTGCGCCGGCGAGAACGGGGCCGAGAATGTTTATGTCATCGAGCAGTTCGGACGTGATGCTCCGCCGCATCATCCGGTGAGCCGGAGGAGGCGGGCGTTTACCGTTCCTCCGCGGGCGACCGGGTTTTCAGCCTCTTTAATCTCTTCTGGTCCAGACGCACGGGAAGAGATCGTTCCTGCGAGACGATGACCGCTCCGGGAGCCAGGCCTTTGGCCTTCTTGACCCACTTGCGTCTGGTGTAAATCACCTCGCCTTTGCCGCTTTTTTTTAAGTCGCTATAAAGCAGGGCCAGAGCGGCGGCATCAAGGACGGTTTCGGGCGGCGGTTCGGCGCCCTTTTCCAGCCGGACGACAACGTGTGATCCGGGAACCCCTCTGGCGTGGAACCAGAGGTCCTCGCTCCGAGCCACGCCGAACGTCAGCTCGTCGTTTTCCCTCGCGTTGCGCCCTACGAAAATCGGCAAACCATCGAACGATAAAAAGCGACGGAACGGGCCGCTCCGCTTCGTTTCGCTCCGCGGCGAAGGGAGATGATGCGCTTGCGCGGTGGAAACGGCGTGAGGGTTCGGTGTCGACGGAGGAGACCACGTTCCTGCTTCAATCGCATGCAACTCATCTTGGTACTGCGCCACCTTGCGCATCGCTTGCTCGATGCGAGGATTCAGCTCGCGCTCGGCCGCCAAGTGCTTCCGATGCTTTTTGAAATACTCGACCATGTTGTCCTGGGGAGACTTCATGGGGTCCAGGGGAATCGTGATCTCCCGAAGGTGCTCGTCGAAGTAGTCCGTCACTGTGACCATGTCGGCGCCTTTTTTGATCGTTCCGATATTGGCTTTGATCAGTTCTCCATAGCGGGCGTAGTCGCGGTATCCTGCGGCTCGTGCAAGATCGTCCCGCCAGGCGTCGATCCGTCGCCGCTCTTTCTTGACGGCCTGTTGCAGCGTTCGCCGACGAGTCGCCTCGGCATGTGCTCTTGTCAATGTCGATTCTTTTTCGGAGTAATAATCGTCGATGGCGCAGGAGATCGAACCGTTTCCCCCGCCGATGAAGCGGATCTGTTTCGTGTCGCGATCTTCGTTTTGCCGCGGGGCCGGCTGAGCATACGGGTGTCCCACAAGGTTGCGTCGGTCGAAAAGGCCGTGCAGGACTCGCCTGTCTGCGTCGATCACGAGAATGTCGGCCTGTTTGCCGGTCAGTTCGCACACGACGGTTCTGACGCCATGTCGGCTTGTGCAGGCGATTTCGACGATACGGTCGTTCGGGATCTGACGAATGTCGTCGATGCGCGCTCCTTGCACATGGGCTCTGAGGAAGCGGCAAAAGGCCGGGGGCGCGGGCGGGTTGGGGAGGCTGTGCCGTGTCAAATGCAGGCGGGTGGTTTCAGGCCTGCAAGAAATCAGAAGCCGATGGGTGTGTCCGGGAACGCGCACGTGAAAGATGATCGTGGAATCGGCCGGTTGCTCGACTTTTTGAATCCAGCCGCCGCGGAGAGCCGGCACAATTTCGGCCAATACCTGCTCGATCTCGGTCCTATGCAGCGTCATCAAATCCGGTGTCGCCCCTTCCGAATCGAATAAGAGCGGGGCGTCGATGGTGTCGAAAGAAAGTCGTCGGGGCCATAAATTGTGTCCTCGTCAGGGAGCCGTCGACGCCTCACTCTACGATTGTCTTTACGAACAAGCAAGAACCGGAAAAGGACGAGTGTGGCATCGTCATTGCTCTCACTTTAGAGAACTGACTGATCAAAGAGGCCGGCGACGGCGATAGTCATTATTCGCCCGGAGATTTGTATGAATTGCTCAAGATGTCGGGGTCTCATGGTGGAGGACGATCTTCTCGATATTCGAGAGAGTTATGCCTCGATGTGGATTCGAGGTCTGCGTTGTGTGTCATGTGGCAATATCGTGGACCCTGTTATTCATCGGAATCGGATGCGTCGGCGAACCGGTGAATCGGCGATGCTGAAACGCGATGATCAAAGACCGTCTCGATCCAGACTCCCCAAAGCCGCATAGAGAAAAGGGGCGCCGCTTCATCGAGCGTGACGGGTGAAGCCTCGGCGAGCCAGGACGGTCCCGATCCGAACCGGTCCGACCTGAATCTTGTCTGAATCTTAGTGTCACCGTCGGCAATTGATTCGTCGAAGCCGATCTCTCGCACGGCGTGGTCGGCTTTGAGACCACGAGGACCTGACGCAGCCCGTTCATTTTCGCGAAGACCGTTTCCTCATTGCAGCTTTCCCTCCTCTGGGTTACAGTGCCGGCGCACGGGTGGTCTGATCTCGAATCCTCATGACGACACTGTTAAACCCGCAGGCTCTGGCGCAACTGACGGCTGAATTCCGACTGTCTATGAGCCGGTTGCTGCAAGATCTTTGTCGGGAATTACGGACCGATTATCGGGACGTATCGTCTCGCCTGAATCTCCCCGTCGGGCTGTTCGAACAACTCGGCCGTTCCCTGGACCTGGCGAGGTTTTCCACCTGGAAGGTCGTCGGATGGATCGAGACGCTCAACGATCTGGTCTATTTTCTCGATCTTCTCCAACAGTGGGAAGTGGAACCGGATCGAAAGGAGTTCATGCGGCAGCTTTTCGCCGAATGCCAGGACAAATTTTTCGAGAACAGTTATCTGTCCGATCTCTTTCCTTCCGGCGTCCCGACCGTTTCGGGTTTTGAAAAACGGCTCTCGTCGCTCTGCGGCCGTCTGGCCCGGGAAGTGACGCAGGAAGCGTTGTTCTTCGACCCCGTGCGTGCGACGAAATGGGTCGGGCGGCAAACATTGTCGGGATGGTCGATGGTCGGTTCGCTTGATGCGAACTTTGAGCGGGCCGATCCACCGGCCGCGATTCCCGTCGGTCTGGACGATGAGTGGTGTGAGGCGCCCGATCCCGTTCGCCGTGTCTTGCGACGGTCTCCCGGCCGATCGGTGTTTTTCGTTGAGGCCGAGAAAATAGCCCTGCGGCTCGGACGCGCGACTGTTCCGATTTGGTCTCGGGAGAAAGGAAAAGAGCGATGGCTTTGGAGGCGACGGGCTGAGTCGAAAGTGGCGGACACGACTCATGGCCCTGTGACGATCGGTCCCACTCTTGTTTATGGAAGCGACCGCTCTCCTCGGAAGGTTCAACCGACGGATCTGAAGCAGGTCAAGAGAATCCGCCGTGCCTGGTACACGATTCGAGCGGCCTGGCCCGACGGCCACGCGGTTTTGGAATTGCTCACGTCGCGGATCGTGCCGTTGAAGGCCAAGGGGGTCGTCAGCTTCAGCTATCGGCACAGGCCCGGCTTGTCTTTCATCAACTGTTTCGATCGCGACAATCTCGACCTGATCGACGATCTGATCCATGAAAACAGCCACCACCACTTGAATCTGTTGTTGCGCAAGTCCGTCATGTATCGCGGCGATCGCAATCAGCGGATTTTCTATTCACCCTGGCGACGAAGCCTCCGCCCCCTTCGCGGCATTCTGCACGCCGCATTTACGTTCACGATGGGCGCCATGCTGTTCGAGCGGCTCTCATCATGGGCGTCCGGTCGGGAGGGAAGCAAACAATGGAAGCGCGCGGGGCTGACGCGGCGCGATTTGCAACGGGCCAGATTCCGAGGGTTGGAGGAAATCGAATCCGTGCGATACTCTTTGCAGGATTTACGGTACGCCGACCGTCGTTTCGGCTGGCTGACCGGGTCGGGTCGTCGATTGGTTCGCCAGATGGAGGAGGCCATCGCCGAAGTCGAAGACCGCCTTGTACTCTATCGCGGCGACGTGCTGCGTTCCACGTTCGGGCCGGCTCTCCGACGCCACGTCGAACAATTGAAGAAAGCCCGTGCGACTTACGGGCCGATGCGGTTGAGCGAGGTGTAGAGACGATGCCTGAGGGGGCGGCGCTTTATGGTCGTTGGGGTCGTCGGAGTTCGACGGTAGGCGGACCCTCTGAGCCTCTACGGTTCCACCGTCACATTGACGAACGCCGGGAGACTGTCCGCGCCTCTCTTATCCGTCACCCGTAGTTTGAACCGGTAGGTCCTCGGCTCCGAAACGGGCGGCGCAAGGAAGGAGGCTTCGGAGTTATCGGCGTCAAGCAGCGAGACTTTGCTGCCGCGCACCTGACTCCAACTGTAGTAGAGCGCGTCCCCTTCGGGATCCCGGCTCTTTATGCCGGTCAGTTTCACTTTCGTCCCGGCTTTCACGGTTTTGTCGGTTCCGGCGTCCGCGAGAGGCGGCTCGTTGGGCTCGTCGTTGACGTTGACTTCCACGTCCAGATGCGCTTGTTTGCCGCGATTCGAGACGGTGATGGTCGTCTTGCCGTTGCCCGTGATCTGCAAGAGGCCGTCCGGGAGGACTTTGATGACGCGGGGATCGGATGAATCATAGACGGTGCCCGTCGCAGGCCCCGTGATTCTACGGGTCACGCCGTCGGAGAATTCGCCGACGACCGGTAATTCGAAGATTTTTCCCAGAGAATCTACGTGACCGAAAGCGGACGATTGCCCGGTCCGACCGAGTTGCAGAGGTTTGTCGGTCTCAAAGTCAATGGCGCGAAGGACGGCCTCCGGTTCCACGCGTACGATGATTTCATCGAACACGGAACGGGTGCCGAGTCGTCCCCGTGAGACGTCCGCGACCGCCAACAATCGCATCGGTCCGATTCCATCTTGCGGAACGGGCAAGGGCCCTCCGAACGGCGGATCGTGTTCGGCCTCTCCGATCATAGCCACGGGCGCGATAATCGAGCCTGTGGCCGTCGCGTCGTCCTGTCCGACCAAAACCTCGTCTCCTTCGCGATACCAATAGTAGCGGACCTTGACGATGCCGCGGTCCGTGCCCAAGTCCACGCGCGCGGTGACGATGTCGCCGGCCTTGAGAGCGGCGCCTTCCGATGGTTCGATGACCTTGAAGGCGGAGGCGGTCTCGACGCTCCACGGCGCGGCGAAGCTCGCAAGGGCGGACGCAAGCCCCATCGCGCGCATCAGATGATCCGTTCGTCCTCCGGTTGTTCGCATTCCCCTTACCTTGTCAAATGGAACGGCACGTCGGTCAAAACCACCCGCTCTTTGAACAGCAGTGCGGCTTTCAACATGAGCGCCCGCTGGTTGTGCAGAATGTTTTGCCACCAACGCGCCGGGAGAATTTCGGGGAGCACGACGGTGATCCAGCAATCCGGATCTTTTTGCCGTTGCTCTTCGATAAAGTCCATGATCGATCCCAGCACGGAACGGTAAGGAGACGGCAGAACGATCAAGGGAATGCCGCAGCCCCATTGCGCCCACTGGATTTCCGCAAGGGCGGTTTCTTCTTTGTTGACGTCCACCAAAATCGCCCTGATTTCTCCGCCGCGACTTCTGGCGTAATCGACGGCCCGCACCACCGATTTGTTCACTCCGCTGATCGGAAGGAGCACCAGGTTTCGCCTGGGATGGGGAGGGCGGGAATCCCGCGCGAGCGCGATCTGCTCCTTGACGGCCAAGTAGTGTGATCGGATGCTGCGAAACATGAGGATCAGGAGAGGAATCAGGAAGAGAACGATCCATGAGCCGTCCCAGAACTTCGTCGTGGCGATGATGAGCGTGGCGATGCCGGTCGTCAGCGCCCCCACGCCGTTGACGACGAGTTTTTCTTTCCAGTGTTCCCCCTTGCGTTTGAGCCAACTTTGAACCATTCCCGACTGAGAAATGGTGAAAGACACAAACACCCCGATGGCGTAGAGCGGGATCAGCGCGTGGGTGTCTCCTTCAAACATGACGAGCAGCAGGCAGGCGAACACTCCCAGGAGGATGATGCCGTTGGAGAAGACCAGACGATCGCCGATCGACGCCATTTGATGCGGCATGAATCCGTCTCTGGCCAGGATCGACGCCAAATGGGGAAAACCCGCGAACGCACTGTTGGCGGCCAGGATCAAGAGAATCATGGTGCCGATTTGGACGGCGTAATACAGCGCGCCGGTTCCGAACGTCAGACGGGCCAGTTGGGAGACGACCGTCTCATCGGGTTTCGGAATCACGTGGTAGTGATAGGCCATCCAGCTCACTCCCATAAAGAGCGAGCCTAAAATGAGAGACATCCAAATCATGGTCACGGCGGCGTTTTTGGATTCTGGGTAACGAAACGCCTTCACGCCGTTCGAGATGACCTCCATGCCGGTGACCGCCGAGCAGCCGACCGCAAAGGCCCGAAGAAGCAAAAACAGCGTGATGGGTTCCGCCTGCTCGATCGGGGAAGCCGAAGCTCCCGTCGCCGGATCGAGTCTCGGATCGAACAGGGATCGCGCCACTCCCACGATGACGAGCAGACTAAGTCCGGCGATGGCGAAGTACGTCGGGATGGAAAAAAACGTGCCCGACTCCCGGACACCGCGCAAGTTCATGATGACGATGAAGAGAATCGTCACAAGTCCGAGCGCTTCACGATGGGGGAAGAGACTCGGGATCGCCGAAGTGAGCGCCGCGATTCCCGCTGCGATGCTGACCGCCACGGTGACGACGTAGCTGATCATCAAGGCCCCGGCCGCGACCAACGACGGCAGCTCCCCCAGGTTCGCTTTGGCGACGGTATAGGCTCCTCCCCCTTCAGGATATTCGTAGATGATTTGGCGATAAGAAATGGTGAGAATCAGCACGAGGAACAGAATGGCAAGACTGACCGGAATCGACCATGCGATGGCGGCCGCGCCTCCCAGAACGAGAACCAACAAGATTTCTTCCGTCGCGTATGCAACGGAAGAAATGTTGTTGGAGGAAAAAATGGCGAGCGCGAGGGTTTTTGACAACCGCTGGTCTCCGGCCTGGGTTGTCTTCAGCGGGTCGCCGACCAGCCAGCGTTTGAGAAACATAACGTCATTATCTCATAAAGTTTTTAGAGGGTGAAAGTTCATGTGCCCTCTGCCATGGGACGAAAGACTCAGAACGTCGGTTCCGCCTAATGACCCATCGGCCGATCGATCTCCTGCGCTCGGTGACGGATCATCGAGATACATCGGTCCATATGGCAAACATGGCGATGGCGGCCGACGGGAAAGTTCAAAACAATTTGCCGAAGGCTGTTTGTGAGATACAGTTGGATTTCGAATGGTCGTCGTGAGAAGACAAGCGTACACGACGACCATTCTTTTGAGGGAATTCCCGCTGTCGGCGACGGTGAAAAGTTCGATCGGTTTCCTGGCATGACCGGTTCGCTCGACGGCAGGTGATACGAAAAGGGATTTGAAAGAGGAGCGCCGGGATGGAAACAATAAATGTCGAGACGGCCAAAGAACGACGGTTCGCTCAGTTGCGCCGCCATTGTCGCGTTCGTCTAGCGACGCCGTTTCCATGTTTGTTTGCGTTGGTCAGTCCGAATCGGCGGCTTGCCGTCGAACAAGGCGACGTCGGGGTCGTCTATGACATGTCTGCAAAGGGTGCCCGAATGATGACCGAGGCGGTGATCTCGCCCGGCGATCGCATCGCACTCAGCCTGCAACTTCCGCATCATACCTCTCCCACGATCATCGAGCTCGCGACCGTTCGTTGGGGAAGAGCGCAGACCTATGGTATCGAGTTCGACGATCGTTCGCTGATAGCCGATGCCGGCCTTCACACGCTTTCTCGCCGTTCCTCGCGGCAGTTCCCTGTGTCTGTTCCCTGACCCTTCGGCTCGTCGATCTCATCGACTCGCCGACACACGTTGCCGTTGCCAGCCGGCTTCCCTCACGGCGATTTCTGCCGGTCGCATTGCTCAATACCGCGCGATGTCTTGCCCGACATTTTCTTGGATCGCCGGATCTCTTCTGCTCTCAAAAAGTTGTTCGGAAGAGGGCGCGTTCTTAGGAAGAAGCGAGGATCTATTTGATGGCGACCGCCTTGACTTCTTTGTAGGTGGTCTGACCCTGGAGCACTTTTTGGATGCCGTCTTGAAGAAGGGTCGTCATGCCCTGAGCGAGAGCGGTCTTGAGCATCTCTTCCGTAGTGGCTCTTCGCTGGATCATGCGTTTGATTTCGTCGGTGCCGAGCAGCAGCTCATGAAGAGCGATGCGTCCTCTGAAGCCGGAGCGGTTGCACGTCTCGCAGCCTTTGGCTCGATACAGGCGAAACGTATTATCCTGTTTGACTCCGAGTTGGTCCCATTGCTCCGCCCCATAGCCTGATCGGAGTTCGGCGTATTCCTCCGGCGTGCAGACGTACTGTTCTTTGCAGTCTTTGCAGAGGCGTCGGGCAAGGCGTTGAGCCAAGACGCCCAGCATGGCGTCGGCGAAGCTGAAGGGATCGCAACCCATGTCGAGCAGGCGGGTGACGGTTTCCACGGCGCTGTTCGTGTGCAGGGTGCTGAGCACCAAATGGCCCGTGAGAGAGGCCTCGATGCCCATGTCGGCCGTTTCCTTGTCCCGCATTTCTCCGACCATGATGACGTCCGGGTCCGCGCGCAGGAAGGCGCGCATGGCTGCGGCGAACGTGAAGCCGATTTTCGGTTGAACTTGGACTTGCCTCAATCCGTATTGGGTGATTTCCACCGGATCTTCGGCGGTCCAGATCTTGATGTCCGGCGTGTTGATATGGCCCAGTACGGAGTGAAGCGTGGTCGTTTTGCCCGATCCGGTCGGCCCCACGCAGAGAATGATCCCGTAGGGCTTTTCGGAGATTTCCTTGAGAGCCCTGAGATTGCGTTCCGAAAATCCCATTTGATCGAGCGGCAGCGGTTCGCTTGCGGCGAGGATGCGCAGCACGACGTCCTCGTTGTATCCGGCCGTGGGAATGGTCGCGACGCGGAGTTCGATTTCCTTCGTGTCCGACAATTTGAATTTGATCTTTCCGTCCTGCGGCTTGCGCCGCTCGGCGATGTCAAGGCTGGCCATGATTTTGATCCGCGAGACGATGGCGCGCCGGTAGCTCTGGGGAATTTTCATGTATTCGAAACATTCGCCGTCCACGCGGAAACGGACGACGGTCTCGCGCTTTTCTCCATAAGGCTCGATGTGAATGTCCGATGCGTTTTGCCGGTAGGCGTCGGCGATGATCTGGTTCGCCAGGCGCACGATGGCGCTGTCGTTTTCATCAAGCCCCCCCGCGGCCGCTTCTTCCATGGCTTCGGCTTGCGCCTCGGTGACGAGCTCGCCGAGAATGTCGGAGACGCTTTCATCCAGCTTGCGGCCTCCTCCGTCCCCTTGCCCCGCGGCCAGAAATTGGGCGATGTCGCGCCGCAAGCCGACGGCGAATCGGATGTTGAGTCCGGGGAACGTTCGTTTGATGTCCTGAACCCGATCCAGATCTCCGGGATCGTCGGTCAGGATTTCGATCGAAGTGCGGTCCCGCCGGAGGGGGATCCAATGATTCTTTTTGAGGTAGTCAAGATTGAGGTTTTTAAGGAGCTCGACGTCGATGACGGTGCGCTCGCTGTATTCGATGTAAGGGCACTTGTAGAACTGCGCCAGCGATTTGCCGAGCTCCGATTTGGGGACCTTGTACTTTTCGAGCAGAATCGTCTCCAGATCGTTGACGCCTTTGCGTGATTCGGCGATCGCGTTGTCGAGATCGGTTTGCGTCAAACGATTGCCGGTGAGCAACAGATCGAAGCGTGTGGGATTTTTCTTCGCCGTGTTTTTCAGATTGTAGAAGGCGGTGCCGAGCGCCTTGGCGATTTCGGCGACGGACTCTTCGTCCTTTCTCGTGAAGCGCGACCCGGTTTTCTTGTTCAAAAGCTGGATCACGCCCATGAGATATTTGTTGTCGGCGACGATCGGATAAGTCAGCACCTGTTTGGTTTTGAAGCCCGTCCGCTTGTCGTAGGTGCTGTCGTGGAGCAGGGCGGGATGGATGCTCCGCAGCTCCGCGGCGTTATAGGCGTCGGCGACGTTGACGGGGCGGAGGTATTTCGCGCAGAACCCGGCCAGGCTCTGCTCGGTGATGGGGATGCGGAATTCTTCGACGCTGTCGACCTGCGGGATTTTGAAGAAAATTTCCTTCTTGTCCGCGTCGACCGCGAACAGCGTCAAGTCCTGCGCGTCGAACAGGCTGAGAATGTCGTGGTGGAGATCCAGGACGATCTGGTCGAGGTTGGTGGCGCACTGAATCTGCTTGATGATTCGATTGACCTGCTCGGCCTGTTCGATTTTAAGGTTGAGTTCCCGAAGCGTCTGCGTCATCGGCTTGACGTTCATTCCCGCGATGCTCCTCGGAACCGATTGATCGCCTGCCCGGCAAGTGACGCAGACGGTTGGCGAAAAAACGACCGATGTGTGTATTGAGGCGATTGCCTCGCCGAGTAGTCGAAACTTAGTCTAGCGGACGAGCCAAGGAAGGCAAGAAAAAGGGGATTTTACTCAATCACACACAATAGAGCGGCGGAGAAAGAAGGCGGGAAACGGCAAGCATCCGTCCATCGTAAGATGGATGCGCAAGATTTACGAGCGCGGCCGGGTCGATTCGGGAGCAGCTTTGTCCGGAGCGGCTTTGCCGAGATGAGCCAGAATATCCGATGGACTGACACGCGATTTCGCTCCGGTCCGTCGGATTTTGACTTCAACGACGCCGTCGGCAAGTCCCTTGTCCCCGACCACGATTTGGAAAGGAGCTCCGATAAGGTCGGCGTCATTGAACTTGACGCCGGCGCGCTCGTCTCGATCGTCCCAAAGAACTTCGAACCCTCCCTCCTGCAACATCTCGTAGAGACGGGCGGTGGCTTCGGCCGTTTTGCTCGATTGCGTGACCGGCAGCAGATGGACGTGAAAGGGAGCGATCGGAAACGGCCAGATGATGCCTTTCTCGTCGTGGTTCTGCTCAATGGCGGCCGCGGCGGTTCGGCCGACGCCGATCCCGTAGCAGCCCATGACGGCAAAACGCTCTTTGCCTTGATCGTCGAGAATCGTGGCGTTCATGCTCTTGCTGTACTTTGTTCCGAGGAGGAAGACTTGGCCCACTTCGATGCCCTTCGCCAGGACCAAAGGACCGTCTCCGCGCGGCGAAGGGTCGCCCGCCTGCGCGTTCCGAAGGTCGGCGAAGCGATCGACCGTGAAGTCGCGACCCAAGTTGGCGTTGACGTAGTGCGTGTCCTCTCGGTTCCCGCCGACCACGACGTTTCGCATGCCGGCGACCGCGTGGTCCGCCAAGATGCGGATACTGGAGAGACCGATGGGGCCGGCGAAGCCGACGGGGGCTTTCGTCAGGCGGGAGACGGTCTCGGGGTCGGCCAACTGAACGTCCATCACGCGCAAGAGACGGGCCAGCTTCACTTCGTTCAGTTCGTGATCTCCTCGGATGAGGACGGCGACCGGCTCGTTCTCCGCCTTGTAAATAAGCGTCTTGACCAGTTGCCGCGGGAGAACGTGCAGGAAGGACGTGACTTCTTCCACTGTTCTGCATTGGGGGGTCGATACGGCCGTCAGCGGTTGAAACGGAGCGTCATCGGCGTCGGCAGGAGGCAAAATTTCCGCTCGTTCGAGATTGGCCGCGTACGATCCTTCCTCGGTGTAGGCCACGGTCGCTTCGCCGGTGGCGGCCAGGACCATGAATTCATGCGAAACGTCTCCTCCGATCAATCCGGTGTCGGCCTCGACCGCGCGAAAGGTCAAGCCGCATCGGGTAAAAATTCTGGTGTAGGCGTCGTACATTTTTTGGTAGCTCGCCCGCGCGCCTGCCTCGTCGGCGTCGAAGCTGTAGGCGTCTTTCATGATGAATTCCCGGCCTCGCATCAGCCCAAAACGAGGGCGTATCTCATCACGAAATTTCGTCTGGATTTGATAAAAGTTGAGGGGCAGTTGCCGGTACGAGCGCACCTCGCGCCTGAATAGATCGGTGATGACCTCTTCGTGCGTGGGGCCGAGGCAGAAATCTCGGTCATGACGATCTTTGAAACGGAGCAATTCCTTGCCGTAATGGTCCCAGCGACCGGTCTCCTTCCACAATTCGGCCGGAGAGGCGATGGGCATCAGCAATTCCTGCGCCCCCGCGCGATTCATCTCCTCGCGAATAATGCCTTCGATCTTTCGGATCACCCGCAGCCCCAGGGGAAGGTACGTGTAAATGCCGGCGGCCGTTTTGCGAATCAACCCAGCCCGGAGCATCAGCCGGTGACTGACGGTTTCCGCTTCGCCGGGGTCTTCCCGCAGGGTGGGGATGAGGAGTTGAGAGGTTTTCATGCGAACTTAGCGGGCAAAGATCCGTTCCAAATCGTTCCAGAACGCGAAGATCATGACGCCGACCAACAGGACCAGTCCCACCTGCTGCGCGACCTCCCGTTGACGGTCGCCCAGCGGCTTGCGGAGGACGCCCTCGATCAGAAAGAAGAGCAGGTGACCTCCGTCTAGAATCGGGATCGGCAACAGGTTCAGCACGCCGAGGTTGATGCTCAAAATGGCGATGAGGAAGACGACGCTGGACGCGCCTTGCGACGCGGCTTCGCCGGAAATGTTGGCGATCGTCAGGGGACCCCCGATGTTCTTGCTCGAAATGTCCCCCACGACCATTTTGTACAGGCCGACCGTCGTCAGCTCGGTCCAGCCCCACGTCGCATCCAAGCCGTGGTACAGGGCTTCAAACAGATTGTCGGATCGCATCAACGATCGGCCAGGGCCGGAGATGCCGATTTTCCCGATTTCAACGGTCTGGCCGCCCACCGTTACCTTTTCGACCGACGGCGTGACCGTGAGCGAGACCCGCTGCCCGTTGCGGAGCACCTCCACGCGCAACGGCCGGTCCGGATGTTGCTTGACCAGGGCGGTCATCTGGGACCAGGTATAAATGGGTTGTCCTTCGATGGTCGCGACCCGATCGCCGGGTTGGAATCCGGCCGCCGAGGCGGGCGATCCGTGCATGACGGCCGTGACGAGCGGAGGGATTTCTTCGACGCCGATCGTATAGACCGATTCCTCCCCGTCCGCCGCGGCTCCGGGAACCGGTACCGGTGCGACGGTCAGGGTTTTCATCCGGCCGTCTCGACTGATTTCAAGCGTGAGGGATTCGCCGTTGCTTTTCGCGACGGCGTCCAGCAATTCGCTTTTGGTCGAAATATCTTTTCCGTTGACCCTGACGACGCGGTCGCCCACCTCCATCCCCGCCTTCGCGGCCGGCGACGTGGGAACGAGGGCCTCGATGTCGGCGCTCAGATCTCGAAACGTGGGGACGAACAAAGGCGATCCCGTCGCCAGCCAGCCGGCAAAGATCAAATAGGCCAGGATGAAATTGAAGCCGGGGCCGGCCGCCACGATGAGGATCTTTCCCCCGAGGCTTTGGTGGGCGAATGATCGTCGGCGGTCTTCGGCGGTAGTCGCTTCCGTCTCCTCTTCTCCGAACAATTTGACGTAGCCGCCCAGCGGAATGGCGGACAGCAGATACTCCGTCTCGCCGACTTGGCGGCCGAATAATTTGGGACCGAAGCCGAGCGAGAATTTGAGCACCTTCACGCCGACCCACCGGGCCGCGAGGAAGTGACCGAGCTCATGAAACGCCACCAGGACGCCAAGAACGACAAGAAACCACCACGCTTTTTGCAGCAGCAGCCAGAGGGTGTCGGGGGACCAAGTTATGGCGGAGACCATTGTGAGCATCCAGCGTTCGAGCTGTCGGGAGTATCGACGTCGGGGTTACTCTACCATCGATTGAGCCGATTTCAAAATAGTCATCGTCAGCGTGTCATGGCGTGGACCAGCGATCCGGCCTTTTCCCGCGCCCAGCGGTCCGCTTCCAAGGCGTCTTCAAGATCGACGAGATCCCGATGGGTGTGGGCGTCCATCGTGTGTCGGATCACTTCGGGAATTTCGATAAAGCGGATGCCGCCGTTGAGGAACGCCTCGACCGCCACTTCATTGGCGGCGTTCATGGCGGCCGGCATCGTCCCGCCGATCCGCAGCGACTCGTAACCGAGCGAGAGGCAGGGGAACCGGTCATGGTCCGGTTTGCAAAACGTCAATTTGCCGATTTCCGTCAAGTCCAGAGAAGGCAGGTCGAGCGGCATGCGTTCGGGGTATCGCATCGCGTAGGAGATGGGAGTCCGCATGTCCGGGAGTCCCAACTGAGCGATCACGGATCGGTCCTCATATTCGACCAGGGAGTGGATGATGCTTTCTCGGTGGATCAACACGTCGATGCGGGATTCGGGGATGTCGAACAGCCAGCGGGCCTCGACGACTTCGAGCCCTTTGTTCATCAACGTCGCGGAGTCGATCGTAATTTTCGAGCCCATCTTCCAGTTCGGATGTTGCAGCGCGCGCTCGGGCGTGACATCCGATAACTGCTCCTTCGTCAAGGGCCAAAGGGCGCCGCCGGAGGCCGTCAAAATGAGGCGACGGACGTCTTGGAGTCGATGACCTTCGAGCGATTGGAAAATCGCGCTGTGCTCGCTGTCGACCGGAAAAATCCTGACGCCGTGCTTGCGGGCTTCGGTCTGCATCAGTTTGCCGGCCATCACCATCGGTTCTTTATTGGCCAGCGCAATGTGCTTGCCGCTGCGAATGGCCGCCAAGGTGGGAACAAGACCGGCGGCGCCGACGATGGCCGAAATCACCAGTTCGGCCCCCGGCATGGCGGCGACCTGGGCGATGCCTGCTTCGCCGACCAAGATATCCACTGGAAGCTCCGCGCATCTCGTCCGGAGGAGCGCGGCGGACGTTTCCGAGGATACCGCCACGGCTTGCGGCTTGAAGGCGCGGATCTGCGCTTCCAGTTTCTCAATATTACCGCCCGCCGTCAGTCCGACGACGCGAAAGTCATCGGGGAACCGTTGCACGATATCGAGCGTATTCGTCCCGATCGATCCGGTTGACCCCAGGATAATGATCGACTTCATGGTTGCTCCTCGGTCATGGAGATGGTAACAGGCCTCGAAAATAGGTCACATAGTAGTAGAAGGCGGGGGCGGTGAACAAGAGACTATCGAGCCGATCCAACATGCCGCCATGACCGGGCAGAATGGTGCCCGAGTCTTTCACCCCGGCTCGGCGTTTGATGAATGATTCCCAAAGATCGCCGGACAGGCCTGCGGCCGTCAAGAGCAGGCCGAGCACCATGGCGTCGGACAGCGATAATTCCGGCATAAACCACGCGTGGGCCAGAACGGCCGCGCTTTCGGCCAATGCCAGACCGCCGATCGCGCCCTCGACGGTTTTTTTCGGGCTGATCGACGGCGCGAGCGGATGCTTGCCGAAGAGCGTGCCGGCGTAGTAGGCGCCGGTGTCGCCGGCCCAGGTGACCAATGCGAGGAAGATCACAAGCCGCTCGCCGTCGGGCAGCAAGCGCGTCGATGCCACGGTACTTAGGGTGAACCCCACGTACAGGATTCCGAAGGCGATGAGGGTCGTCTCTTTCAGCCGACGATGGAAAGACCCTGAGGACAGCAGCATCGTGACGGGAACGGCCAATGTCCCGATCGTCAGGAGGTCCGTTGCAAGCAAGGATAATTGATGTTTGGCCAAGACGAGGGTGGAGAGAGAGAGTCCGACGGCGATCAGCCAGTGGTTGGGGGGCGAGGGGAGCGTGATGCGGTACAGCTCGATCAGCGCGAGGCAACCGCCCGTCATCAACAACAGGGTCAAGGCCCAGGGGGGGAGGTACGAGATGATAACGTAAACGAGCGGGATCAGCGCGGCCGCGGTATAAAGACGTCGGGGGTCGAACCGTCGAGGGCCTATCGATGGTGTGATCACAAGCGCGGACTCACGCGTATCCGTGAACGGTTGGGGCGGCATCCACTCGAACTATGAGGAGATCGCGCTCAAGATTCGCCCGAAACGGCGCTCCCGTTTTTGATATTCCAACAGCGCCAACAAAAATTCGCGCCGGCGAAAATCCGGCCACAACGTGGGGGTGAAGCACAGTTCCGTATAGGCCAACTGCCAGAGCAGAAAGTTGCTGATTCGCGTTTCCCCGCTCGTCCGGATCAGAAGATCGGGATCGGGAAGCGGATGCGTGTATAAGTACTGTTGGAACAAGGTTTCATCGATCCGCTCGCCTTCGATGGCACCGGCCTGCACATCGGCCAGCAATCCTCTCACGGCATCGACGATTTCCGAACGACCTCCGTAACTCAAGGCCACCGTCAGGGTCATTTTGTCCAGGTGGGCGGTTTCTTGTTCGGTTCTGCGGACCCAATGCCGTGCCGACGGCGGGAGGAGTTCAAGGCGTCCGATGGCTCGAAATCGAACCTGTTGCTCGATCAGGCCCGTTCGTTCCGTCGAGAGATAATGTTCGAGAAGACCCATGAGCGCATTGATTTCCTGGCTGGGTCTGTTCCAATTTTCTTGAGAAAAGGCGTAGATCGTCAGAGCCTGGATGCCGAGCTCCAAGCAGAGCGAGATCATTTCTCTGACGGAGTTGATGCCTTCGCGATGACCTTCGATGCGGGGAAGGCCGCGCAGTTCGGCCCACCGCCCATTGCCGTCCATGATGACGGCAACGTGTTTGGGCAGCAGCTCGGGATCCAATTTGGCCGCCAACTCGCCCTCCGAGAGATGATCAAGGCTGACTACAGGCTGGTGTCTCATGAAACCTTAAACCTTGCCGGTGCTCCTCCAGATGAATTGTGGTTGTATGGTGTCTCGGCTACAACTCTGCGTCAGGAGGGTAGCCGAAGTCTACTGGCGGGGGGGCGGAATGTCAAACAATAACTCGGAATCTAGGTAGTAGTCCTACAAATCGCCATCCGTCGCATTGCGACCACGGAAATGAATAAGTTATACTCCGCGCGTCCATCTTGCGCAGATTGCCCTGCAGATTACGCGCGCAAAACCTAGTTAACGCAAACGTAAAAGACGACCCGGGGAAGGCGGTCCATTGATGACGGAGCCGGTTCAATTAGCGACATTCGGCGTGACGGAAGCGGACGCTCGGCACGTGTTGGATCGGCTCAGTACGCGGGATGTCGACTATGCCGATCTCTACTTTGAGTCGAGAGTTGCGGAGTCGGTCTCGATGGAAGAAGGCATCGTCAAACGCGCTGCGAAGAGCATCTCGCAGGGAGTCGGCGTCAGGGCCACCGCCGGCGAGAAAACGGGGTTTGCCTACTCCGACGATTTGACGAAGAAGGACTTGGAACTCGCGGCGGATACCGCCAGGTATATCGCCGACTCTCCCAAGGGAACTCGGATGGTCCCGGTTCCCGTCCATCGGCGGCCGGCGCACGATTTGTATCCGGTCGACCGGGCGAAGGCCGAAGTGGCGACGTCCGAGCGAGTCGCCTTGCTGAATGAGATCGACGCGGAGGCCAGACGGTACGATCCTCGTATCAAAAACGTCATGGCGTCGTTTAACACGGAATACAAGGTGGTGGTGGTGGCGACGTCGGACGGCGTCTTGGTCGCGGATGTTCAGCCGCTGTCGCGTCTGCAAATCAGTTGTATCGCCGAGGAGGGGGGCAATCGCCAGATCGGGAGTTTCGGCGGAGGCGGGCGCGTGGGATTTGAGTTTTATCGGGACCGGAACCGTCATCTGGAATACGCGCGGGAAGCCGCGCGCGAGGCGATCGTCAATCTTTCCGCCGTCGAAGCGCCCGCCGGCGTGATGCCCGTCGTCTTGGCCGGGGGGTGGCCCGGTATTCTCTTGCATGAAGCGATCGGTCACGGTCTCGAGGCGGATTTCAACCGCAAGAAGACGTCGGCGTTTTCCAACTTGATCGGCAAACGAGTGGCTTCCGAGGTCTGCACCATCGTGGACGACGGCACCCTGCCGTTTCGGCGAGGATCGTTGAACATGGATGACGAGGGAACGCCGACCGGCCGCACGATCCTGATCGAAAAGGGCATTCTTCGCGGCTATCTGACCGACAAGCTCAACGCCCGGCTGATGGGGATCGGCTTGACGGGCAACGGGCGGCGAGAAAGTTATCAGAGCGTGGTGCTGCCCCGCATGACGAACACCTTTATGTTGGCGGGCGAATCCGATCCGCAGGATATCATCCGGTCCGTGAAACGGGGACTCTATGCGGTGTCGTTCGGCGGGGGGCAGGTGGATATCACGAACGGCAAGTTCGTGTTCTCGGCCAGCGAAGCGTATTTGATCGAAGACGGAAAGGTGACTCGGCCGGTCAAGGGGGCGACGTTGATCGGAAACGGCCCCGAGATTCTCAAAAGAGTGTCGATGGTCGGGCACGACTTGAAATTGGACAACGGCATCGGCACCTGCGGAAAAGACGGCCAGTCGGTACCGGTCGGGGTCGGCCTTCCGACCATCAAGGTCGACGAGATCACGGTCGGCGGCACGCAACGGTGAAAGAACGCACGTCGGTCATGATCGCTCATGAACAGAGAAAAACCGTCTGAATCTCATCAATGGGCGACACCTCAAAGCGAACGATGGAATTATGTCCTGAATTGCAATCGAGTCGGTCGATGGTCGAGAGCGACGGCGATTACGCCCAGCTTGCGGCGGATATCCTAAGCCGCGCGAAGGCCGGCGGAGCCACGGAGGCCGACGTCGTCGTGGCCGACGGCCGGACGTTGTCGGTGCAGGTACGGGTGGGCGCCGTTGACCGGCTGACCAAGGCCAGGGAAAAGCGGTTGGGGTTGCGGGTGTTCGTCGGCAAGCGATCGGCGACGAGCTCGACCTCTGATTTTTCAAAAGAATCGCTCGAACGACTTGTCTCTGAAACCTGCACGCTCGCGAAAACGGTCGTCGAAGACCCGGCGTCCGGTTTGCCGGAAGCGACCCAAATGGCGACGGACCGGCCGGATCTCGATCTCTACGACGGCACGGTTCTGAGCACGGAGAACCAGATCGAGTGGGCCAAACGAGGTGAGGCGGCCGCCTTTGCCGCCGACGAGCGCGTGACGAACTCGGAAGGAGCGGAATTCGAATCGTCGTCGGGTCGAGTGGTATTGGCGAACAGCCACGGATTTATCGGATCGTACAACGGCTCCAGCTTTTCCTTGTCCGTGTCGCCGATCGCCAGTGACGCGCGGACGGGCTCCATGCAACGCGGCGTATGGTATGAAGTGCAACGAAAGTTCGCGCGGCTGGCTTCCGCCGAGTCGATCGGGCGGGAAGCGGCCAGGCGGGCGGTTCGGCGATTGGGCGCGCGGCGGGTCGCGACCAAGCGCGTGCCGGTCGTGTTCGATCAAGAAACGGCCGGCAGCCTGTTGGCGAATCTGTGCAGCGCCGTCTCCGGCTACGGGTTGTACAAACGGGCGTCGTTTCTCTTGGATCAACTCGGCCGGACGATCGCGTCCGACCTGATCACGGTGTACGACGACGGTCGTATGGTCGGGGGGCTCGGGTCCAGACCCTTCGACGGAGAGGGAGTGGCGACCAGGAAAAACACGATCGTCGAGCGGGGCGTGCTGACCAGTTATCTGTTGGACACCTATTCGGGAAAGAAGATGGGACTGCCTTCGACCGGCAATGCTTCCCGGAGCGTCGGCGAAAGCCCCTCGGTCGGGCCGACCAATTTTTATCTCGTGCCGGGCACCAAGACGCCGGAGCAGATTATCGGATCGGTGAAAGAGGGGCTCTATTTGACCGAGCTGATCGGTTTCGGCATCAATATGGTGACCGGAGACTATTCACGAGGCGCCAGCGGGTTTTGGATTGAGAACGGGGAGTTGGCCTTCCCGGTCGAAGAAATCACCATCGCCGGCAATCTGAAACAGATGCTCAAGGACATCGAGATGGTCGGCAACGATCTTGTCTTTCGCGGACGAGTCGCCAGCCCGACGGTCAAGATCGCCGAGATGATGGTGGCGGGCAATTAACCCCGGACGTCTTATCCGTCGGCGTTTCCGTGAAAGACCAACGCCTGATACCTTATGGGCGAGGGAGGTGAACAATGGCCGAATCGATCAGAGAAACCATGGTGCAGTATCCGAGCGGCAACGTCACGGTGAAGGCATTCGTCGCCGCACCCACGACGAAAGAGAAGCGGCCGGCCGTTATCGTGATTCAGGAATGGTGGGGACTCACCGACCATATCAAGGATATCGCCAGACGATACGCCGCGGAAGGATACGTGGCGATCGCGCCGGATCTGTACTCGCGTTTGGGCCATGCGCTGACGACCGATCCCGGAGAAGCCGGCAAGCTGATGAACAGTTTAAAGCAAGAGGACGGGCTCAAAGACTTGAACGCCACCGTGACCTATCTCAAGTCCGTTCCCGAAGTCGACGGCGCGCGGATCGGCGTGACCGGCTTTTGCATGGGGGGGTCCTATGCGCTCATGCTGCCCTGTGTCAATCCGGACGTCAAAGCGGCGGTGCCGTTTTACGGCCAAGTCCCCAACCCCGACACGCCGCTCCAAAACCTATCGGCGCCGGTGTTGTATTTCTACGGCGAAGACGACGGCTGGATCACCAAGGCGGACGTGCAACGGTTGGCGGCGGCTTTGAAGAAATACAACAAGTCGGGCGAGATCAAGACCTATCCCGGAGCGCCGCACGCCTTTTTCCGCGATAACGATCCCTCCGTGTATCGGCCGGAAGCGGCGAAAGATGCCTGGGCAAGGACGAAAGCGTTTTTTAAGCGGCACCTGGGCTGATGCCGGTGTTGCGCGGGCTTGGGCGCGACGATCGTTTTTGCGACGAGCCGGGCGCGTCCGTGGGTAAAAGCGATCCCTCGGTCGAAATTTCTGTCCGTCCGCTCCATTGTCCGAGGCTTTGAGCAAAGGTGAAGGATGCCATTGGATGCGGCCCTGGGCAAAAAAGCCCTTCAACTGATCACCTCACGATACGACGACCGACGCTGGAGAAAACGGATCGAAAAAACACTGAGTCTTCCTCCGTCCGGCATGGCCGATCCCGTTCAGCGGCACATCTTCCTGTACTTGAAACTCGGACTGAAGGCGTACAAATCCCGCCGGGCTGATCCCGACTCCTGGATCCTAGGCGGCTACGCGACGAAAGAAGTCATCGATCGCGCGAAATTCCAGCCCCATCTCGTCGATCCCTCGATCCAGAAGGACGATGTGGCGTTTCTCGGAACGGACCCGGGCGAGGAAGTCACCGAGGCCTGGTGGGACGATATGCTCGTCCAGTGGTTCGATGTGCCGGAAGAAGAGAAACCGCCGGAGGATGAGAAGGGAGATAAAACCGCGCACGGAGATTCCTCTTCCAACGTCAACACAAAATATTGACGCCTGCGACGTTCAGCCTTTGCCCCTAATCTGCCAGCTCAGCCTACGTCCGTTTCTCTAACCTTTAATTGCTCTTCCGCCAGGATCATGCTCCGGATATTTTCGAAGTGAAGTTGAATATGAAAGGCTTTGCCGAATTCGAGGTCACCCTTTTCGATGAATCCTTGCGTTTGATATACCGGACCGGTCTTAGCATGAAGGTAGGCGGAGGCTTAACCGAACCTCAGTATTGCTGTACCTGGAGGGGGAACAGAAAGAGCGATGATGCCAAACGAACCCATCCATATTAGAGAGAGGACCAAATTCGCTAGTTATGAGGAGGCAACCGACGGGGACCGGATTTTTCGCTCAGGCGTTCGTAGATCTCGATCTTTGTTTCAAGCTTTACCAGTCGATGGTCGAGGTCTTTCACGATGTGAGCCAGTTCGCGAATATCATCCGCCAACGTCACCACTCGTTCTTCCAGCGTGATGATCTTGCGCAAAGCCGCCAAGGCATCGCCGGCCCAGCTCATCGTTTTCTTCCCGCGAGGCTTTTCTTAAGATGGCTGATTGCCGCATGGGCCTCGTCCAGTTTATCGATCATCCGTGTCAGTGCCTGGTTGGCCTGATTGGCAAGAAGACCAAGCTGTAATTCGATATCATCGTCCCGTTCAAGGTGACGGTCTAACGCCGCACGAATTTCCTGGGACATCGTCGCACCACGTCGTTTGGCTAAGCGAGTGAGCGCCTGCTTGAGTTGGGGGGTAAGGTAAACCGATGTCATGATCTTGGCCGTCACGGGCGGGTGTTCCCTCATTGTAAGGTCGATGTATATCACACATATGTTGTCCGTTCAATGAATCCGGTCCGTTCGGAAGCAGGGGCGTCTACACCCCGTATCTTGGAGGAGTGCAACACCACCCTTCCTACGTTTTTGCGCGCTTAGCGCGAGGCCGATGACCGTCGTAAAAGGGGACGTTCAACTAAACAAGTCCATCTGGGCCGGTTTGGGTGATTCGATCTGGAGGGCCGGCGCGGTCGCGGGAGCGCCGGGCGTTTGGTTTGTTGCCTTGGTGTGTTTGTCGAGGAATTCCTTCAGTTTTTTGAAATCCTCCTTGAGCGGCGCCAGCAGGTTGCCTTGGTGCAGGGCCGCGGCCGGATGCAAGAGAGGAAACAATACGAAGTCTTTCAGATAAAAGGCCTGCGCTTTGACCTTGGTAATGCCGACTTTGTGTCCCAGCAAGGTTTGAGTGGCCCAGTTGCCGAGCGAGCAGACCAGTTGCGGACGGATCAGTTGAATTTGTCGGAGCAGGAACGGTTTGCACGTGTCCACTTCGTCCGCCTCCGGGTCTCGATTGTTCGGCGGGCGGCATTTGATGACGTTGGCGATGTAGATCTGATCGCGCGACAGTCCCGCCGAGGCGAGCAAATCGTTCAACAGTTTTCCCGCCGCGCCGACAAACGGTTCTCCCTGTCGATCTTCATGGAAGCCAGGCGCTTCGCCCACGAACATAATGCTGGCCTGCGGGTTGCCTACACCGAAGACGACTTGCGTGCGGCCCAGCTTGGCCAGTTTGCATCGCTGGCAGTTGACGAGGGATTGTGCAAGTTCTTCAAGCGGTGTCGTCATCATGCGACGGGTGCAAAAAAGATGGGCCATCTTAGAAAGGCCTGCCGGCAATGTCAATCGCGGCTCACGACCGGATGAAAAACTTTGGTCGTTCAGCCTGCGATCCGGCTACGAATGATGTCCGCACAACGTTGCGCGCTGGTGATTGCGCTTTCAACGTTGGCCGGCCATCCGGTGTCCGTCCATGGGCCGGCGAGGAGAAGATTGGGCAGGGGGCTTTGCTGAAGCGGCCTGCGTAACGTCGCGCCGGGTCGCAGCGACAGCGCGGCTTGGTTGTTGCGATGGACGACGCCGGATCGATCATGATGCGGCGCGCTGTCGGGGAAAATCCGTCGGAGTTCCTCGTGGCCGAGGCGAAGCAGACTGTCGTCGGTGGATTCCGTCAGGGGCGAATGACCGACCATTGAAAGTCGATACGCCGTTTCATTCGGTCCCGACGGCGCAGCGACCAAGTAATGAAACGGCTCTCCCCCCAGCAAAACCAATCGGGGAAACGGAGCGGTCGATGGTCGTCGAAGCTCCACCATGACTTCGGGCAACGGTTCCAGTTCGGCGAGCTGCGCGAAATAGGCGTAGCGCGCAAGAAGTTGTTCTGGCAATAAGGCGAGCAGTTTTCGATGAGGGAGAGCGGCGATGTACCACTGGGCACGAAGAGAGCCGCCGTCGTGGAGCCGGACTTCTTCAATACCGCTCGGTCCGATCCGAAGTAGTGGGGATTCTGTTTGGTGTAGGACTTGGACTCCCTGCCGTTCCAAGGCGTGCCGCATCGGACTTATCAAACGATCGCCGATGGATCCATCACGATATGTGAGAGAAGCGTCTCGGGCCGTTCCGAGAAACAGAACTGATAATTGCCGAGTGAAAACGGAGCCGGAGAGACGTTCGAGGCCGTTGCCGGTCAACCACAGACTGAGCGGACTCCAGATGTATGTTCGGCTTTCCGAACTCTGTCCGATCGACGCCAGCCATTCATCCGCGGTTCGATTGTCCAAATCGGCCGGGAGCGATTCCGCTCCCTCCCAGATTCGTTCCAGATAGGCGAGCAATCGCCGGCGGTCACGCCGGGTGAGACCCTCAAAACGAGACAGACCGGCGATCCACTGTAAAATTCCGGGAAGACGAGCGGGAGAATAGGCGGCGGTTTGCCCGTCGGGCAGGCGAAATTCGAGGGGAATGGCTCTGTCGGCCCGCAAGGCGGCGTCGCGTTCGACCAGACGAATCGCCCGAGATGTTTCCCCGTGCCCTCCGAATGTCATCGGCATGGCGTCGGTTTTGTCGGTCTTGTAGCCGTCTTCCCAGTTGAGAAAGTCTACCAGGGTGACTCGGTGATTTTCTTTGGTCAGGAAGAAGGCCGCCGCCAATCCGGTCAGGCCTGCGCCTAAAATGAGGACGGTTTGTGAAGCTCCGGCGATCACGAAAATCGGGAGCCGCGAGCCCACACGCCGAACGCCACCGCAAGCCGGTGAGGGGTGGACAGGGTGACACGAGGTCCGAATACTTGGTAATCGGTCCCCTCGATCTTGCCGAGAATGCGGCTGTAAATGGCGCGCATGATTTCCGCCACGACGAGGGCGCGGCGTTCGGACGGGGTCAGTGCCGTGAAGGCGGAACGGGCTTTTTCATAGTAATGGCGGGCTCGGGCCGCTTCTTTTTTCATGAGAGTCTTGAATTCCGGAGTGTGGGTTTTTTTCAAGACGGTCTGTTCCGGACAGTTGCAGGCCTGGAGATCGTCGAGAGGAAGATAGATGCGATTGTCGTCCGCGTCAACGCCGACGTCGCGCAGGATATTGGTCAGTTGAAAGGCCATGCCGAGGGCGACGGCATAATCCTGCGCCCGGGGCGACGTGACGCCGAAGATGTGAAGGCAAATGAGCCCCACGACCGACGCCACCCGATAGCAATAAAGGGACAGTTCGTCGAACGTGACGTACCGGTTGTTCAAGAGATCCATTTCGACGCCCTTGATCAGCTCTTCAAAATAAACTTTGGGGATCGAAAAGGTCTTAATATGGCGCGCGAGGCTGACGCCGATCGGTGAAACGGGAGTACCGCCGTAGACGGCGTCGAGTTCGGCCCGCCATTGTCGCAGCGCTTCCTTGGGGTCGCTCCCTGACGGCGGTTCATCGACTGCGCTGTCCACCGCTTTGCAGAACGCGTAGACGGTATACATGGCGTTGCGCGAGGCCTTGGGCAGGAAAAGAAACGAATAATAAAAGTTGCTGCCGCTTTTCTTGGTATAGGCGGCGCAGTACGCCTGCGCTTCGTCGACGGTCATGCCGGCCATAGACGGGCTTTCATCTCCGCCAATGTGATCCCGTGTAAGCTGGGAGTGACGGCGTCGGCTTCCCCTAGGTCTTGAACGGTGTGGGTATTGGTCACGGCCAATACTTTCATGCCCGCGGATTTGGCCGCCCTGATCCCGGGCAGAGAGTCTTCGACGACCAGACAGGCGTCGGCCGTCAGCCGGGCGTCGGGCCGTTCTTGATTCAATCCCGCCAACGCACGCAGAAACGGCTCGGGATCCGGCTTGCTGTTCGCGACATCCTCCGCGCTGGTGATATGACAAAAAGCTTTCCGGATGCCGGCCTGTTCCAACACCAGTTCTATTTCCGCCCGCAACGCGCCCGAGGCGATCGCCACGGGACAGACCGACGCGGCTTCTTCGACGAACTCTCTGACGCCGGGAAAAATGACGAGATGGTCGCGGATGGAGGCCAGATACGCTCGGGCCTTTTCCCGCATCAAGTCGTGCGCGAGCGGCTCCGTAACCGGTATTCGGTTCGCGCGCAGCGCTTCCACAATGCAGCCGCGATCGTCGAAGCCGAGGTAGTTGGCATAGTAGTCCGGTTCGGTCAACGTTACGCCGACCGTCGCGAGCGTGCGTCGCAGCGCCTCGAAGTGAAGAGGTTCGGTGTCGGCAATGACTCCGTCGAAATCAAAAATCACGGCGCGCATGGGCTGTTCGCTGTTCCAGGATGTGAGAAGAGATGTCGAGCGCGCGGCATTATAACACAACAGAGGCCGGCGGCACGGAGACCGTGCCGTTTCTCTCTACATCGTCGAGTGCGAACTACCGGTTCTTGTATGGAACGATCAAGGTTTGGCCCGAAGCTGTTTTTCTTGGAGCCAGCCGGTCGTGCCGTAGTCGCTTCGAACGTAGTACACCCAGCCGCTGTCCTGCAATTCTCCGTCGAGGATCGTGAAGACGGTTCCGGGAGGAACGGCCGGACCTCGCGTTGTTCCTGCCGCGTCGCGCGTCAATGCGACCTTTTCGCGCGGAGCACCGGGATTCGGCAACAGCGCGACCCGTTGGCCTTCTTCAAAGAGAGGAGGGGCGGAATCTGTGGCCGATGGCACGGCTTCGAGGGCCGACGATGCGGTCGTCCCATTGGATTGAGTTGCCGGCGCGGGAATCGGCGGCGGGGGCGCCGCGGGCGAAGCCGGCGATGATGAGGAAGAGTCGGCCGTCTCAGCCGGCCGGTCGCTCGCCGATGGCGCGGTCGCTCCCGTTGGTGGGGTCGATTGAATCGGTGTGATGCTTTGGCCTGCGGCTGCCGGTGAAGCCGGTTTTCTTGCAATCGGCGGCGCGGGCTCCGGCGTATCGTTGAGAAACGGCCCGACGACATCCATGACGAGGTCCGGTTCCATCGCAACGTAGGCCCCGCCGCCGATCAAGACCAGCAGGAGAACCCAAATCAGGGGACTTTTCCCTGGTTTTGGGGGCGGAGTTTTCAATGGCGAGGGCGAGCGAATGTTCGATGTTTGCTCCAACTCTTCTTCCGTAAACTCCAAGTCCGGTTCCGGCTGACGCGCGAAAAAGAGGCTCCAAGACGGCAGGTCGCCGGATATGGCGGGTATGGATGGACCGTCGGTCGCAAACATCATAGACCTCCTCTGGCGGAATACTCAGCGACGAAGAACATAAGGGTGTACTTATCACCAAGCTGTCGAGGTGTCAATTTTGCACGGAATTTCAGCGGAGTGGAAAAACAAATCGTTGACGTCAGCACGATGAGATGCGGGAGCAGGTCAACACCTGGTGCTGTCGGCTTCCGGATCGATAGACGGTCAGCCCCTTGCACTTGAGTTTGTGGGCGAGCAAGAACGCGTCGGCCACGTCCTGGGGCGTGGCCGACGCGGGGAGGTTGATCGTTTTCGAGACGCCGCTGTCGCTGTATTTTTGGAAGGCCGCCTGCATGCGAACGTGCAGGGCCGGGCTGATATCGTGTGCGGTGACGAACAAGCGGCGGAGATCCTCCGGAATCGAAGTTACATGTTGGATGGATTCCTGTCGACCGACCTCGCGGCGCAGGGGTTCGAGGGGGAGCTTTCTCGCGCGGGCTTGTTTGAGGAATTCGGGGTGAAGCCGTTCCAGGCGGACATTCTCCATGACGGAGTGGACGACGTTGATCCCGTAGAGGGGTTCGATGCCGGCCGAACAGTCCGCCAGGATACTGATCGTTCCGGTGGGAGCGATGGTCGTGACGGTCGCATGCCGCCGCTCCCGCCCCTCCGCTTGCAAGCGGCTGCCCGCGTAGGCGGGAAACGTTCCCCGCTCCACGGCCAGTCGCCGGGAAGCCTCATGAGCCCGGGATTGTACGAATCCCATCAGTTCTTCCGCGATTCGCAGCGCCTCGTCGCTGCCGTAGGGAACGCCGAGTCGGATCAGAAGATCGGCAAAGCCCATGATCCCCAGTCCTATTTTTCTCGTCCGTTTGGTGTGCGTTTCAATAAGCGACACCGGGAATTTGGTGCGATCGATGACGTTGTCGAGAAATCGGACGGCGAGTGGAATGACGACGGCGAGTCGATCGTAATCGATGGCCGGTGAGCCGTTTCGTTGCACGACGAATTTGGCGGCATTGATGGAGCCGAGCGTGCAGGATTCGAACGGAAGCAATGGTTGCTCCCCGCAGGGATTGGTGGCTTCGATGAAGCCTAGGTGGGGAGTGGGGTTGGCTCGATTGATCGTGTCGAGAAACACGACACCCGGTTCTCCCGAATGCCAAGCGGCCTGAACCAGCCGGTCGAAGACCGATGCGGCCGGCAGACGACGGACCGGCCGACCGGTGCGCGGATTGACCAGCGCATAGGCGCGGCGCCGCGTGACCGCCTGAATGAATCGGTCGGTCAGGCCGACGGAGAGGTTGAAATTGCTCATCTCGCCGGGCCGTCGTTTCAGGTCGATGAACTCCAGAATGTCGGGGTGATCGACGCGCAGAATTCCCATGTTGGCGCCGCGCCTCGTTCCCCCTTGCTTGATGACGTCCGTCGCCAGATTGAAGAGGCGCATGAAGGAAACCGGGCCCGATGCCGGTCCCCCGGTGCTGGCGATGCGATCGCCTTGAGGGCGAAGGCGGCTGAACGAGAATCCCGTGCCTCCGCCGGATTGATGGATGAGCGCCTGCTGCTTGAGCGATTCGAAAATGGATTCCAACGAATCCTCCACCGGCAACACGAAACAGGCTGAAAGTTGCCGGAGAGGGCGGCCCGCGTTCATGAGCGTCGGCGAGTTCGGCAGAAAAACCAGGGAGGCCATCAGCTCATAAAATTGACGAGCGAGCGCGTGCAGGCGCGGCGCCGAGGAGGAATGCCGTTCCGCTGACGCGATATCGCGGGCGACGCGCCACAACATGGCGCGTGGAGATTCTGTGACGGCTCCGCCTGGGCCTTTGGCCAGATACCGCTGCCGCAGTACGATGCGCGCGTTCCGCGAAAATTTCGGTTCCGGCAGCCGACGTGGTGCGACCATATGAACATTATCTCATACTGTGAAAGCGGTCGGTTATGTTATAAAGAGTCCTCCGCCGTTCGGCCTTCCTCTTGAAACTTGTTGGGACCGGCAGGCACAATGACGGCCGTTCAGGCCATGAAATCCTACCGTGAAGAACTCTGGTTCGAAACCAAAACAAGACGGGCGTATCTCAACATCACTCCTCAGATTGAGGCAGCGGTCAAAAGAAGCGGGGTGCGAGAAGGCTTGGTGCTGGTGAACGCCATGCACATCACCGCCAGTGTTTACATCAATGACGACGAGCCAGGCCTCTTGCGCGACTACGACGAGTTTCTCGAACGGCTCGCTCCGCACGACGCGCGCTACCGGCACAACGACACCGGTGAAGACAACGGCGACGCTCATGTGAAACGTCAAATCATGGGGCGGGAGGTGGTGGTGGCTATCACGGACGGCAAGCTGGACTTCGGTCCGTGGGAGCAAATTTTTTACGGAGAGTTCGACGGCCGTCGAAGAAAACGAGTATTGGTGAAAATCATCGGCGAATAGCGTTCGTTTGTCACGAGGCTCCACGCGGCCGAATTTTCCCCGATCGCATCGGAACCGATTCCTCGCTTGCACCGGGCGGGAAAGTTTGGCAACATGAATCGTGTACGTCGCAAAAATCCATTCAACACGGTCGTCCAATAGAGGAACCGCACATGTTGGCCTGGCCCCGTCCTGATCCGCTGACGCGCGATCTTATTCATCTCATCAACGCCCGACGCCACGACCACGGTGACAACGACGACGCCGTCGATACGCTGCAGGCGTTTCTCGAGCAAGGACGCGAGCATGATTTGTTGACGGTGCTTGCCGCGCTCGATGAAGAAATGGCGGAATGGCTGTTCGATCTTGTCGCCGAGGCCAGTTGCACGTTGGTGCTCGACGGACCGGACGATAAACCCTCCTACGCCGTCATGGCGGCCCTGGGGCTGCCGCTTCAGGCCAATCTAACGTCTCCGCTCAAGTTGAAAATCGACCCGATCAAAACGGCGGAACTGCTCCACCGGTATCTGCGGATTCCGGCCGGAACGGTCGTCCGCGTGGAACCTCGGTTGTTGACCGACGCCACGTTGGAGCTTCTCAACTTACAGTCGCTTCATGAACATCTCGCGACGGTTGCCGAGTCTCGTCGCGCGCAAACGGTGGCGCCTCGATTGCTCCCGCCGGTCGAGAATACGGCGTTTCTCTTGTTCCAGCTGATCGGGGCCCCGGACCCCGGTTTGCCGGACGCGTGGGAGCATCACCATCGGCGCGCCGTCCTGGAGGGACTCATGGAACAGTGCCCGGAGCTGGCCGAAGCTCCCGATACGATAGAAGCGCCGGTCTATGCCGCCTATGCGATGTTCGACGCCCAGAACGCGGTTCGGTTGCATCACTTGGCCGATGAAACGGCGGCGGTCTGGCGCGAATTGGATCCGCTCGTCCGATCCCGCACGATCGTGCATTTGCATACGCAATGCGGCAACGGGGTCTACATGCCGGTGTGGACGGATTTATTCGACCCCGAACTGCCGGAAGAACACGGCCCGGTGTGGACGTCGTCCGATGTATGGGTCTTCACGGCCGATTTGCCCATCGAGTGGCCGGGCGAGATGCTGACCAACCGGCTGTTGGCTGAAGGGTGCACCAGGTTCGAGAATCACATCGTCGAAACTCCGGAAAACTGACCGCCGCCTCCGTCCTCCGGCCCGATCGACCGCACATCTTTTCTCTTTCAATCGCCGCTGCGCGAAATGCGCGATTCGGTGATTTTCTCGCCGGCCCGTTTTATTCTTCATGATATGAAAGGAAGAACGCAGCCGGATCCATCCGGACGAGCGATGGCAAACTTGGCGTCGCTCATAGGATTGGCCTTGGTCTGGAGCGTGGTCTGGGCCAACCTGCCCTCCTGGGAAGAATTGTTGTCGGAACAGCCGGTCGTTCACTCCCCGGCCGTCGTACCCGAGCTGGACCTAACGATTCCGGGGGTCGCCGCTCCTCGCTCCACCGGAGAACACAATCGGGTCGGCGGGAACGCCGATCGGCGGGCAAGCCGGTTCCATCACGTTGCAGAGTCAAAGTGTGCCGAAGAGGTGCAGCAAATCTGCCCCGCCTCGCTGCCGAGCGAAGAGCGTCTCCGGTGCGAGGCGCTGAATCTGAAACGGGCATCCACTCCCTGCCGGACGTCTGAGGAGCAGGCGGCTCGCGGAAAGTAATCCGGCTAGGCGACGAGCGTTTTCAGGCAGGAGCGGAGGTCTCGCGCAAACTCGCCCGCGTGGCGATAACGGCGGATCGGATTTTTCTGAAGGGCATGATCCAGAACGTCTTGCAAAGCGGGGGGAAGATCGGTTCTCAGTTCCGAGAGCTTGGGATGCGGGGTGTTGGCGATGGCGAACAGGACGGCCGGCACGTTATCGCCCGTAAAAGGCGGACAGCCGGTCAGAAGTTCGAACGTCACGACGCCCAGAGAAAAGATGTCGGATCGGCCGTCCACTTTTTTCCCGGCGATCTGTTCCGGCGACATATAGGTGGGAGTTCCCATCACGGTATGCGTCGTGGTCCTTGCCGACGACGTCATATGGGCGATGCCGAAATCCATCACTTTGACCACCTGATCGTCCGTCAGCATGATATTGGCGGGTTTGACGTCGCGATGAACGACGCCCCGTCGATGGGCGTAATCTAAGGCGTCGGCGACGGCGGCGAGGATGGGAAGCAGTTGGTCGAGCGGCAAGAGATGAGGTGCGCGCGACCACTTCTTGAGGGTGGTGCCGTGGAGTAATTCCATCGCGATATAGCCCAGATCATCTTCCTCCCCGGCGTCGAAGATGGTCACGATGTTCGGATGAGACAGATGACCCGCCGATTCGGCTTCCCGAAAGAAACGGGCTTTGGCCGCTTCGTACTTTTCGTGATCATCAACGCCGTCCAACCGCATCGTTTTGATGGCGACGAACCGCTGAATTGTGGGATCTTTCCCAAGATAGACGACCCCCATCGCGCCGCGTCCCAATTCTTTTAAAATTTTGTATCGGCCGAGCATGCCGGGCGAATTTCTGTAAGCCGGGGGAGAGGCGGCTCCGGAATCGACTTTGTCGGTGGAATCCTGTGAACCGATCTCGCCCGTGCTCTCGTCGGCCCATGATGACGGTCCCGAATCGCTCCGCTCATCCGGCGTGGAAAAAAAACGATGAAGAGAATCAAGCTTTGAAAGCCACCCGGCCGTGACCCACAATCCCGCCAATGTCAGACCGGAGGCGTAGGTGAGCCGATAATACCGACTTCCGATGGAGTCAACGAGCGGGAACTCGGCGGCTCGAATCGTTCTGTCCACGACGATCAACAGAACGAGAACGGCCAAGGGGAAAACAAGTTTGCGCAAAAACGAAAAGCCGCTCCCATTGTCCGGCATCCGCCGATACGCTTGGATCGTGATCAAACTCAGCGCAACCAGGCCGGTTCCCTCCATGAGCACGCGGATCGTTTGGGAGCCGTTCAGAGCATGAAACGCAAGGGGAGCCGTCTGCAAGAAAGGAAGCTTGCTGAGCAAAGGACCTCCGAAGAGGGCCGTGAGAAGAACGAGAAAATACGAACAAGTCCAGCCGAGCGCCTTCGTCATGGGTGCATGCGCCGTCAAACTCGTCACAGTCTAACGGATCATCAAGGCGAGTCAATGAATCCCGAAAAAGGCGCAGCGCGTTTCAATCCGGCGGGAGATCCACGCTCGACGGGCGAGCAAGCTATAACGCGGAGTGCGCACGTTTCATGGCATCGACAAGAGAGGAGGGAACGCGCAACGTTCCTCTGCCGACGCCGACGCGGATATCCGGCTTGGTCACCCCGTGGAAGTCGCTTCCGCCCGTGACCAGCAGGTCCAATTGTTTGGCCAACGCCGAATACTCGCGCGTTTGCCGGGCGGTGTGCGTGCTGTAATAGACTTCGATGCCGGCGAGTCCGTCGGCTTTGAGTCGGCGGGCCAGATCCGGCAACGTGCTTTCCGGCGTCTTGATCCAGGTGGGGTGGGCGAGGACCGCAAGTCCCTTTGCGTCTTTGATCCATCGGATGGCTTCCGCTGGAGTGGGGAGTTCGCGCGGGACATAGGCCGGGCGTCCCTCCGCAAGCCACAGATCGAACGCTTCTTGCGCCGATGCGACGACGCGCTTGTTAATCAGCACTCGCGCGATATGCGGCCGTCCGACCGAATCGGTTCCGGCGATCGCGCGAACCTCGTCGTAGGTAATATCAATCCCTGCGGCCTGCAACCGTTCGATGATTTTGGGATTTCGCCGGTGACGGCTCTCGCGGAGGACCGCCAGCCGTCGATTCAACGTCTCGTCTTGCCAGTCGAGAAAGTATCCCAACACGTGCAATTCTGTGTCGCCGAAGAGGGAACTGATCTCGACTCCGGGAATGACGTCGACGCCGAGCTCTCGGCCGGTCCGCGCGGCTTCGGGGATGCCCGATGTGATGTCGTGATCGGTCACGGCGGCCGCCGTCACGCCGGCCTCGTGCGCGAGGGCGATGACCTCGGAGGGAGTCAGACTTCCGTCGGAATGGGTGGTGTGCAGGTGAAGATCCGCTCGGCTCATGTCGGTCATGCCTCTCAAGATGGTTTTCGTGCGACGAGTCGGGCCGTGTACGCCGGGCGATCCGTCCGGCGCCCCTCGTCATAATGCAGGATCCGGAGACCGGACGCAAGGTTCAGCAGCTCGTTGGAGTCGAGGCAAAATTCACGTCTCTTCGGATGGTGGTAGTGAACGTGGTTGTCGATGGTGAACGTTTCATAGACCAGCGCGCCGCCCGGCTTCAGCGCTTCGATAAGGAGAGGGAACAGAGGGCGATACAGATAAAAAAACACGACGATCACGTCATATTGTTCCTTGCCGAGACGGGGTTCATGGGGAGAGGGCTGTTCAAGGTCGGCGACCTGTGTCGTGATTCTGTCACACGAACGTGATCGGGCGGAGGTGAGGAGCCGATCCAGGGCGGCGGCGTCCCGATCGACGGCGTGGACCTGATAGCCGTGGGACGCGAGAAACAGCGAGTGGCGACCGTTGCCGGCCGCCACGTCGAGCGCGGCGCCGGCGGGAAGTCGGTGGAGCTGTTCGACGAGCAGTCGAGCCGGGGCGTCATTGTTGTATCGGGTTTGGTGGGCCTCTCTGGTCCGTTCGGCGGAGACTCCGACGGAACCGGTGACGAGGTCGATCGGCGGATGGAGTTTTCGAAGCCACAGCTTGGCGTGCTCGATCGGAAATTCCTCGAACAACATTCTGAGAAGTCGCTCGGCCATGGTTTCCAACAAACGGCAGTCTTGCGCCGTTCCGACTTCCACGAGGCGTCGGGCGACAGCGGCATAGTCGATGGTGAGTTCGAGTCGGTCGTCGAGATCGGGCTGTTCGGAGGAGCGGCGCAGTTCCACGTCGATCGCGAGCGGTTGCGGACGGGCCCGTTCCTCGGCCGTCACGCCGCAGCGGCCGCGGAATTCCAACCGCTCGATCACGATGGACTCCGGCATGCCGCATTGTCGGCGAGGTGATTTGAGGCTGTCAAGCGCGGGACGAACGGCGGGAGTCCGGACGGCTACACGAAATAGCGGCTGGTGTCGAATTTGTGTCGGGTGTGGTCGATGAGACGAGCGATGCTGTGGATGTAGCTTCCGGTCTCGTCCTTTTCAGTCAAGTCCAGCTCCGACCCGTTGTCGAGAGGATTCCCCTCCGGATCGGCGATCACTTTGACGAGCGGGCGTTCGCTGTCCGAGAGGTTGGCGGCCGGTTTGAGCACGACCGCAAACGCGCCGTTCGTGAGCTCCACAAGACTGCCGATCGGGATAATGCCCACACAGGTCACGAACAGTTTCATGAGCGTCGGGTCGAAACTCGTTCCCGCCTTCTCCAGCATGAGGCGCAAGACCTTGGAGGGAGCCATTGCCTCTCGTCGGTAGACGCGGGACGACGTCATCGCGTCGTAACAGTCGGCGATCGACACGATGCGGCTCGAGATGCTTTGCGTCCAGGGGACGGCCAGTTTGGGGTAGCCCGAAAAGTCGTAATTCATGTGATGCTCAAAAGACGCGGAGGCCATTCGCGCCGGAACATTTCCGAAGCCGCGCAATTTGATGAGCGTGAACACCCCTTCTTTGGGGTGGGTTTGCATGATTTCCCACTCCTCGGGGCTGAACTCGCCGGGCTTGTTGAGGATGTCCAGCGAGATCGCGCATTTCCCCACGTCATGGAAGAGCGCCGCCAAACCGAGATCGGCCAGCTCGACTTTGGCGTACCCCGCCCGATTGCCGAGCGCCATGGAAAGCAACGCCACGTTGACGGAATGTTCTTGGGTGTACTGGTCGTGACAGCGCAACGTCGTAAAGCCCAACATCGCCGGCTCGTCCTGCATCATCAGATCGACGATGTTTTGAATGGCCCGTTTGGCTTGTTTGAAGCTCAGGGTGCCTCCCTCGCGGGCGGATTGAGTGAGGCGGCCGACCGCGTCGGAGACTTTTTCATAGGCGGTTTTCATCTGAGCTTTCCGGCGAAGCTTCGGGGAATCGTCGTCGGATGAGGCCGCCGGCGCCAACGCGCGGGGGCTTTCGATCGTAATGCCTGTGACGTTGAGCGCGGCGAGCGCTCGCCGAAAGTCGTCGATCGACTGCGTGGCGGGATCGAGGCTGACGAACAAAGAAGCGAACTGGCGGAGGTCGTCGGAGGATAGTGAGCGGGAAAAGGTGAGGCCGCCCATTTTCCAGGTGTTCAGGGCGTCGATCACGTTGGACAGGACCAGCATCTGTTGCTGGCTGACCCTCAGATGGTCCTCGCCCAGGAAAAAGAAATCGTTCTGCACGCGGAGTGTGACCGGATGCTCGTGCGCCATGGTGCGGATGAGCGTCAACATGGACTCGACCGGCTTGTCGAGGGCGGCGTTGTTGCGACCGTGAATGCGGGACGTTTTGATCAAAGCGTTCAGTTGGGTCAGCAGTTGGAACCCCAACATCGCCATCTGTTGATCGTAGATGTAGCCGGCCTCCGAGCCCTGTCCCACCTTTCTGGCAAGCGATTGCTCGTGAGCGAGAATCGGCGGAGCGCCGATCGAGGGAGAAGAGGACGATTCGTTCACGATTGCGGTTCCTTGTCGGCCGAGGGAACGGCCGGTGCGTTGTGCCGAGTCCGTTGTTGAGCGCGCGACAAACCGTGGGTGCAGGCTTGCCGAACCGTGGCGCCGCCTTTCTTGCTCCCGTTTACGAGCGCCGCCACGGCCGCGGGAGTGCCGAGTTTGCCGAGAGCTTCCGCGGCCAATACGGCCAGTTCTTCTTTTTTCTTTCGGCCGAGCCACGACCATGCGGTCAAGAGACCTTCCCAATACGGGACCGCTTCGTCCCCGCACGTCGCTCCGACGGCGTGAAATATCGCCCGGCGCTCGCTGATCGGGCGGTTCCCGAACGTATCGGCTGACAGAATGGGAAACCAGTGGGAAAATGAAACCGAGTACTGCCCCGAGATCAGCAGTTTTAAGGCCGCGATGCGGATGCTTTCCTCTTCATCGTCCATGAAGGAAAGAAGTTTCAGGCCGTCGCCGCTCGGACGCAACGAGCCGATCGCGTGCACGACGGCCTTGCGGACCTGCATATCCGGGTATCGAACGAGCTTTTCGACGGATTCGGCGAACGCCGGGTTCTTTAACTTGGTGAGAATCGCGAGGAGATGGCATACGTAGACCGGCCTTCGGTCCCGCAGCCCTTTGATGAGCGGTTCGGGGTTGTCTTTCGCCAGGGTCGCAAGCGCTTCGGCGACGATGGCCTGATGAGCTGGCGACGCCAGGTTGGCCAACAGTGAACAGAGTCCGGGAACGGCGTCCGGCTTCATCAGCAACAGAATCGTCGAGAGACCGGCCGTCGAGCCGTCCGGATGTTGATTCAGATAGGCTTCGACGGCTTTTATCCGGGCCGGGCGGCCGAATCCGTCGAGAAGAGCGCGGACCTGTCGTTTATGTTCTTCGCCGAGGTCCGGCCTGACCGCGTCGGCTTCATGAAGCAGACTGACCACATGCTCCAAGGTCGTCCATTTTCCCTCGCGGAGGAGGAGATCGATAATGTCCCCCCATACGTCGAACAGTTTCGTCAGCAGCGCCGACGATTGTTCGGATGCGAGAATGGCGGTCAACATCTCCATGATGTGCAAAAGACCGTCCCGATCCCGCTCCGCCTCAATGTCTCGCGCGAGGGCCGCCGACTCTTCGTCGGTGACCTCGAACCCGACCAGACCGTTCTGCAAGCGGTTGCCTCGGCTTGTCGATTCCGCCTCGGAAGCGGTCGTTTCATTCGCCCGGCGGGCTCGCTCGCGGTCCAATAAGTCCCGCAGCGAGGAGTCGGACGAGCTCATGATCGCACCGGCCCGGTCCGTTGCATTGTCGTGGGACGACGAGTGGGCCACTTCTTCCGCCGTGACGATCGCGATCGTCGAGAGATCCCGAGACCACAGGCGGGTGACGAGGTCATCGTCTTCCTGGCCGGACTCCGCGTTTCCCCATATCGAATCGAGGAAGTACGTCAGATCTTCTTGAGAGAGGCCTTCGTAGATCGAAAGCTCGCGAATGCCGTCCGCGTAGAGTTTGAACGCGAAGCTCTCGCCGCCCTCGCCGAGGTCCGTTTGGTAGACGACGGAATCGTTGAACCGCAACTCGGAACGATGAACAAGGAAGGTGAGTTTCGAATAGGCGGCCAGATGACCCGTCAATTCTTCGAAAAGCTGCCGGGCGAACTTTTGAGCCACGGGGTTCGTCGGGCCGTAGGTGCGGTTCGACTTGGCCGTTTTGTCCAGCAACTTGAGAATGCGTTTGACGGAAGCCGTTTCCGGGTCTTCCGCGTTCCTGGCCGCCGCGGCGGCCGGCGTCTCTTGCGCCGTTTTAAGGTCGGCCATACCTCTTATCACCTACCGGGCGGCGAGGGATTCGTCAAGAAAATCGCGGTTCATCGCGCGGCGGAGGAGTATCGCGCAGGATTCCGAATCGTCTTGTTTGCCAAGAGCGCGAACCGCTAGAATCCCTCCGCCGAGTTTTCGTGTGGTGAGGGGAGCACGCCGGGTCATGAGTCGATCGGCTCTGGTCGTCTGTTTTGGAGACAGTCTGACGGCGGGGTTTCAATCTCCGACACCCGAGAATCCGACGGGGACGGAGACCCCTTACGGCCGGTTCCTACAGGCTCGCTTGGGAAAGGCGGCGCTCGTTCAAATCAGCGGAGTCTGCGGCGAACTGACCGGGGAAATGGTGAGCCGGTTCAAACGCAGCGTGTCGGACCGGAAACCCGACTACGTTCCGATTTTGGGCGGGACCAACGATTTGGGCTGCGGACTGTCGCCCGATGAAATCATGGCCAATTTGACGACGTTGTATGAACTGGCGTTGAACGCCGGCGGCGTTCCGATTCCGGTGACCGTGCCTTCGATCCGTGTGGAAGGAAGCCCGGACGATCGGGAAGCGAAAGAATGGGTGGCGGGGCACCTGGCCCGTCGAAACGTCCTCAACAAGTTGATCCGGGACCATGCCGCGTCCCGCTCACTTGCGTTGGTCGACTTGTTTTCCGCCACCGTGGACCCCGCGAGCGGCCAATTGGCGGCTCGTTATTCGAACGACGGTCTTCATTTGACAACGGCAGGCTACATGCGGTTTGCCGAGCTGATAGCTCACATTCTGCTCTCGAGGTTAGAGCGAACGACCTGATCCTGAAGGAGGTGTTACGTGAGAGGAAGGAGCGCCGGTTCCTCTCGTGTTTGGACGCTGACGATCCCATAAAAGTTTTCCCGGCATCCCGGCGGGCGAACAGAAACCGGATACAACAAGGAGCCGCACCTATGCGCTGGTTCAATTTTGTTGGATGGGGGATGTTGACGCTCGCCGTCATCCTGGATGAATGGCTGTATTTGTATCTGTGGGAAGAATTCAATGTGGGGGTGGTCGTTGCGGCCGTGATCTATTTAATCGTTGCGATCGGATTGTCCGTTTGGGGAGGCCGATCCACCGATCGTGACTGATGTGGCGAACCGACCGGTGCTCCGACTATCGCACGTGTCGGCTGCTTCACGGTTCAAGTAATTGTGGAAAGTTCGTGAAGAATTCGGTTGTCTGCTTGGAAGTCAGGCAGATTGCCCGAACGTCTTAACGAAGAGAGGTAAGGAACAAGACGTTCAGACCTCAGAAAGCCATGAATCGCTCGATCAACGGGACTAGAGAACCCGCCAGGTGCGGCCGTCGTTTTGGATGAGACGGTCGGCTTCCACCGGCCCCCAGGTGCCGGCCGGGTATTCGGGCAACCAGCGGAGCCCTTGTTTTTCCCAGGCATCGAGAATCTGAGTGATCCAAGCCCAGGAGGCTTCGACCGCGTCGCGTCGCATGAAACGGGAGGCGTCTCCCGCCATCACGTCGAGCAGGAGCCGCTCATAGGCCTCCGGCGAAGGACGTCCGAAGACCTCCGTGTATTTGAAGTTCATCTCCACCGGGTGGGTTTGCGCCCTGGTGCCGGGGACGCGGGAGACGATGCGGAGCGAGAGTCCTTCTTCCGGCTGAATCCTCAAAGTCAGCACGTTCGGCGCCTGCGGTTTCCGAGGGTCCGCGTTGAACAGAATTTGCGGGATTTCTTTGAAGTACACGGCCACCTCGCTGGCGCGGAGCGGCAGGGCCTTGCCCGTCCGCAAATAAAAGGGCACGCCGGACCACCGCCAGTTTTCGACGAAACACTTGACGGCCACATAGGTTTCAGTGACGGAATCGGGTTTGACACCCTTTTCGCGTCGGTAACCGGGCACCGGTTTCCCGTGCACCGTTCCTTCCGTGTATTGCGCTCGCACCGTGACCTTGTCCACGTCTTGAGAGGTGATGGGTTTCAAGCAGCGGAGGACCTCCATTTTGGCGTTGCGCACGACGTCCGGGTCCAGAGAATAGGGCGGTTCCATTGCGACCAGGCAGAGCAATTGGAGCAGGTGATTCTGCACCATGTCCCGCAGGGCGCCCGCTTCCTCGTAGTAGGCGGCCCTGGTTCCGACTCCCTCCGCCTCGCTGACGGTGATTTGGACGTGGTCGATGTACTTGCGGTTCCAAATCGGCTCGAAAATACTGTTGGCGAAACGCACCACCATCAGGTTCTGAACCGTCTCTTTGCCCAAATAATGATCGATACGGAAAATTTGCGATTCATCGAAGACCCGGCCCGTGGCGGCGTTGATCGCCTGTGCCGACGCCAAGTCCCGCCCCACCGGTTTCTCAACGATGATTCTGGCATAGGGGGAGCGGGCGCCGGGAGTCCCGGCGAGGCCGCTGGCGGCCAGTCCTTCGCAAACGGGAGTGAACGAACTGGGAGGAATGCTCAGATAAAAAATGCGGTTCCCCGGCAATTCAAACGACCGTTCAAGTTCTTCGACACGGGCTTTCAGTCCGGTATAAGTTTGAGGATCGTCGTTTCCGCCGGCCAGATAGAACAGGCGTTGCGAAAAGGCGTTCCATGAATCTTCGATCAAGGCTCGCCGGGAATGGGCGATGACGCCGTCCCGCATGACGGATCGGAATTCCTCGTCGCTCATCGGCGTGCGGCCCAATCCCAGCACGACGTAGTTGGACGGCAGCAACCCGTCCAACAGCAGATTGTACAGGGCCGGGACCAGCCGACGCCGGGCCAAGTCGCCGGAGCCGCCGAAAATGACGATGGCGCAGGGATCAACGGGAGTAATAGTTTCCGTCGGAGGACCGTTGTCGAGACGATGGGCTTGGGGTTCCATAGAGACCTGCATGATTCCAGCGAGGACTATTGCTTGACGGCGTGGCCGCCGAAGGCGTTCCGCAGCGCGGCCAACAGTTTTTCCGCAAACGAGTCGTCCTGTCGCGATCGAAACCGAGTAAAGAGAGCCGCCGTGAGCGTGGGCACCGGCACGTCTTTGTCGATCGCGTCGGCGATCATCCAGCGGCCTTCGCCGGAATCCTGCACGTATCCTTTTAATTTTTCCAGTTTCTGATCTTCTTTGAGCGCGCCCGCCGCCAATTCGAGCAGCCAGGAACGGACGACGCTTCCGTGCATCCAGAGATCCGCGATACGGGCCAGGTCCAGCTTGTACTCGCTCTTGGACATCAGCTCGAACCCCTCCGCGTATCCCTGCATCAGGCTGTATTCGATGCCGTTGTGGACCATCTTGACGTAATGACCTGCGCCCACGGCGCCGACGTGGGCCCACCCCTGTTCAGGCGCCAGAGTGGTGAAGATCGGCGTCAGCCGGCTCACGGCCGCTTGTTCGCCTCCGATCATCAGGCAATAGCCGATCTTCAAGCCCCAGATGCCTCCGCTCGTGCCGACGTCCACGTAGTGGATTCCCCGTTTCTTAAGCTCGGCGGCCCGCCGCACGTCGTCATGGAAACGGGTGTTACCCCCGTCGATGATCGTGTCGCCCGCTTGCAGCAGCGAAGCGACCGTGTGAACGGTTTCTTCCGTCGGGGGGCCGGACGGCACCATGATCCAGACCGTGCGCGGGGTGCTCAACTTACCCACTAAATCGGCGACGGAGGAGGAGCCGACGCACCCCACGCCCTCCGCCTGCCTGACGAGGTCGGGTGAACGGTCGAACACGACGACGCGATGGTCGTCGCGCCGCAGGCGAGTCACCATGTTCATGCCCATTTTGCCGAGGCCGATGAATCCCAACTCCATAACCGCTCCTTTGTGTACGTTGCTCTCGACGACGAGATTGGACGCCTCCGCGCACGCTCCGAACCCGCGGCGTCTTCGTTGATCGCTATAGACGAAACCACGAGACGATTGCAGGTGCCGATCCGCCGGTCAGTCGATACGGGCGGGGTTCGGGACCTCCTTAAAGAGGAGATCGGCAAATTGCCTTCCAAAGTTGAGTCGGTCGGCCACATTCGTTGCGGAAAGAAAGCGGCCGGCCAGATCGGCCAGGGCCGGGTCGCGCGAGACCATGAACCGGTGGACGTCCGCCGGAGCGACCAGCCAATAGCCCCTGAGACGAAAGAAAGCCAGGACACAGTCCTCGTAAAACAGGCTCAGCAGATATTGCGCCGCGGCCGGTTTGTCGGAGAGGTCTTCCGACTTCCCCAACCAGTGATAACACTCGGCTTTCAGGCGAATTCGTTCATTGATCGTGGCCGGAGGCGGGCCCTGACGGAACCGGTGGTGGGCCTTCTGAATCAACTGCGCGCAAATTCCATTGTGGTCGAACAGGATGCGGGATTTTCTGAGCAGTGAAGGCAAGCGGAGTGAGTGGGCGAGCTCCTCCTCGACCTCTTTGTGTCCTCGGTATCGGATGTCGGCCAGACGGTCTCCGACGCGCAGGATTTCATGGCCGTCGGCCTGACCCTTGACCAAAGCGATCAAGTCGATGTCGCTGTGAGGGGTGACGGCTCGACGCGCTCCCGATCCGACGAGCAGCACGCCGACCAAATCACCACCGCGCCAGCCCTTGACATGGCGGAGGGCGACGTCGACTCCGTCGTCGAAACCGGGAGTCTTGGGCGGGGCTGGCTGTTCCGGCTGTTCCGGAACGTCCAGCAACTCGGCGTTGAGCTCTTCGCGAGTCGGTAAGTCGGGAGCTTTGCTCGAATCCGTCACTGGATCAGCCGACGATTTCATGGAGTCGCACAATTTTATACGGTCAATTCCGGGCGATTGCGTTGATGGTCCGTGTCGGCATTCTATGAAGGGTGAGAACGGGTGTCAATGCGCGGGAGCGGCACGGGAGCGTGAGGGACGGTCACGGCGTGAGAACCCGCGTGAAAACGGCCCCGGCTTCATCGATCTGTTTTGCGGTTACGTTGAGATGGGTGACGGCTCGATAACTCAAGCCGCCGATCGCGTTGATCAGGACGCCTTCTTGTTTCAATGCGGCGACGATTTCGGCCGGCGTGCGGCGATCGCCGACGACGTCGAAGATCACGATATTGGTCTCGACATGTTGAGGAGCGATTCGGACGGACGGAATGTGCTGGAGAAGGCGGGCCAACTTTTTGGCGTTGGCATGATCTTCCGTCAGCCGCGCGACATGGTGCTCCAAGGCATAGATACCGGCGGCGGCGAGAATACCGGCCTGGCGCATGGCCCCGCCGTACATGCGGCGAAAGCGTCGCGCGCGCTCGATGAGGTGTTGGTCGCTGGAAATCAACAATGAGCCGGCCGGCGCGCCCAGCCCCTTGGAGAGACAAATCGAAACCGTCTCAAAGTGTTGGGCGTAGGAAGCGGGAGGAATGGTCGTGGCGGCCACGGCGTTCATGAGGCGGGCGCCGTCCAAGTGCATGGGAATCCCCTGTTTGACGGCGACGGCTCGAATCTTCTCGATGGTGGAGAGGGGATAGATCGTGCCGCCGCCGGCGTTGTGCGTGTTTTCCAGACAGATGAGGCCCGTGGGGATACTATGGGGATCTTTCGGCCGTATGGCCGCCTCGACCTGTTCGGCGGTGATGATGCCCCGTTCTCCCGGCACCCAGTGCAACTGCACGCC
>JANDJG010000189.1 GCA_024331085.1 Nitrospira sp. | reverse complement strand
TGTTCGGGCACATGCGGGGGGCGTTTACCGACGCCAAGGTGGACAAACGGGGGTTGTTCGAGGAAGCGCAGAAAGGGACGTTGTTTCTCGACGAGATCAGCGAGCTGCCGCTCATGTTGCAGGCCAAGCTGTTGCGGGCGATCCAGGAAAGAGAAATCAGGCGGGTCGGCGCCACCAAGCCGATCGCGGTGGATGTGCGGATCATCGCGGCGACCAACTTGAACCTGGCCGACGAAGTCAAAAACAAGCGGTTCCGTGAAGACCTCTACTATCGGCTCAACGTCATTGAATTAAAACTGCCTCCTCTGCGCGAACGGCGGGAGGACATTCCGCTGCTGGTCGATGCGTTTTTGAAGAAGTGCGCCGAGACGGGAGGAAAACCGGTCAAAGGGATCAGCGAAGCGGCGTTGGCGATGTTGATCGACTATGCCTGGCCGGGCAACGTGCGCGAGCTTGAAAACGTGATCGAACGGGCCGTCACGTTGAGCCGAGGAGACAAGGTGTCTCCGGATGATTTGCCTCCGGCGGTGCAAGGGGCGCGCGGCGACCGCCGGGTACTGGACGAAGCGGCGGAGAAGAGTCTGCCCTTGCACGAGGTCGAAAAGGAATACATTAAAAAGATTCTCGAAAAGACCGGCGGCAACAAGTATCAGGCCGCCCACGTTCTGGGCATCGATCGCAAGACCCTCTATCGCAAACTCGCCGAAATCGAAGGGGAACCTCACCCGGAAGACTAGGGACCGCCTCTGACCATCTAGAGGAGCGGGGCCGCCTGCTCCGACTCAGGCCGGGATGGATCGGATGAAGGAGATGGATCGTCGAATCATGCGCGTGGCACCGATGATGGTCGCGACCGTCACGATCGTCGTCTTGCTGATCGATGCGCTGGCGCCGCTCGAAATGGCGACGGCGATGCTCTATGTTCTTCCGTTGCTGTTGACGTTCGTCTTGCCCGTCCGGTCTCTCCCGCTCGCCTATGCCGCCTTGGCGACGGTGCTTGTGTGGGCCGTCTTTCTGCTCAAGCCGGGGGCGGAGTCGGCTTCCTATGCGTTGTTCAACCGAGCGTTGGGCACGGTGGTCCTCTGGACGATCGCGACGGGACTGGTCCGTTACAGGCGCGCGCAAGATGAACTCAAGTCCGAGCGAGTCGAACGGGCCCATGCCGAAGGACTGATGATCGAGGCGCAGGAAGCCCGCTCCCACGCGAACGAAGCGGCGCTAGGGGCCGCCGCCGGGCTGCGAATGGCGGAGGAAAAACTGCTGGTCAGCCAACTGCGGCTGGACAGCATCATCCACTCCGCCATGGACGCCATCATCACCACGGATCACGAGCAGAAGATCGTGTTGTTCAACCGGGCGGCCGAGCAAATGTTCGGGTGTGCCGCGAAAGAGGCCGTCGGGCATTCGCTTGATCGCTTCCTGCCGGCCCGGTTCCGCGAAGCGCATCGACAGCAAGTGCGGGCGTTCGGGCAATCCAACGTGACGAGCCGAAAAATGGGCAAGCTGGGGACGGTGATGGGACTCCGATCCAACGGCGAAGAGTTCCCCATCGAGGCCGCCATTTCGCACGTCTCCGTCGAGGGCAAGCGCTACTACACCGTCATTCTCCGCGACATCACCGAGCACCAACGGGTGGTGGAAGAACTGCGGAGACAGCACGCGTTCATCGAGGCGGTCTTGGAAACCGCGGGGGCGTTGGTCGTCGTGTTGGATCGAGAGGGCAGGATCCTCCGCTTCAATCGCGCCTGCGAACAGGCGACCGGCTACAGTTCGGAAGAAGTCATCGGGAAAACGGTGTGGGAGTTCTTGCTAGCTCCTGAAGAAATAGAATCGGTCAGGTCAGCATTTGCGGAACTTGTGCGGGGAGCCCTTCACCATGAGCAGGAGCACGATTGGGTGGGCAAGGACGGCAGGAGGCGGCGCGTTGCATGGGCGAACACAGTGATTCCTGATGAGGCGGGGCGAGCGGATTACATCGTGGCAACTGGTATTGATGTGACGGAACTCAAACAAATTCAAGAACAACTTCGGAGGACCGAGCGGATCGCGGAACTCGGCACGCTCGCCTCCGGCATGGCGCACGAGATCGGCACGCCCATGAACGTGATTTTGGGCCGCGCCGAGTATTTGATGGATCGCGTGAATGACGAGTCGATCAAGAAGAGCCTCAAGACGATCATCGCCCAGGTCGAACGCATTACCAGGGTCATGAATCAATTGCTTGCGTTCGCCAGACGAAAACCTCCCGAGCGAAGACCGCTCCACCTGAAGGACGTCGTCGAAGACGGCATCGAGCTGTTTCGAGAACGGCTCGATCGAAACCATGTGACGGTGGAATTGAGGGTGGACGATCGGTGCCCGAGCGTGATGGCCGACGCGGATCAAATGAGCCAGGTGTTCATCAATTTGGTAGCGAACGCGATCCATGCGATGCCCCAGGGCGGAACCTTGCGCGTCGGCTTAACGCAAGACCAGAACACGGTGAAGCTCACGGTGGCCGATACGGGTCACGGGATTCCGCAAGAGATGCTGCCGAAGGTGTTCGAGCCGTTCTTCACGACGAAAGAATTCGGCAAGGGGACCGGTCTTGGGCTGACCGTCGTCAAGGGGATCATCGACGAACATCAGGGCGCGATTACCGTCG
>JANDJG010000001.1 GCA_024331085.1 Nitrospira sp. | reverse complement strand
CATACTCTTGGTTGACGGGTTAAAAAAGAACACAGCACGGCAGTTTAACAAAAAGGGTCTTCTTAAAACAAACGCGCGCAAGACTCATTAGCTCATGGGCCCCATGACGATCGTTGTCTCGCAAGAGAAGATCACTTGCTGCTTCTCTGCGCTTTTCCAATGGGGGCACGCGATGGAGAGTGATCAGCGCGGTCGCTTGCCTAGACGGAGAACAGGCTTGTCAACCATCCGCTCGACTGTCTCAATAAGGACGATATTCGGACCTGCTCATTCCCAGCGTTTGACAAAGCGTGTCAGATGATCGGCTCAATACGTTGGTCCCAGAACCGCTCCCACAATTACCGCCGTAAAACGCTCAGTTAAACCAAGCCGCACCGATCGGCTCGGAACTCGGATGGTTTGATTTTTAAGCGAATCTTGCGCTGTTCGGCGGCAATGGAAGGAAAACGGAAGAGCCGACCCAAGACGCTCTGGAATCGGCTCTTCGTAAGAAGGTCGTTGATCCTTGATCGATAAGTTCAATTCAGTACTGCAACTGCAAGGCGATGTGGAACGAATCGACCTTGTCTCCCGTCGCAGAGGGGGAAAAGCTCCCCGCCGGGCCTCCCTTCGTTTTGAGATCGCCGTAGGTGTAGTACGCAGATATTCTCGCATTGAAGCCGTCGATTACGTAGTTCACGCCGCCTTCCCATTCTTGACGCGTTGAACTGTTCAAGGGGTTGACAGAGGTAAAACGAACATAGGGCTGGAATTGGCCGATCCCCACCTTCGCGGGGATCAAGTACAAGCCGTAGACGGTCCATGAGTGGCCGTTGAAGATACAGAAACAATCCACCAGTCCGGTCACCGGTGACACAGCGGTAAATGCGTCAAGCGAATATCGAGCCCAGAATCGCTTGAATTCTCCATTGAATGTAAAGACGCCCCAGTTGTTTGGAAGCACCTTTTCTACCAAGAGATCAATGGACATGCCGGTGAAATCACTCACGCCAAACGCCGCATTGACGTTGCCTGCCCCATCTTTCTGATGCTGACCGCTGATCGCGATAGCCAGAATGTCCCCGGCAGTCCCAAAGTAGGTGCCGGACGTGTAATAGCCCGGGGAAGTTTCGTCGTTCAACAGATTCCACTGCAAGCGCCCGGTGTACATCAAACTGTTCCCGCTGTTTGCGGCAGCCCGCAATCCTTGAGATACGGAAACGGCGTACAACAAATGGGTGCCCATGGGATGAATCTTTCCCCAGAGAGTCGCGCCATTATCGCGACCATAGAGTCCGGCCCCATTGTCGAAATTTGAGCTGAAGTCCGCTGGGAAAAACGGAGTTCTGAAACCCGCATAGGTCGCATGATAAAAAGGACCGTTCAACTCGCCGCGCTCACTTGGCAGCAACAGTCGCCCAACCCAGATGTTGAACTTTTCATCAAATTCAAATTTCCCAATCGCGTCCAGCAGCCCAATGGTCGAATTTCCGCCGAATTGATTTGCCCCTCCGGCAACCCCGCAGTTGAAACACTCTGTATTGAACTCGAACCCGACGTACTTGTGAATTTTGCCGTTAATATAGATTCGAGCGAAGTCCACTTTGAAATCATTGGTGTAGTGACCCGCGGGCGAGGCGCCTTCCACCGCGTTAAAACTTGTTTTGATACCCATTCCGATCGAAATCCACTTGTCATCATCGACTTTGATGGTTCCCCCTGCATAACCATCTTTAGGCACCATAGCCCCAATACCAACTATCACGGCCACGAGAGTCCACGAAACCAGACACCTCCTCCACCACCTTACTAGATCCACCTTCATGATGGCGCCTCCTTTGTGGTAGTGATTAAAGATGCTCTACAGATCCCGCCCGTTCATCGCCGATGAAAAGGCGGGATCCACCTGGACGCACAGGGACACAATCGTGTCGAAAAATGGGCTTGTTCCAAAGGCCGTAAGAAGTTTCTTCTTCACTACGTAGGGGTATCGGAAGTCTACAACCGACCAAAACACCTGTCGTGACAGAGGATGGAAGGATGGGATGCAAGAGACCGATCTCCATATCCATGGCTGAGGTCTCTCTTTTTGTTGGGAAGTTGAGGTGGGGGGAGTGTATAGAAACCGGTGAAACCTGTCAATCCTTCAATCCCTCAATGTATTGAATCGTATTGAATCATCGACGATTGTGGCGAGGAGCCGATCTCACATCGTCACTTGCTGTGCATGTGATCCGGGTTATTAATTGATGGAGGTAGCCTTAGCTTAAGAAGTCAGACGGTTCCGGAGCGGTCGATGATGCTCCGCGGATTTTTGTCATGCAACTTTGCCGTCCGGCATCATTGTCGTTCCAAATTTCCTTATTTCTTTGACTGTCACATGGTTTTTGGGACGTCGGAGGAATCCTGCGACGGCGCGCAGCGGCCTGGGGGTATTTTTCGGTATGCGAACAACATTGTTCCGCATGATATTGAATCCGAGGACGAGCGCTTGACAGGCTGGAAGGTCTTTCTTTATAAGGGCGATAGTGCTGGAAAAGCAGGGAAAATCGGATGGCCGGTCGCGATGTTGAATTCTGAAGGTGACCGAGATATTTCAAGGAGCGGGAAGGGCATTATTCAAAATACAACCAACAGCCTTATTGGCGTCTTGAGAAAGGAGGGAATGTAGCCGATAGCCGAGTCGGGTTTTCGGGTGTGGCAGGGACCAGAGCGTCAGAACGTTTTGGCAAAGTTCCATAAGTAACGCATCAACCGGAAGTTTGCATCTCACGGCAACTGAAAGGAGTGATGCTCATGGAAACGGGAATGCCACTGTGTACGGAAAACCTCAGCAAAACGGAAGAGAGCACTACCGACGATAGCGGGTCATCGAGACGAGAGTTCCTCTCTCAAAGCGGGAAAATAGCCGCAGGCGTAGGGGTTGCCGCCCTACTGGGCAATCTTGGAAACTACGCCCTCTCCTATGCGGCGAGCGGACCACCAATCAAAATCGGCGTTCTTCATTCACTGAGCGGCACCATGGCCATTAGTGAAGTGTCGTTGCGCGACGTCGTGCTGATGGCGGTGGAAGAAATTAACAAAGCCGGCGGCGTGATGGGACGGGAGATCCAACCCGTCGTTGTTGATCCCGCTTCCAATTGGGATCTCTTTGCCGAAAAAGCCAAACAGTTGTTGTTGCAGGACAAAGTGTCCGTCGTCTTCGGCTGCTGGACGTCGGTCAGCCGAAAATCCGTCTTGCCGGTCTTCGAGAAGAACAACGGCTTGCTCTTTTATCCGGTTCAGTACGAAGGTGAAGAATGTTCGCGGAACGTGTTCTACACTGGAGCCGCCGTCAACCAACAGGCTCAGCCGGCCGTTGAATACCTGATGAGTCCGGAAGGAGGTTCGTACAAAAAGTTTTATTTGTTGGGAAGCGACTATGTCTATCCTCGCACGACGAACAAAATCCTTCGCGCGATGTTGTTGGCCAAAGGGGTGCCGCCGGCCAACATCGCGGAAGAATACACTCCCTTCCATCATCAGGACTATCAAACCATCTGCGGCAAGATCAAGAAATTCGCGGCCGGCGGAGGAGCCGCCGTCATCAGCACGATCAACGGCGACAGCAATGTTCCCTTCTACAAAGAATTCGCCAACCAGGGACTAAGGGCGGAAGACGCTCCGATCATGGCCTTCAGCGTGGCTGAAGACGAATTGCGAGGAATGGACACGACGGCGTTGGTCGGACACCTGGCCGCGTGGAACTATTTTCAAAGCGTGGATACGCCGCAAAACAAGAAGTTCGTTGCGAATTTCAAGGCGTACTGCAAGCGAAATAACCTGCCGGACGGCGAAAATCGGGTGACGGACGATCCGATCGAAGCCGCCTATTTCGGCGTGTATGTGTGGAAACAGGCCGTTGAGCAGGCCGGCTCGACCGAGGTCGACAAGGTTCGCCGGGCCGTCTACAACCAAAAGTTTTTGGCTCCGGGCGGGACCATCATGATGGACTGCTGCAATCATCACACGCATAAGCCCGTGCTCATCGGGGAAATCCTCAAGGACGGTCAGTTCAAGGTGATCTGGCGATCCAAGGGATTGGTCAAACCCGAACCTTGGAGCGAGTTTACGAATCCTGAGAAAGGATGCGATTGGGTGAATCATCAGGGGACGTATCAGAAGAAGTAGCATATGAGATGAGGGGCGGGCCCTTCCGTGAGGATGCGCCCGCCCGAGAAGCATGGCGGGCCGGATGGAGGGGATGGTCCGAGGAACCAGATTTTTGCTTCTTCATCCCGATGCCGATTATGGTCCTTCACCTTGTCTGAGAGAGGATTCATGAAGGGATGGCGGTGCGCCGCGATCGTAATTCTGCTGATGCTTGTGTTGGCGGTGACGGGCCCGCATCAAAGGTTGCTGTTTGCGGAGGAGGTATCGTCGCAACCCTCCGAGACGGCTTCCGCTCCCGTCGCCGTTCTTTCCATTGAACAGGCGCTCTCGGGAATTCAAAGCGACGATCCCGCAGTTCGTCAGGCGGCGGCCACCTTTCTTATTGAGAAAGGAGATGCGGGGCTCATTCCAAAGCTTGACGAAATTCGAGCCGAAGGTTCGCGGATCGTGCGTCAGACCATTAAACCGGTCGTTGACCTCCTCAAAAACAAAGCAAATTTGATGCACGAATCGCCTGATTTCAGGCGATCGGCCGCCGCCGATCTCGCTTTGACGGGTCGGGTCGAGGCTATTCCATATCTGAAGGAAGCGGCGAACAAGGAGGACGTCTGGTGGGTTCGATATACGATGGAGGAATCATGGCATCTTCTTGAGCTGAATTCCGACGATCCGGCTGTTCGGCTGGAAGCCGTCAAGAAGTTGGGCGAACTTCGAAGCCTCAACAGCCTGAGCACGTTGAAAGAGTTGATAGAAGCGGGCGAACAGTCCGAAGCGACGGAACAACAAAAGGAGTTGGCTGCGGCAGGAAGGGCCGCTGTTGAGCGAATCGAAACCTGGTCCATGTGGGCCGGTGTGTTGGAGACCCTGTTCCGAGGCATCAGCCTGAGCTCTATTCTCCTCATCATGTCTCTCGGCCTCGCCATTGTGTTCGGTCTCATGGGCGTGATCAACATGGCGCATGGTGAGCTGATGATGATCGGCGCCTATGCCACGTACGTCACCCAACAGGCGTTTATCGCCTGGTTTTCTCCGGACGTTTTCGATTGGTACTTCCCGGCGGCCCTCCCCGTCGCCTTTCTCACCGCGGCGATGGTGGGGTGGGTCCTCGAAGCCACGGTGATTCGGTTTCTCTACGGCCGTCTCCTGGAAACGCTGCTGGCGACGTGGGGGATCAGCTTGATTCTCATGCAGGCGGCCCGGGTGTACTTCGGTGATCTCACGGCCGTCATTGCGCCGCAGGCATTGAGAGGAGGAGCGCAAGTGATGGTGGGGGTCTATCTCCCCTATAACAGGATTTTCATCATCGTCCTGTCCGTCGTGTGTGTCGTCGGCGTGTATTACCTCCTGTTTCGGTCGAATTTGGGAATGCGCGTCAGGGCCGTCACGCAGAATCGAAATATGAGCGCGTGTCTGGGCATTCCGACCAGAAAAGTCGATTCCTATACGTTCGCGTTCGCCTCGGGGCTGGCCGGGGTTGCCGGCTGGGCTCTGACGATGGTGGGCAACGTCGATCCGGGCCTTGGGCAAAACTACATCGTCGATTCCTTCATGGTGGTCGTGACCGGGGGAGTCGGCAAACTGGCTGGGACGATATGGGCCTCATTGGGGATCGGAGGCTTGAACAAGGTCATCGAGCCGTTCACCGGAGCGGTGTATGGAAAGGTGTTTATTCTTCTCGGAGTGATTCTTTTCTTGCAATGGCGGCCGTCCGGTCTCTTTGCCGCGAAAGGAAGAAGCGCCGATGCCTGAACCGATGCGTTCGCCGCAGGACAGCCGTGAGACATGGCCCTTTTATTCGGCGGTCGCGCTCTTTCTGATTGTGCTGCCGCTGTTGAACGTGTTGCCGCCGGAAGATTCCTGGCTGCATCTATCCGACTTTAGATTGAATCAGTTCGGCAAGTTCCTTTGTTTCGCCATCCTGGCGATCGGACTCGATCTGACCTGGGGCTATTGCGGCGTGCTGAGCTTGGGACAGGGGGTGTTTTTCGGATTCGGCGCCTATTGTATGGGTATGTATTTGGCGTTACAGATCGGGAAGGAAAGTGTCTATGGCAGCGATCTTCCGGATTTCATGGTATGGACTCAAGTCAAAGAGCTCCCCTGGTTCTGGATTCCGTTCAAGAGTTTTTGGGCCGGCTTGTTGGGGGCGATTCTTGTCCCCGTGCTCTTTGCCACCATTTTCGGGTTCCTGGCCTTTCGCAGCAGAATCAAGGGTGTGTATTTTGCCATCATTACCCAAGCTCTTGCCTTTGCCGCGTGGCTGGTTTTCAACCGCAACGAGACGCGGTTGGGAGGAACGAACGGCTTGACGGATTTCAAACAAATTCTCGGCTTCCGACTTTCGGACCCCTCCACGCAACGGGGCCTCTACATCTTGACGGTGCTGGCGCTTATCGGGGCCTACCTGCTCTGCCGCTGGATTGTCGAATCGAGGACCGGAAAGGTCTTGATCGCCATAAGGGACAGTGAATCGCGAGTCGTATTCTCAGGTTACACTCCCTGGGTCTATAAATTGTTCGTCTTCGTCGTGGCGGCGGGGCTGGCTGGGCTGGCGGGGTTGTTGTATGTGCCGCAGGTCGGAATCATCACGCCAGCGCAGATCGGGGTCCTGCCGTCGCTTGAGGTGGTCATTTGGGTGGCGGTCGGAGGGCGGGGTACGTTGGTAGGGGCGGTGTTGGGAGCGGTGACCGTGAACTATGGTCGCAGTGTCTTGACGAACTATTTTCCTGAAGCCTGGCCGTTTATTCTGGGCGGGCTTTTCGTCGTCGTCGTGACGATGTTTCCGGACGGACTGATCGGCATATTTAGGAAGCTTTTCTCCGGCGGGCCTCCGGCTCCGGGACTTGCCGTGCAGAAAGCGCAAGGAGGATCGTGACGTGGCCGAGGATCACTTCATTCTCCGATGCGAAAACGTGACGGTTGATTATGACGGATTCAAGGCGCTCAACAACTGCAACTTCAGCGTCCGCCACAACGAACTTCGCGTGGTGATTGGGCCGAACGGCGCCGGAAAGACGACGCTGCTGGACGTGATTTGTGGGAAAACCAAGCCGTTTTCCGGAAAGGTCATCTTCGGCGACAACGTTGATTTGACGACCAAGAATGCCGAGACCATTGCGAAACTTGGGGTGGGTCGCAAGTTTCAAGCTCCCTCAATCTATGGCAATCTTTCGGTGTGGGAGAACTTGGATCTCTCGCTCAAACGCACCAGCAAGGGAGTGTTCTCTACCTTGGTCGGCAAGTCGACGCCGGCCGAGCGTGTACGAATCGAAGAAACCTTGGAGATGATCGGGCTCGAGGCCCATGCGTACGACAGAGCCGGTTCGCTCTCGCACGGTCAAAAACAGTGGTTGGAAATCGGCATGGTGATCTTGCAAGATCCATTGTTGCTTCTTGTGGACGAGCCGGTTGCCGGCATGAGCGATAAGGAAACGGAGCAAACGGGACGGCTTTTGCAGGCTCTTTCTGAAAAACAGGCCATCGTCGTCATCGAGCACGACATGGATTTTGTGAGACAAATCGCCCGTATCGTCACGGTGCTGGCGGAGGGGACGGTTATTTGTGAAGGGACGGTTGAGCACGTCCAGGCGGACGATCAGGTGAGAGAAATCTATCTGGGCCGAGCCAAAGTCGCCCATTAGCGCCGGCGTACCACACGTTCCGACGTGACAGAGGATCGGAAGTCATGGTGCTGAAACTTGATAACGTCAACGCCTACTACGGAGAGAGTCACATCCTACGGAATGTGTCCTTCACAATCGACCCCGGCGAAGTGGTCTGTTTGATGGGCAGAAACGGGGTGGGAAAGACCACGACCCTGAAGACTTTAACGGGTTTGCTGCCGGTGAAGGGCGGAACCATCATGTTCGACGGCAAGGACGTTACTCATTGGAAAACGGATCTTCGGGCGAAATATGGTTTGGCCTACGTGCCTCAAGGGCGAGAGATTATTCCTCATCTGACCGTTCGGGAGAACCTCTTGCTCGGCTATTGGAACCGTCCGAAAATCAGCGGCGATCTGTCGGAAAAGGACGTGTTCGACGAGGTCTATCAACTGTTCCCCAAACTGACGCAAATCCTTCATCGGCCGGGCGGCGTTTTGAGTGGTGGAGAACAACAGCAGTTGGCGATCGGCCGCGCGATCTTGTCCAATCCCAAATTGCTTTTGCTCGATGAGCCAACGGAGGGCATCCAGCCTTCCATCGTGGATCATATCGAAGACGTCATTATCGGTTTCAAAAAATCCCGGCGTTTCGCAATATTATTGGTGGAACAAGGGCTTCATTTTGCCGCCCGTTTGGCTGAGAAATACGTGATCATGGCCAGGGGCGCCGTCAAGGCGCAGGGGAAGAGCACTGAGTTGAGCGCGGAGATGGTTCGGCAGCATCTGACGGTCTAGCGCGGTTGATTACCGGGTATCTTCATTCTTTGGAAGACGGGCAAAGGCCGGCAGGACATTCAGCGGTTCGGTTTGAAAAAGATTGACGGCTAGATTGGCGGGCAGGAGGAGGATTCATGCGGCTCACTCCGAGAGAACAGGAGAAGTTGTTGATTTATACGGCAGGACAGTTGGCGGCCGACCGGAAAAAACGCGGTCTTCAGCTCAACCATCCGGAAGCGGTCGCGTATTTGACCGCCGCCGTTCTTGAAGGCATTCGAGACGGCATGTCGGTGGCCGACCTGATGACGTACGGCACCACGCTGCTTTCTCGCAAGGACGTGATGCCGGGCGTACCGGAAATGATTCATGAACTGCAGGTCGAGGGTACCTTCCCGGATGGGACCAAGCTTGTCACCATCCATGATCCGATCCGTTAGGCATCCCGTCTGGTCGTGAACTGTGGGGGCGGCCCATTCCTGGGGGGAATTCTTTATGGGAGGTACCATGCCATGACCAAGAAATCTGGAAAGGCAAAGACTACTTCGACGCCGAAACGGAGCTCCATGGCTTCTTTGATCAAAAATGAATTGGCCAGGCCGGTCGTTCCGGGACAGATATTCTTGGCCGCCGGCGACATCGAGACCAATGCCGGCCGTCCGACCAGAGAATTGACCGTTGCGAATACGGGTGACCGTCCCATTCAAGTCGGGTCGCACTGCCATTTTTTCGAAGCCAACCGCGCGTTGCGATTCGACCGGGAGCAGGCGTTCGGATTTCGACTGTCGATTCCCGCTGGGACGGCGGTGCGGTTTGAACCGGGAGAAGAAAAGCGAGTGACGATCGTTGCGTTGGCCGGAAGACGGATGGCGTACGGCATCAATGCCCTGACGGAAGGATCGTTGGACGATCCCGAGGTCAAGTCGAAGGCGCTCGCTCGGGCGGCGGAGTCGGGATTTTCTGGCAAAGGAGGGGCAGCGTGAAAATTCCGCGCAAACAATACGTCGATCTCTTTGGTCCCACCGTCGGAGACCGTATCAGGTTGGCCGACACAGAACTGTTGATCGAGGTGGAAAAAGACCTTACGTCGTATGGAGATGAGGCGGTCTTCGGCGGCGGCAAGGTGCTGCGGGATGGAATGGGGCAATCGCCTCGCGCCACCAGCGCGGGCGGTGCGCTTGATACGGTGATTACCAACGCCGTCATCCTCGATTACTGGGGGATCGTCAAAGCGGATATCGGGATCAAGAATGGACGCATCGTCGGAGTCGGCAAGGCCGGCAACCCCGATCTCATGTCCAACGTGACACCAGGGATGGAAGTGGGGGCCGGGACGGAAGCTATCTCTGCCGAAGGCTGTATCGTGACCGCCGGCGGTGTGGAAACACATATCCATTTTATATGTCCTCAACAGTATTGGGAGGCGCTTTCAGCCGGTATCACGACCATGATCGGCGGGGGAACCGGTCCGGCGACCGGAACGAACGCGACGACCTGCACCCCGGGACCGTGGAATATTCATCGTATGTTGGAAGCTTCTGATGGCATCCCGATCAATCTTGGGTTTTTAGGGAAAGGCAACTCTTCGCAGCCTGAAGGGTTGAACGAGCAGATCGAGGCCGGGGCGATCGGCTTGAAGTTGCATGAAGACTGGGGGACGACCCCGGCCGCGATCGATACCTGTTTAAGCGTCGCTGACCGATATGACGTCCAAGTGGCCATCCATACGGATACGTTGAACGAAGCCGGGTTCGTCGAGGACACGATTCGGGCCTTCAAAGGCCGAACGATCCATTCATTCCATACAGAGGGAGCGGGTGGCGGCCATGCGCCGGACATCATTAAGGTCTGTGGCGAGCCCAACGTGTTGCCGTCGTCGACCAATCCGACGATGCCCTTTACGGTTAATACGATGGATGAACATTTGGACATGCTCATCGTTTGCCATCACCTAAACAAACGGGTTCCCGAGGACGTGGCTTTCGCGGAATCCCGCATCCGTCGGGAGACGATCGCGGCGGAAGACATCCTGCATGACTTGGGCGCGATCAGCATGATGTCCTCTGATTCCCAGGCCATGGGTCGGATCGGCGAGGTCATTATCCGGACATGGCAAACGGCTCATAAAATGAAAGTCCAGCGGGGACACCTTGCTCCCCCCGACGGACAGGACTCCGAACACCATGACAATTTCCGGGCGAAACGGTATGTGGCCAAATACACGATCAATCCCGCCATAACCCATGGGATCGCCCATGAGGTCGGTTCGGTGGAGGTCGGCAAGATCGCGGATCTCGTGATTTGGAAGCCGGTGTTTTTCGGGGTGAAACCGGAGATGGTGTTAAAAGGCGGGTTCATCGCCCAAGCGCAGATGGGTGATCCGAATGCGTCGATTCCGACGCCGGAGCCGATTATCAGTCGACCGATGTTCGGCTCGTTCGGGCGGGCGCTCTGTAGCACCAGTTTGACCTTTGTGTCCCAGGCGGCGCTGGATCGGGAGATTCCAAAAAACCTGGGCTTGCAAAAGCGCGTCGTTGCGGTGAAGAACTGCCGCGCCGTCAAGAAACGCGATCTGCGACTGAACGATTACCTGCCCAAGATCGAGGTCGATCCGGAGACGTACGCGGTGACCGCGGATGGGGTGCGGCTCACCTGCGAACCGGCGATTGTACTGCCGATGGCTCAGCGATATTTTCTCTTTTAGCGACAGCAAGACTGCGGAGGAGAAAGGCGTCGGCCGAATGAATACGAGGGCGTTGCTGGAGGGGTTGAGATTTACCGATACGTTTTTCCCCTCCGGGGGATATGCGTTTTCTTCAGGACTCGAAGCGGCTGTTCAAGACGGCTCGGTTCGGGATTCAGAACAATTGACTCGGTACGGGGAGGATCTGCTGCGCGGGGGGATGAGTCGGCGGGAGGCTCTGGCGGCAAAATCGGCGAGCCGAGCCGGATCGATCGGTTCGTTACCTGCGGTTATCCGTCTGGATCATGAGTTGGAAGCCATGAAATTAAGCCGCGAATCCCGCTTGGCCAGCCGCCAGATGGGGCGGCAGGTGATCAAAATCGCCGCGGATCAACTGCCTGGTCAAGCAATCGTACATGACTATCGGGAAGCCGTCGAAGCAAACCGAGCCCCAGGGCACTTGGCCGTCGGTCTGGGATTGACGTTGGGTGCCTGCGGCTGGAGCAGCCGAGAAACGGTCGCGGCGTTTCTTTATCAAACGGCCGTGGCGCTCGTGTCAGCCGCCATGCGACTCTGTCCCATCGGTCAGCGCGAAGGACAGCGGGTCTTGGGCCAGTGGCTTCCATTGATCGATCGCATCAGTCGAGAGATTGATATCAACACACCCATGAGTTCATGGTCGCCTCTCCAAGACATTTATGCTATGCGCCACGGTCAGTTGGAGTGGAGGCTGTTTCGGTCTTAAAAAATTGACAGGAAGTGAGGGGGCAGGCGAGGAACGGTATGCACGGGTGTTCTTATGCATGATCTGAATCATGGGCATCGTCACGACACAGTGGAGACCACCCAAGCCAGAGCAAAAGGCATTCCGGTCATCGGCGTGGGAGGGCCGGTCGGATCGGGCAAGACTGCGCTTGTCGAAGCGCTGTGTCGTCGTCTCCGTGATCGATATAGTCTGGCCGCCGTGACGAACGACATTTTCACGAAAATAGACGCAGAGATTTTGACCAGCCGCGCGGCCCTGCCGGTTGATCGCATCATAGGGGTGGAAACCGGAGGCTGCCCTCACACGGCGATCCGGGAAGACGCGTCGCATAATCAAGAAGCGATCGACGAGCTGTTGCGTCATCACCCGGACGTTGAGCTGATCTTTCTGGAAAGCGGCGGCGATAACCTGGCGGCGACGTTCAGTCCCGAATTGGTGGATTACGTGATTTATGTGATCGACGTGGCGGGAGGAGACAAGATTCCGCGCAAAGGTGGGCCGGGGATCACACGTTCAGACCTTCTGATCATCAACAAGATGGATCTGGCCCCGTTCGTTCGGGCCGATTTATCCGTCATGGATCGCGACACCCGCCGGATGAGAGGTGATCTGCCGTTCGTCTTTACCAACATATTGACCGGCGAGGGGCTTGACGTCGTCGTGAATTGGGTTGAGCAGCGTATCCCCGCCAAGAACCGGTCGGTGTGAACGGCATACCCCCGCTTGTGACACGGAAACGATCGCGTACCCACCTTGGCCTTGATGGAATCGAAGCGGTCGGCCGTGTCGGTGCGTTGCGGCTTGCCTACGGTGTGCGCGACGGTCGGACGATTCTGATGCGCTCGCATTGCACGACTCCCTGGCATGTGCTTCCTCCCGCGTACCTCGATGACACGGGCGCGGCCTACACGCAGTTGGTCAACCCCTCCGGTGGGTTGGTGGGGGGTGACCGTCTCTCCATCGAACTGAACCTGGATAAGGGGGCGCACGTCCTTATTTCCACTCCGTCCGCCAACCGTGTCTATCGATCGGAAGAGAAACCGTCGGAGCAGATTGTCACGATTACGGTCGGATCGGGCGCGATTCTGGAGTGGCTGCCCGAACAGACCATTCCATTTGCCGGATCACGGTTTCGGCAGATCATTCGCGTGCAATTGGAGCCTGGCGCGACGATTATGTTGTGGGATGTTGTCGCTGCGGGACGAATCGCTCGGGGAGAGCGGTGGGCGTTTGCCGCTCTGGAGAATGACGTTCACATTACGACGACTTCTGGAGGGGCGCTTCTGGAACGATATAGGCTTGACCCCTCAACGGACTTGGGACAAGTCGGGCTGGCGGAAGCATGGAATTACGTTGCGTCGCTCTACGTGGTCGGTGACTCGATTGCACCGGAGGTCTGGAATCGGCTGGAATCGAAAGCGGCGTCTCTACTGGATGAACGGCCGGGGCAGGTGCTGGGGGGAGTCTCGGCGCCAGCCGCGCCCGGTCTTGCCGTCAAACTCTTGGCCAAGGCGGCTCCGGACTTGAACCGAGTCTTCGACGCGCTGTGGACGGCTGTACGTCTGGAATTATGGAATCTCCCCGCCGTGTCCTTGCGAAAGTATTAAGCCGCGATCTCCACGGCTTTTGCCATCATCCGCCGGATGCTGGCCGAAGCTTGGAATCTTTTTCCTCGGGAGCGCCGGCGGTTCGGAGCGACCAGGCCAACCCCAGGAATGAAAGCGTGGCGATCAGCCATTTCGATGGATCGAAGTTGTACCACCGCGGGCCGTTGCGATAGTCGGTCGGGTAGGTGTGGTGATAATTGT
>JANDJG010000188.1 GCA_024331085.1 Nitrospira sp. | reverse complement strand
ATCTGGCCGATTTTTCGGACCGGAAGCCCGACGCTGTGGCGGTAAAGATCCAAGACATCGCCGACTTGAAGTCCGTCCGCGCTCCCGCGATCCACGTACACCACATTCCATTGCGAAACCATGGTCATGGGTTTGTCGGCCTGGATCTCGACGATCATTGCCTCGCCCTCGAGGTCCGCGACTCGGTTCGCGTTGCCGACGTCTCCGGCTGGTGGAGGGACGAAGCGCATCACGAGATCTCCGGGCGCAATGGGCCCATAGCCGACGACCGTTTCAGCGGTCGTCAGCTCGTGCTCGACGTCGGTGACCTTGACGACCGCCACGCGAATGGTGACCGAGCCGAGGTATTCTCTGGTGAGCGGGTGGAAGACCTTGCGAACGCGTCGATAGACGGTAAAGAGATCTCCGATCGCCGCCGCTGCCGGGTTGTCGAGTTTGAGATAGAGGACATCGCGGGTTCCGAGGAGCATTCGGTTGCCGGAGGATTGATTGTCTCCGGTGATCAAATTCACCATCCCGTCGCGAGGAGTGACTTTCTGGATTGCCCCGCTTGCAAAGGCGACGGCCGCCTCGCCGTAGCGAACGACACGGGGGTCTTGAGTTTGTGCGACCGCGTCGTCCAGACACAGGGATAAGCCGAGAGAGAGAATCAGGGCGCAGGTCGTCAACGTCTTCATCATAGCGGTTCCTTCACGTAAGGCGTGAGCGAAGGGATAGATATGGAAAAACCATAGCAAATCATCTTGACTTGTCAAGAATTTGGAACCGGCTGGCCTGAGTTTGACGACGGTTTTCGTGCGGTGTTATAGATCGTCCGTGCGGGAACGGCGTCTTGTTTTCATATCTTTGAAGCGGGGCCTTGATGCAGCAGGGTCTAAAGGGCGTAGGAAGAGGCGGGCGGAAGGGAGTCCCGACGCATGGCCGATCAATATCAGATCCCTCTTCAAAAAATCCCCACACGTTCTTCCAAGAAGAAACGGATTGAGACTCAGATCCATCGGCGCCGGGCCGCTCCGGCCTCCGGTTCAATGGAGTCGGAGTGGGATGCTTCACGAGCAGAACCACCGAACCGGCTGAAAATGATGCCCTCCGCAGAACAACCGATGACGGAGGAGCCTCTCGGATAAATCGGATAAAGAGGCTCGGATCCGGTGTCTTCATTATTGTTGTTCATGAGACCGTTTGCGGAGGACGTTCTGCGTTGAGCGGGAGATCATCAACCGTGTCGCCCTCTTAACAGACCGGGGGTAGGACTTTCGGGTCTGGACGAATTAGGTCCTTTGCTCGCTTGCTATCTTGCGAACCTTCTATCTAAGATCCATAACTTCTTTTTCAAGTCAATATCTTGCGAGTTGAAGACAATGGTCGAGCCGGATCTTGTCCAATACCTGACGAAATTCCTTCCTATCCTGTTGTTTATTTTCGCCGCGCTCACCTTTGGGATCGGGACGTTGGTGGTGAGTTATCTTGTCCAGCCCAAGTATCCGGAGCCGGAAAAACTGTCGGTGTATGAGTGCGGCTCGGAGCCCTTTTCGGATGCCCGGCTGCCGTTTCCGGTCCGGTACTACGTTTTTGCCGTGCTGTTCGTCATTTTCGACATCGAAGTGATTTTCCTGTATCCCTGGGCGGTGGTGTTTCGCAACATCGGGATCATCGGGTTGATCGAGATGTTGATTTTCATCGGTCTGTTCGTCGTGGCGTACGTGTATGCTTGGCGAAAGGGGGCGTTGGAATGGGACTGATCCAATTGGGTCGGCACGAAAAGGACGGCACGCCGGACGTCTTCGTCGGTTCCCTCGAGAAGGCGGTGAACTGGGCGCGCAAAGGCTCGTTGTGGCCCATGACCTTCGGGCTCGCCTGTTGCGCCATCGAGATGATGGCCGCCGTATCTTCCCGCTACGACATGGATCGGTTCGGCGCAGGTGTGTTTCGCGGGTCGCCGAGGCAATCGGACCTGATGATCGTGGCCGGCACGGTCTGCCGCCGGATGGCGCCGGTGATCAGGAAGATCTACGATCAGATGCCGGAACCGAAGTATGTCATCGCGATGGGCTCATGCGCGACGTCCGGCAATATCTATGACAGTTACAGCGTCGTGCAGGGGGTTGATCGGTTCATTCCGGTGGATATGTATGTGCCCGGCTGTCCGCCGACGCCGGAAGCCCTGCTGGACGGCATCTTGAAACTCCAAGAGCGGATCATGCAGCGGCGTGTGTTCACCAGTCAGCCGAAAGAAGTGAAGGTCGGTCTGAAAGTATAAAAGCCCCGGCGGTTTCCGATGCACCAATTGGCCAAGCGGATTCAGGAGTCGTTTACGAGCGGGTTCGTCGGCGCGTCGGAATGGCGCGGGGACGTGGCCGTCACCGTCACGAGAGACAAGGTTCATGACATCGCCGAGTTTCTCCGTGATGATCCGGGGATGGATTTTGATTACATCGTCCACGTGAGTTCGGTGGACTGGCCGGACGACGAGGAGCGGTTCGAAGTGGTGTGGGAATTCTACTCGATTCGGAAGCGGCACCGCCTTCGATTGAAGACCAGGGTGCCGGAGTCCGATTGTGTCGTGGACTCCCTGACGGATCTGTGGAAGGGGGCGGATTTCATGGAGCGCGAGGTCTACGACATGATGGGGATTCGATTTCGAAACCATCCGGACCTCCGACGA
>JANDJG010000187.1 GCA_024331085.1 Nitrospira sp. | reverse complement strand
ACCCACGTGTCATGATCCAAATACCAACGGACGGTTTTACGAATGCCGGTTTCAAACGTTTCGGCCGGCTTCCAGCCGAGTTCCCGTTCGATCTTTGTTGCGTCGATGGCATACCGCCGGTCATGACCGGGACGATCTTTGACGAACGTCACCTGGCTTCGATACGACTGCCCATCTCGACGGGGGCGCCACTCGTCCAAGATATCGCAGATTGTATGTACGACATCGATGTTCTGCTTTTCACTCCAGCCACCGATGTTATAGGTCTCGCCCGGTATTCCTCGCTCAAGCACCAAGCTGATTGCCTGACAATGGTCCTCAACATATAGCCAATCACGCACCTGCCGGCCGTCGCCATAGATCGGCAACGGCTTGCCGGCCAACGCATTGTGAATCACAAGCGGAATCAGTTTTTCCGGAAACTGATAGGGCCCATAGTTGTTGGAACAATTCGTCGTCAGCACCGGCAGGCCGTAGGTGTGGTGATAGGCGCGCACGAGATGATCACCGGCCGCCTTGCTGGCCGAATAGGGACTGTTGGGCCGATAGGGATTCGTTTCGCGGAACGCCGGCTCATGCGACTCAAGCGACCCATACACTTCATCCGTTGACACGTGAAGAAATCGAAACGACGCTTGCGCCGCCGGATCGAGCTTCATCCAATAGGCTCGCACCGCTTCCAGCAGATGAAACGTCCCGACCACGTTCGTGCGGATGAAATCATCGGGCCCGTGAATCGATCGATCCACGTGACTCTCGGCGGCAAAGTTGACGACGGCGCGAGGATGATGGCGATCGAGCAGCGCGGCGACCAACGCCATATCGCCGATGTCGCCGCGAACGAACAGATGTCGCTCGTCGCCCTTCAAACCGGCCAGATTGTCAAGATTGCCCGCGTAGGTCAGTTTATCGAGATTGAGAACCGGTTCATCGGTTTGCGTGGACCAATGCAGGACGAAATTCGACCCGATGAATCCGGCCCCGCCCGTCACTAATATCATGGAGTTTTTATTCCTCCTCCGCTTAGTCCCAGGTCTTTTCCCAACTGGCTTGCTGCTTCAACAACTCCCCCATGCAAGAACCGTCATGATGTTAAACGACTACCTCGCAGGGCTTTCTCACTCTCACTCTATCGAGCATAAAACGATGCGACAGCTTCAACCACCTCGGTCTGTTGGGCGGGCGTGAGTTCCGGATAAATGGGAAGCGCGATGGTCTCCCGAGCGGCCCGCTCCGATTCGGGGAAGTCTCCTTCGCGATAACCCAGGTACCCGAAACATTCTTGGAGGTGAAAGGGAACCGGATAGTAGATTTCAGCACCGATCTCGTTTTGTTTCAGATGCGCCATCAGTTCGTCGCGCCGCTCGACCCGCAACACGAACTGATTGTAAATGTGGTGATGCCTTGCTCCCGACTCGCGATACACCGCTTCGGGCAACCGGACGACTCCCCGATCCAGCAATCCGCTCTGCTGAAACAGCGACCGGTATCGCTCCGCATTGTCCTGCCTGCGCTTCGTCCATCCGTCAAGATAATTCAATTTGACGTTCAACACCGCGGCCTGAATCGTGTCGAGCCGGAAATTGCCTCCGATCAACTTGTGGTAGTACTTCGGGTGGCTCCCGTGAACGCGCAGAATTTTCAGGCGCTCCGCCAGGTTGCGGTCGTTTGTGACGACCATTCCGCCATCCCCCAAGCACCCCAAGTTCTTGCTGGGAAAAAACGAGAGGCAGCCGACCGTCCCCATGCTGCAGGCCCGCCGGCCGTCCCGATACTCCGCTCCGATGGCCTGGGCGGCGTCTTCCACGACGAAAAAACCATGGCGCCGCGCGATCTCAAGAATCGGCGTCATCTCGGCGCACTGGCCGTACAAATGCACGGGAATGATCGCTTTGGTCTTCGGCGTCACCGCAGCTTCGATCTTCGACGGGTCGACGTTAAAACTCACCGGATCGATATCGACGAACACGGGCTTGGCGTGAAGCCGGGCGACGACGCCGGCCGTCGCAAAAAACGAATAGCACGGGGTGATGACTTCGTCGCCCGGACCGATTCCCAGCGCCATCAGTGACAGCAACAACGCATCGGTTCCCGACGTCACGCCGATGCCGTGCTGGGCATGACAGTACGCGGCCACCCGCTCTTCCAACTTGCCGACGTCCGGCCCCAGGATGAACTGGTTGCTCGCGAAGGTCTGCCGCAACGCGCTCAAGATCTCCTCGCGAATCGGCTCGTGATGCGCTTTCAGATCAAGTAAGGGGACCGCCATATTCGCTCCTTGTTTCACATGAACTGCCCACCGGCTCCACGTCTCTCACATCGATTTCCACCACCGCCGCTTGCTGAATCAACCGGATTCCCACCACCAAACGATGGCGTTTCTCCTTGCGCAGCAACACCCCGCGCACCCCCCGCAACGGACCTCGAACGACCTCCACCACCATCCCCTCGTGCAAATAGGGATGGGGATCGTACGTCAGCACGCTCGACACTAACATTTTGAGGTTTTCGATTTCGCCGTCGGGGATCGGTTCCGGTCGTCCGCCGCTCCCCACGATCTCCACCACACCGGCGACCTTCTGCACCGACGACTTCGTCCCTTTCCCGAACCGCACGAAGCAATAGCCGGAAAACAGCGGAACCTCGATCTCCTTCTTGCGATCTT
>JANDJG010000186.1 GCA_024331085.1 Nitrospira sp. | reverse complement strand
CCACGGCCCGGTTGTACCAGCTTCGATCGAAGAAGACGATTTCCCCTCTGTTCGGCAACTGGCGAATGTATCGCTGGAAGTACCATTGCCCCCGTTCTTCATCGGTCGGCTTCGGCAAGGCCACGACCCGCATCGCGCGGGGATTCAGATGTTCGGTAAACCGCCGAATGGTTCCACCTTTGCCGGCCGCATCCCGCCCTTCCACCAAAATCGCGATACGTTCCCCCGTCCGTTGAACCCACCGTTGCAGCTTCACCAACTCCACTTGCAGTTGCTCCAGCTCGTGCTCATACAGAAGTCTCTTGCGGACGTCCTCAAGATCGACGTTGCGGTTCCGCAGGAGCAGAAAAAGCCCCCTTCTCGTGTTGATCAACCGCAGATCTTCCTCTGTAAGGGAACCGGCCGGATCACCGATCGGTTTTAGCGCCTCCGCGGGAAGTCTTGCGGGCAAGAGCGAGTAGCCGTCCTTCTCCCGAGGCCTCGACGGAATCGTGTCCGGCTCGCTCGCCTCCGGAGATTGGGCCGACCGCAGGAGATCGTTGATGTCCGACAGATCGGCCTTCAAATCGGCCGTCAAGCCTGATGAATCGCCTCGTTTTTTCGGCTTTCCAATCGCGTGTTCGTCGGATTCCATACGAGGCGCCTCCTCTCACCCCGCGCGAATCAGAACGCCACGACCTTGTCCCGCTCGGCCACCGCCTTGATGTAATCCGGCATGGCTTTGATGGACGCTCCCTTGACCAGGTCCGCCTCGCCGATTTGCCTCGCCACGGCGCAGGCTCCGCAAACCCAGATGGGCACCCCTGCCGCCTGCACGGCGGCCAGCAGGTCTTTCAACGGCGAAAGATTGACGCCGGTGACATGATCGGCCACGCCTTTCCGCGCCAACGTGACCGCCTCGTTCCACAACCACAGCACGACGTCATGCCCCTGCTCTTTGGCCGTCTTTGCCGCCATGAAGGGCAAGGTCGCCATCGTCGGATCGTCCGTCCCTCGACTGCCTGAAATAATGAATGTCGCCATGAATGTCTCCTTCTTTCACGGCACCCCCGCCGTTAATGACGGTGCCCTCGACGTTTCTTTGACTCACTCCGTAACCGATCTGATCGCACCAGTGCGACCGTTCCCCATCTCTCCAAAAACGAAAAACGGACCTTCAGGCTCCGGATCAGCGTGGAAGCCTTTCCCTGTCCGGAGCCTTGGCCCTCACGCCCTGATATCCTCCCTCCGCGAAACGAATGAATTCGGCGTCATAGATCGGGAGGCGCATTCACACATGCTGAAGCCGCTCACCCCCCGCCGATCTCTCCTCTGGTTTCGATCACGAACAACTCGCCTTTCACCTCGGGATGGATATCACACCACAGGGCATGCCGCAAACTTTCGGCCCCCCCGGTCAACGGATCGAAATTGGACGGCGCCGTGGCAAAACGGAGCGTCATCGTTTTTCCCGCATCGACGTGAAAGGACCGGAACTGCTTTCCCCGCACCTCGGTTCCTCCCTCCACCTTCACAGGAATATCCTTGAACAACGCCGATGCAAATCCATGCGTCACGGAATCCTGGTTTCTGACGACGATGATCGTGTCGTGCGACGGCATCGTGATGCCGACCGTCTCATAGCCGTGCTGGCGGTCTCTGATGGTGATTTCCACTTTTGAGGGCGGCGCCTCCATCCCCTTGGCCTGCGCGTATGCGACGTCTGTATGACCGCCCCACGCCATCAACGGTACGATGGCAAGTGACATGGCGAACAACGCTGATCGGTATCGTCGAATGTTCATGTTTCCCTCCCTTTTTGATAACCATAGAATTTCGCTCTCTCTTTTCCAGGGAATGTTCGGCCTCTTCGGACCGTGTCGGCCTCGACGTTGATTTCCCTCCTTTCCCCCGTCTCCATCCTCTGGGCAGTGAGCGCCGGCGTTCAGCTATTTGGCCTCGCTGAAGAGCACGACCCCATCACGGGTTGCCCATTCTATGTATGAACTGTTTCCCTCAACTCAAGCCTCACACCGTTTCCTCACTGTGCCAAGCTCCTGATGTATCGGATCAACCGCCACACTTGCTCGTCCGCCAGCCCAGAAAACGCCATCATGCCGGTGCCGGGAGAACCGTTCTTAATAATCCAGAACAATTGCCCGTCTGGAATACTCTCCATCATGGCGCCACAGGTAAAGTTTCTCGGTGGCGGAACCAACGCGGCTCCCATCAGCCCCTTCCCATCGCCCTGTTCGCCATGACACAGGGCACAGGCGACGGGCTGCGCGGTCTTCAAAAACAGATCTTTCCCATCGGCGATCGCGGAAGCAGACGCTGGAATAGGATTCGCCATCCGCAAGAACTCATCGGGAGCCTTGGCGGTCTTGCGCGGTTGCACGCAGCCGCCGGCCTCGCCGACGCCCGGTGCTGCCGTTTCTGGCGATCCCTTGAACGTCGCTTTCAAATAGGCGATCACGTCCGCCACGCCCTGTTGTCCGATCGTCAACCCCCAGTAGGGCATGGTCGGCGATTTGCCGATGGCCCGGCCGCCGTGGTTGATCACGTTGTACAGATAATCCATCGGCAGCTTCTCGAACGGCATGTTGGCATGAATGGCCGGTTTTGGTTCCAACCCAGAGGCCGCGGGACCGTCACCCTTGCCTGTGAAGCCGTGGCATTGGGCGCAATATTCCTTGTACAGCGCCTTGCCTCGATCGGCATTCGCGTTGGCAAACTCGGGGCTTGTCCAGGGCTC
>JANDJG010000006.1 GCA_024331085.1 Nitrospira sp. | reverse complement strand
CGGTTCCGACTCCCGTTGCTGCCGTCGCCTCTCATGAGCCCGATGGATTGGACCGAGCAATGAGCCGCAGGCGGACCAGAGCCCCGCCCGATCATCTGACCTTGGGACCAAGTTCGAATCCCGGTGGCAACGTTCGGTTTCGCCCTTCGTCAAGCGTTTCAATACCAACGACGACCTGGTCGCCTTCCCGTAATGCGCCGTCCACGATTTCCGTATAGAGGGAATCGGCGATGCCGGTCGTCACCGGCATGCGGCGGACGTGCCCGTCGGCGTCTTGCACCCACACGGCCGTCGTCTTGCGGTCGATCGGTGCGCCGGGCATCCGAAACCGCAGGGCTCCGTTCGGCACCCTGAGCGCCCGTTCTTTTTCATCCGTGACGATCGTGACCGTCGCGGTCATGCCGGGTTTCAGTTTCAGGTGTCGGTTGTCGACCGTGATGACGACGTCGTAGGTCACGACGTTTTGGACGACGACCGGAGCATGGCGGACCTGTGAGACGGTCCCTTCGAACCATTCTCTGGGGTAGGCGTCCACGCGGAAGCGGGCCGGTTTGCCTTCGGCCACGCCGCCGATGTCGGCTTCGCTCACGTTGGCGTTGACCTGCATCCGCGTCAAGTCCCGCGCGATCACGAACAACGTCGGCGTTTGAAAACTGGCGGCGACGGTCTGGCCGACGTCCACGTTGCGGGAGATGACGATGCCGTCCACCGGAGAAGAAATCGTGGTGTAACCGAGGTCCAACTCGGCCGCCGCCAGCGTCGCATGGGCTTGGTCGAGCTGCGCTTGGGCGGCCTCCACTTGGGCGAGGGCGTCTTGATAGGCAGTCTCGGCAAGGTCGAGTTCGGCCTGTGAGATGAACTCGTGTTCTCGCAAGGCCGCCATGCGATCGCGATCCCGCTTCTTCTGCGCGGCGAGGTTCTTCGCTTTGGCCAAACCGGCCGATGCGCTTTTGACCGAGGCGCGGGCTTGGGCGACGCGGGCTTGAAATGGTTGCCGGTCGATCCGGGCCAGCACCTGTCCTTTTGTGACCTCGGAATTAAAGTCCACGAACAGTGCGGCGATTTTCCCCGAAACTTGACTGCCGACTTGGACGGACATGACGGGATTGACCGTGCCGGTCGCGGTCACCAGAGAGGTGATGGGACCCCGATCGACAGGGAGGGTCTTGTACGTGACCGGCGGCGTGAAGGACATCCACCAGTACCAAGCTCCGGCCCCGAGTATGAGCAGAGCCGTTCCAATCCCGATGATCCATGGTAGTCGAGACGTCGGCCGTCGATGGGGAACCCCGATGCTGAAATCAGGAGAAACCAACTCTCGATCACCCGGTGGAAGGGAGGAGGGGAGAGCGGACGGATGCCGTTCGCGTGTGACCGATTGGGTCGTCCGGTCATCGAGGGGTGATTCGCTCGGCTCGCTGATCATGCGGGCAGTTCCCTTTGCGCCAACGGCGACGGTCGCCGCATCAACCGATTGACGAACAGCTTGCGTCCTTCCTCGGCCAGAAGCAATCCCATTCCGCCGAGGGCCAACGGGATGAAGATCCACAGTGGAAGGGGGCTGGTGCCGAACAGGTGATTGCCGACCGGTGTGTAAGCCACGAGCACAAAGATAGCCAGCTCCGCGAGGATCCCCCAGAGGATGAGATGATTGGAGAACCATCCGATCCTGATCACGGAGAGATGGTCGGATCGGCAGGCGAATACGTTGGCGACCTGCGCCAGGACGATGGTAGCCAGGGTGACCGTCGTGGCTTCACGGTAAAGGGGGGAGGACCAGTCAAGCGATGTACCCCACGTCCATCCGTGGCTGGTCAGATACAGAAAAAACGCCGTCATCGCGGTCGCCGCTTCGATCACACCCAAAAAAAGGTACGCCCTCAGCAGCAGGGGGAGGTTCAGCATCCGTTCGCGCCGGTTGCGCGGCGGGCGATCCATGACGTCGGCCTGGGGTCGTTCCGTACCGAGCCCAAGTGCCGGGATCATATCGGTGCCGAGATCCACTGCCAAGATTTGAGGGACGGTCAGCGCCAGCGGCCATCCGGCGAGGCCATATCCTAAAAACGGGACGATTTCCGGGACGTTGCTCGCCAGAATATAGGTGGAGAACTTGCGAATGTTGTCATACACCGTCCGTCCTTCTTCGATCGCATGTACGATCGTCGCGAAATTGTCGTCAAGTATGATCATGTCGGCCGTTTCTTTGGCGACGTCGGCGCCGGTGAGTCCCATGGCTACGCCGATGTCCGCTCGTTTGAGCGCCGGCGCGTCATTGACGCCGTCGCCGGTGACGGCCACGACCTCCCCCATGTCTTTAAGCGTGGACACTACGCGCAGCTTGTGGCGTGGCGCCATGCGCGCGAACAGAGGAGGAGAGCCGGTCCGCGACGGTTTCAAGATCTCACGTAACTGCTCGTCGCTCAGATGGTCGAGCTGGGTGCCCTCGATGACAGTCGGGGAGCTGTCCACCTCGCCATCGGCCTGGCTTGCCACCAAACCAATTTCCCTGGCCACGGCCAGCGCGGTCAGCGGATGGTCTCCGGTGATCATCACGACGCGGACGCCGGCCCGACGGCAGGTGGCCACGGCTGCCGGCACTTCTCGTCTGGGCGGGTCCACCATGGCGACCAGGCCCAGGAACGTCAGGTCCTCCTCGATGGTCTCAACTTCAATCCGTTCGGGTCGGTGAGCCACCTCGCGCATGGCGACCGCCAGCACCCGGTGGGCTTGCTCCGCGAAGGTTCGGCTTTGATTCAAGATGGTCGTCCGCTCATCCTCCGTCATGAGGCGGGACGTTCCGTCAAGGAGGATCGTGGTGCAGAGGGGCAGCACCGATTCCGGAGCGCCCTTGGTGAAGGCCAGCAGCCGTCCTTCGGACCAATGAAGCGTGCTCATTCGTTTGCGGTCGGCGTCGAAAGGAAGCTCTCCCATGCGGCGCAAAGACGGGCGATGGGCCAGGCCATGGTCGCTAACGAATTCCAGAAGCGCTACTTCCGTTGGATCGCCGGTGGCCGTCCATCGTCCGTCGGATCGCCGGGTCCGTTTCGCGTTCTGGCAGTGAAGGAGCACGTCAAAGAACCGGCGCCAGCGTGCGGCTTCAGCCGAACTGATCAACCGGCCCTGGGCGACAAAGCAGCCGTCCCGCGACTCAATCACACACCCATCCACGTAGAAACGATCGACCTTCATGCGATTTTCGGTCAAGGTGCCGGTCTTGTCGGTGCAGATGACGGTCGTGCAACCGAGCGTTTCAACGGCGGGCAAATGTTTGATCAACACGTTGCGCTTCGCCATGCGTTGGCTGCTCATGGCAAGGGCGAGGGTGACGGTCGGCAACAATCCCTCCGGCACGTTGGCCACGATGATGCCGATGCCGAAGACGAAACTGGTCCAGATGCTCAAGCCGGCCCAGAGGCCGATCGAGAAGAAGAGGACGCCCATGGTCACGGAGAGGGCGGCGATGATCCGCGTCACCTTGGCGATCTCCAGTTGAAGCGGACTGGCGCCGGATTCCGTCGTGGTGGCGAGGGCGGCGACCTTGCCGAATTCCGAGCGCATGCCGACGGCGAACACGACGGCTCGCCCATGGCCGGAGAGAATCGTCGTGCCCGCGAACACGAGATTGGGGAGATCGAGCCAATGGCCGTCGGTGATCGGATCGGCCGTCCGTCGTTTCGGCCGAGCCTCACCTGTCAGGGCGGCATTGTCCACCCGCATCCCCACCGCTTCGATCAGGCGCGCGTCCGCTGGCACCCGTTCGCCTTCTTCTAGGATCAATAGGTCGCCGGGGACGATGTCGCGACGCTCGATTTCGACCGGTTGGCCGCCGCGGATGACCCAAGCCTTGTCCGGCAACAGGCGGCGGAGCGCCGCGAAGGCCCGTTCCGCCTTGTATTCTTGAGCGAACGCGAAAACGGCGTTGATCACGATGACGGCGACGATGGCCCACCCCACCGTGGCCATGCCTTCGCCGGGGTTCATCAGGTCCGCCGCGAACGACAATCCGGCCGCAACCCATAAAAGCAACGCCAGAAAGTGGGTGAAATGGCGGCTCAGGTTCCGAAGCGGGGAGCTTCGGCCCGGTTCAAGCAGGATGTTCGGCCCGTGTGCGCTCAGTCGTCTGCCCGCCTCTTCCGGCGAAAGACCGGCGTCGGTCGTCTGCAAGCGGGTCAGCACCTCCTCGACCGGGAGGCGATGGATATCGTCGTGGAGCGATTCAGGCACGAACGCCTCGCACGACCAGAACCGAGCAGGGCGCATACTTCAGCGCCGTTTCGGAGACGCTTCCCAGTTGAAGCCGCTCGTGCGCGGATAATCCTCGCGAACCGACGACCAGGATGTCGCTCTGGTTGAGGGTCGCCATCCGGATGATGGCGTCAACCACGTGATTGAATTGCACTTCCGTCGTCACGGTGAACCCTTCTTTCAAGAAGTCCTCCCGCATCTTGGCTACGAGGTCCGTCGCCCGTTCGAACACCGGTTCATTGAGCGATTTGATCTGCTGCTCGGTGAGGTGGCCGGCGGCCAGGTCGGTGACCGGCGAGACGGCCGCGGTAAAGATGATGATATGCGCGGTGTCGGGAAGAATGCCGGAGCGGAGAAATTTCGCCGCCCGTCGGGAATATTTCGATTCGTCCACTGCCAGAAGAATCCGATCGACCGTCTTGATCGGTCGCTTGACGGCGAGGACCGCGCAGTCGGCCAGTGAAGCGACCTTGCGCGCCACGCTGCCGAGGAGAAAGCCTTTGATGTCGCTCGCACCGCGTGTGCCAAGGACGATGAGATCCATCCGCTCTTGGGTGGCTCGCTGGACGATCGTGGAGGCGGGAGAGCCGTGGAGCAACAGGGTGCGCACCGCCGTGCGCGGGCGCAGGGGTGATTGACTGAGCGCCGTTTCCAGTCGAGTGACGGAGCGGCGGAGAATCTCTTCCCCCGACTTCTCCAAGGCCGCTTTGGCGCCTCGATAGGTTGCCATGTGGGGGGCCCCGATCGGCTTGAGATGCCGGGTGTCCATGACGTGCAGCACTGTGACGGAAGAAAGGGCGCTTCGTCCCAAGACCCCGATCGCATCAATGGCCCATTGCGAAAACTCCGATCCGTCCACGGCGCAGAGGATTTTCATGGCCGCTCCTTTTGTTGGGGGTTCATGGCGGGTACCGTCAGGCACTCAATCTGCATTGTATATGCCTATGGTCGCCCGGTCGGAAAAGGAAGTAAGAGCCCCTTTTCTTTCTTTGATATTGAGGGTACCTCGCGTGCCAAATCAATTGAGGTGCTGGGGAGTTTTGCATCAGGTGGAAAACCGGGCCGTGGCAATTCGGGGCATCGGCTTTGATTGAAGGTGAAAGCTGAGGGGAAAATCGGCAAACCAGAGAATCTCTATGAGGGAGGTACTGCCATGGCGGTCCGGAAGAACAAGGCGCAAGGGGCCAAGCGACAAGATTTCTCCTCGATGACCGTTGAGCAAGTGATGGAGACAAAAGTGCAGTCCGTGCATCTGCGCACAAAAGGCGACGTGATCGCCTCGCTGATGATCGAGGGATTTGGGGCGGTTCCCGTCATCGATCAACGGAGAAAGTTGATCGGAATCGTCAGCGAACATGATCTGCTGGCGGCTCTTGATGAGGGGAAGGAACTCGGGACCGTGACGGCGGGAGAGGTGATGACGGGCAATCCCTACTCCGTCCCTGCGGCGACCAACCTGGCCACGCTGGTGCACGTGTTGCGGGCGAGTGATTTGGTTCGCGTTCCGGTCGTTGACGACAAGAATCGGTTGATCGGCATCATTGCGCGCCGCGACGTCCTGCGCGTCTATCTGGCGGCAGGCCCGTCGCTGGTGGCAGGCTCCTCGGCGGGAAAGCCCAAGACGAGAAAGTGAGGACGGACGATGCGGCAGACGGAATTTTTTCTCAAAGCCTGTGATCCCAAGACCTTGACCGTCGGACAGTTGATGCAAGACGCGGTGACGCGCTGTACGCCGCGCACCGACGCGGCGACGATCGCCCACCTGATGACCCATCGCAATTATGGAAGCCTCCCGGTCGTGGATGAGGAAGGCACGGTCGTCGGCATTGTGACCGAGTATGATCTCTTGCAGGCGATGATCGACGGGCGGGATCTGAGGAAGATCACGGCGGCTGAGATCATGTCGACGAATCCCCTGACGGTGACCGAGGACCGGACGTTGGCCCAAGTGGCCGATCTGTTTCAAGATCGGTACGTCACCCGCGTGCCGGTCGTGCGGAACAACAAGCTGGTAGGCATCCTGGCTCGTCGCGATCTGCTGTTCGGCTATTTGAGGGCGTCGCAATATTGGTCGTAAGCGGCGGTCGCGCGACGTGACACGCCTCTCGCAAGAGACGCGGAATCGGGAGAAGACGCGCGTGGAGGATCACAAAGGGAGCGGACATGAGGTCCGATCTTCGCACGAGGACGGCGGGCCGTGCCTCCATCGTCCGAGACGGATGGCTTGCGATCGTTCTTGTCCTGGCCGCACTTCTTCCCGTTGTGTCTTACGCGGACATGCTCAAGAAACTGCTCGGCCTGTGTGCCGTCCTCCATCCGAGCGACGAGCGGATCGACTGGGAATGCCGGACGTTGCGCGGCGGCGAATCATTGGAGCGACTGTTCGGCGAACGGTGGGTGGACGTCGTTCGGTTCAACCGCGTCGATCGGCGTCACGCCGGTCCCGGCGTGTCCATCAAGGTGCCGAAGCGGGTTGAGGACCTGGCCGAGTTTGAGCCGCTTCCGCCGGTGTATCCGCCGGCGGAAGGGGAAGCGAAGTTCATTCTCATCGATCTGTCCGAGCAATTCCTCGGCGCATACGAATACGGGGCGCTCCGGTTTTCGCTTCCGATCACGTCGGGGGCTCGTGCTGATCCCGATCGGACTCCCACAGGCGAATTTCGCATTTCCGCCGCTCATCGTCGCCATGAGTCCAGCCTCTATACGATCGAAGGAACCGATCGCCCCTATCCGATGAACTATGCCCTCCGGTTTTATACCAATCGCGCCGGTGTGTCGTACTGGATGCACGGGCGGGATGTGCCAGGTTATCCCGCCTCGCACGGGTGCATCGGCCTCTATGATGAGCCGATGCAGAAGGAACAGTACGGTGTTCCACGCCATCCGGAATTAACCGATGCCAAACGGCTCTTCGAATGGGTGTTGGGGGGCGACGCGCAGGATGACCGGCTGATCCTGCTTTCCCAAGGACCTCGCGTGCACATCGTCGGTCGGCCGCCGAAGCGTTGACGCCTCTTACTCCCCTCCTGCCGATTGCCCGACACCGTCTTCCTGCAGCCGGATGCCGTCTGACGGCGCCTTTGCTTCCGACGGCTCCATGTTCGATTGAACCCGCCGCGGGCGGTAGAGTCCGAGTCCGTCATGTGCTACGTTCGCCTCACGGCGGCATGCCGTCGATTGTGAAAGAAACACCGGTCGACTCCGCCGGCTGATTCGATGACATTCGTGTCAGGACGCGCATCCTCGCGCCGTCCGACGTCACCTGCTCTGGGCGCCGGCGTGACCGGGCTGTTTGAAAAGCTGTCCTATAGCAAAAGCCCGGACGGAATCCGCCCGAACGAAAGGAGATTCGCGATGCAACTGCTGATGCTTGTTTTCGGATGGTGGCTTGCCTTGTCGGCGATCGCGTTTGCGGGGCAGGCAGACGAGCGACCGGTCGGAAAGTCGCTTCTTTCCGTTCCGTTCACCCTGGAAGAAGTTCATTCCTGGATCGATCGATCTCATCCGCTCCTCAGAGGAGCGGGGGCCGAGAAAACGATCGCGCGAGGCAAGATCATCAAAGCGCTGGGCGCGTTTGACCCGGTTCTCGTCAATGACATGGAACTTGAGCGGTTCATTTCGAGCAGTAATCCGGAAAAGGGGACGCAAACCGTCGGGTACAACGACACCTTGTTTGAAGCCCGCCATCCATGGGGATTTCGGGGCAGCGCCGGATATCGCCGAGCGATCGGCGAGGCGCGGATTCCCGACTTGGCGTTCGGTGAGAATCAGCAGCTCATTTTAGGAGGATTTCTTCCCTTGCTCCGGGGTCTGTTGGTGAACCCCGAACGAGCCGAACTGCAACGGTCGGAGCTTGCGGCGCCCCTCGCGGAAATCAAGATCGCGCAGACCCGTCAGGATCTCTTCTTGGCGGCCGCTCATCAATTCTGGGAGTGGGTGGCGGCCGTCAAGATGCTGGAGGTCGAACAACAAGCGTTGACCGTGGCGGAAGAGCGCTATCAACAGATGGAAGAACGGGCGAAAGCCGGCGCAATCGCCCCGATCGACGTCGTGGAGGCTGGGCAGGAAGTGCACCGCCGCCGCGAGATCGCCATCGCGGCCCGTCGGCGTCTTGAGCAAGAACAGTTCAGGCTGTCCATGTTTTTATGGGACAATGGTGCTCCGTCCACTCCACCCCTTGATCGTGCGCCGGAATTCCCGGTGGTGGGGCGGGTTCCGACTTCCGAAGACGCGCTGTCGCACAAGCTCGAGGCGGCGAAAGAACGGCCGGAAGTGAAAGAGCTTGAAGTGGAAGCGAAGATCAATCACATCGATCTGGCGCTGGCCAAGAACAACCTGTTGCCCAATCTGGACCTGGAGGCGGCGCCGGCCCGCGCGCCCGAAAAATTCGTGCTGGGGTTGGGATATCGATTCGGAGTCGAACTGCGGTTTCCGATTTTCCAGCGGCGCGGCAGAGGCGAGGTGTTGCAGGCGCAGGGGCAGGCGGAGCGGCTGGTGATGGCCAAGGCGTTTCGAGAGAATCAAGTGGCGGTCGACGTCGACAACGCCCTCTCGGCCATCGAGCGAGCCAAGGAGCGCATCGAGGAGGCCTCGCAGGCCCTTCGTTTGGTCGAAATCGTCGAAGAAGGGGAGCGGTACCGCTTCAGTCTCGGCGCCAGCACGGTGTTGTTCGTCAATCTTCGAGAGCGCAACACCGTCGACGCGAAAAAACAAGTCATTCTGGCCAAGGCCGAATTCCACAAGGCCCTAGCCTTGTACCAATGGGCGATCGGAGCCTGGGCCAAGATACCGGCGGAGTGACGTCGGCGGATGACTCGCCGGCGGAAGCATGATAGGGTTTCCGCAAGCGGAAGACGGGAGCGAATCCGCTCGTCATGAGCCGGCAGGCGCGTCGATCATGTCCGAACAGAGGTGATTACCGGGAGAATCCGACACATGGGACAATCGCATGGCGCGCCTGGCGACGCGCAGCCGAGCCTCTTTCATGTCCTGGGCCTGTTCGGCCGCTTTCTTCGGCACGAACGAAGAATTCTGACCCTGGTGGTCTCCTATTCGCTGGTGATCGGCCTGTTTTCGCTCATCGTGCCTCTGACGGTTCAGGAATTGGTCAATACCTTTTCCTTCGCGATCCAACCGGTGATGATCGCCACGCTGGCCGTCATCATGGTCGTCGTCTTGATCGCCGTCGGAGCCTTTCGGACGTTGCAATATTACGCCGTCGAAGTCTTGCAGCGCCGACTGTTCGTCAGGACGGCGTTTGCGATGGCTCGGAAGCTCTCGCATGTTCGCGTCCAAGAGTTTCACCCCAGGCTTTCGAACTATTTCGTGGAAACGGTCTTCATGCAACGCGCCTTGGCGACGTTGTTGGTGGACTTGGTCCACGTGGTCATCGGCGGCACGATCGGCATGATGATTTTGGTGTTCTATCATCCCTACTTTCTGCTCTTTAACGGCGTCCTGCTGCTCGGCTCCTCCGTCATTTTTTTCGGTCTCTCGCGGGGAGGGTTGCGGACGACCGTCGACATGTCTCACGCCAAGTATGACATGTTGCACTGGATTCAGCAGCTTTCCCAGAACCTGCTTCACGTCAAGGCGACGGACAGCGACGCTTTGGTGATTCAGAAAACCGACGAGATCGCGACGCGCTACATCGAGTGCCGCCGGTCTCGGTTCGCCGTGCTGCTGCGCCAATTTCTGGCTTCGGTGGGCGGCCAGGCGGTCGCGCACGGCGGCGCCCTGGCGTTGGCCGGGTGGCTCTTGACCATCGACCAATTGACTATCGGCCAATTGGTGGCGGTGGAGGTCGTGGTCGCCGGCCTGCTGGTCAACTTCGACGCGGTCGTCAAGAGCATGGGGCAGGTGTATTTCTTTTTCACGGCCTTGGTCGAGCTGGATACGTTCTTCTCTCTCCCCGGTGATCGGCGCCTGCAGACCTCCACGATGCCGGTGACGCTGCCCGACTCCAAAATCCACGGCATTCGCGTGTCGTGTCAGGGTGTGAGTCTGAGTTCGGGGGAATCACCGGTGTTGAGGAACGTCGATCTGAACGTCGCTCCGGGCGAGAAGATCGCCATCTACGTCGGGACGACGACGGCGCGGATGTCTCTCGCGAAGATGTTGGCCGGATTGACCATGCCGACCGGCGGGATCGTTTCCTATAACGACGTGGATCTCAGGCATCTGGATCCAAGCGTCATCAACCGGTGCCGCGGCTTCATGATCGATTCGCAGCTCTCGCTGATCGATGGAACGATCGCGGACAATATCGTCTGGCGACGACCCTACATTTCCTATGAGGATATCCGGTGGGCGCTGTGGTTGACCAAGCTTCAGGAGGAGGTGGCGACGTTTCCTCAAGGCATCGATTCCGGCATCGGCGTGCTCGGGGAAATTCCCGCCCCGACCCACGTCTTGCGCATCCTGCTCGCGCGAGCGATCGTCGGACGACCGCAATTGCTGGTTTTCGACGGGTTGTTTCACGACATGCAGCCCTCGGTGCGGGATACCATCATCCAACGACTCTGCTCCAAGGATGAGCCTTGGACCGTCATTTTTGTCTCGAGCGATCCCGACCTGACTCCCTACGTCGATCGCTGTATCTCGCTCGGCGAGGCGACCGGCCCGGGGCTGTTGATGTCTTGAAGAAAGGCGGCGTGGGCGGTTCAGACGCGGAAGAACGTTATTTCGTGGCTTTCCACGCTTTGGGCAACAACGTGTCGAGCAACGTGTGCGCTCGCTCCTCGTAATCGGGGGGGAAGAGATTGAACCGGCGCCAGAGTTCATACCACAGGGGAACGCGGTTCAAGATCACCCAGCCCATCACTTTCGTTCCCTGCCGGATGTGTGATTGGTCGGGCCAAGGGCGATCGTCGGGATCGGGAACGACCCAAAACCGGTAGTTGCCCCTGCCGTCGTCGACTTGATCGACCACCTTGATGACGCCGTCGTAGGTGCCGGCCATCAATTCAGGCCAGGCCGGCAGGGGAATGGCGGGGATTCCATAAAAGAGGAGCTTGACCTTGCGGCCCACGCTCAACAACGGCGCGTCCAACCCGTCCGCGGTCATCTCGACGGCCCTGTCAAAACTGGTGGGAGCAATGAGGATCAGGGTATCGCCCTGCCGGACGGTTTCTCCCACGCCGACCTTGGCCATCTTGACGACGGTCCCGTCGGCCGGCGCCGTGATTTTGCCGGCGTAGCGACGCTGCTCGGCGTTCGAAAGCCGCAAGAGGACGTCGGCAAGCTGGTCCTCCACCCTGGCCGCTTCCAGCACCGACGCGTCGCGAGCCGCCTCCGCGTCGAGCAGCCGCTGCAACATTTCGGCGCTGACTTGGTCGCGGCCGAAGCCGAGCGATTTCATGGCCTGCTCCGCGGCCTGAAGGTTCGCCTGGGCCCCTTCCAGGTCGGCTCGACCGGCGATATCGGTCTGGATGGCCAGTTCCACCTCCCGCTCGGATACCAACCCTCTCTTCGCCAGTTGCTTGTGCCGCTCCAAGTTCAAGTTCGCCGTCATGGCGGCGATCTTGGCGGCTTCGACCCTCTGTCGTGCCTCCCGTACCTTGCTTTCCGCTTCGGTCACCCGCGCTTCAGCCGAGGGGACGGCCGCGTTCAGCAGGTTCCGCATCTCTCCGATCCGTTTGTCGAGTTGAGCGACCCGCGCCAAGGCCGCCATTTTCGTCTTTTCCAGCGCCTGTTTCCGCTGTTCCAGAAACGTCAAGAGGTCCGGCGACATGAAGTTGGGGTCGGTGTCGTCCAACTCAAGAATCAGGTCGCCCTGCTTGACCTGGTCCCCTTCGAACACGTGCCATTTTTTGAGTCGCCCGGTGATCTGGGCCTCGATTTCCTGAGGGCGTTCGTAGGGGGTATAGGCCGAGATTTGGCCGGTGACGGTCACCGTCTGTGTCCAAGGAACGAATATGACGGTAAGAATGAACAGGAAAACCAAAAAAAACGGCAGACGGGCCGAAAACCTCCATTTGACCGGAAGCTGTGCATTTTCCCAGGATTGCAATTTGGTCGAAACGGTCAGTTCGTCGATGGAGATCCCGTCGGGATCGGATTCGCCGGGAGCCAGGGAACGAAGGGAATTTCCAAGGTGCAACCGCGCCACGCTTTTCTACTCTCTGTGATGTGCGATGCTCTGCCTCTAATCCAACCCAAGGCGTTTCCTCACTATACACCATCTCCATGGAATCCGGAGAACTCGGCTTCCCAGGTCTATGAAGCCTCTTCCTGATAATGTCGCTTGCGCGATGACGGAGACTTCGCTATATAGGGGCGCCATCAAGATGCGTGCTCATCGTTGCGCTTCCGGAGCAGGAAGGAAAGGAATATCCCTATGAAGAACAGGATGCTGAGAGGAATCGGATTCATCGGCCTCGCGTGTCTCGTCGGAGCAGGAGCCGGCTGTGTGCTTGAACGGTCGGCGATGCAGCAGACATCAGGCGGTCCATCGGCTCCGGCAACCGCCGACGCGGCTCCCGAAATGAGGCCCAAAGCGTTGTCGGATACCCTGGAGGGGTGTTTAGCTCGAATCCCGGCCGATTCCAGCGAGGGGGCCAGGCTGGTTGCCGAACAGAACTGCCGAGAGAGCGAAGAACTCCGGCAGGGCATCGTCGGGACGGCCGTTGCCAAAAGCGGCGACCGGGCCTCGGCGGGAACAGTTGGTGATTCGTTGGAAGCTTGCCTGGCGCGCATTCCCTCCGATGCCACGGAGGGGCAACGGATGTTGGCGGAGCTCACCTGCGAGCGCGATCAATCATTGCGTCACTGACGGCCGAAACAAGACGAGAATGGTTCTTGTCGGCCAGTTCTCTTTTCTCCACCGGCATCCATTTCGACGTGTGTCAGTCTGCCGCTCCTGAATCGCGGATTCAGTCGCCGATCCAAAGAATCTCAATGTACCGGGAAGGGGAAATCCATGTCCCTTCTGAATCATGTGATCATGAAGCGAGGGGCGGGACAAGGTAAGAGACGGGGATGGATGCGTCGGAGAAGATGATCGCTGCCACGGAGCCACGGCGAAGCTTCCGGCAACAGACCGGTCGGTAGACGTAGACAAGGAGGCGCCGATGACACAAATGACGGCCGTGCAGATCGCCGAGCCTGGAGGTCCGTTCGAAATCGTGCGGCGTCCGGTGCCGGAGCCCAGGCCCAACACCGTCCGCGTCAAAGTGCAAGCCTGCGGGGTGTGCCATAGCGACCTGTTCGTCAAAGAAGGCTATTGGCCGGGGCTGCACTATCCGCGTGTCACGGGTCATGAGGTGGCCGGCGTGATCGACGCGGTGGGCGCCGGAGTGGTGGCTTGGGAAAAGGGCCAACGTGTCGGCGTCGGGTGGCACGGAGGACATTGCGGCCATTGCACACCCTGCCGTCGAGGGGATTTTCTCGGCTGCAAGAACTTCATTGTGACCGGCTTTCATGAAGATGGAGGGTATGCCGAGTATGTGATCGCGCGCACCGAGGCGTTGGCTGCAATCCCGGATGCGCTCACTCCCACGGAAGCCGCGCCGATTCTCTGCGCCGGGATCACCACGTTCAACAGTTTGCGCCACAGCGGGGCCAAGGCGGGCGATTTGGTCGCCATCCAAGGAGTGGGGGGCCTGGGGCATCTTGGCGTGCAGTTTGCCGACAAGATGGGCTTTCACACGGTGGCCATCGGACGGGGGACGGACAAAGCCGAACTCGCCGTGAAGCTGGGGGCCGAACGCTACGTGGATGCCGAAACGACCGATCCGGCCGAGGAACTGGCGAATCTCGGCGGCGCCGCCGTGATTCTGGCGACGGCTCCAAGCGGCAAAGCGATGTCGGAGATGATCGACGGCTTGGCGGTCGGCGGCAAGTTGATCGTCCTCGGCGCATCGGCCGATCCCATGACCATGACGCCGATCCAACTGATCAGCGGTCGTCGGACGATTCAAGGATGGCCGTCGGGCAGCGCCCGTGATTCGGAGGACGCGCTGAATTTTTGCGCGTTGACCGGCATCCGTCCGATCGTCGAGTCGTTTCCGCTGGAACAGGCTCCGGCGGCCTACGACCGGATGCTGAGCGGAAAGGCCAGGTTTCGCGTGGTGCTGACCATGGAGTGAAGGGGCCGGCAAAGGAACGGCCGATCGTTGATCCTGAGATGGTGATCACGTCAACCTTGTTTAGGTCCGGAGCAGGCAGGGTGAGTTGCCCGGGCCAAGGCGGCCAGGGAGACCCTGAGATTGCCGGTCAGAGGCACTTCTTGCGCATACAGGGTGAAGTGATAGGGGGCCGGCGCCGTGAGACCGTACTTGTCGATCAACATTTGATGTTGCCGCTCCGTCAAAATGTGGTAGCGCACCGTGATGGATAGGGTCTGGTTCTCGCCCTCCCGGGGCCATCGATAGTCGAACGTGTACGCACGGCTAGCCAAGGGCATGAGTCGGTTGTCGTACAGTTCGACGATGGCCGGCTGCCAGAGAATCCATCGTCCCATCGTGTCGGACTGATCTTTCAAGACCCTCCCGTCCCGATCGCGCACCGCGAACTCGACCGTAAAGTGACGATCGGGATCGCCGGTCGGCAGTTTGTGTCCGGCCCCGGCATTGGTGAGGGTCAAGGTCACACGGACTCGATCACCCGGTTTGGGTTCGGCCGGTTCCGCTGCGAGCTTCACGTCGATGGCCCGTTTGAGCATCTCTGGGTCGTGCCCCCCGCGCCAAAGGTGCCGCCGCCCCGTTCGCACGGGGCCTCCCACGGCGACCGGCCGCTCGATTTTCGGCATGTGGCAGGTCTGGCAGATATAGCCTCGCTCCTTGCTCCAATACCCGTCCTCGAACTCGGTATAGGTGCCGCAAGGCCCGCCATTATAAAACTGCGCCGGTCCTCCCACGACACTATGGCAACGTTGGCAGAGCTGCGTGGTGCGGAACATGGGATCGTACTTCGTCGGATGAGGGGCCTTGGCGTCTTCGTAAGGTCCTAGGATGACCCCGTCACGGACATGGCAGGCCGCGCAGGTCACCCCTTCTCGCTGATAGTCGGGATCGTAGCGCGGATTCGGTTCCTGCACGGCCCGTTCCACTCGCTCGCGCGGGATGGCCTTGATCAAGGTCGGTTGTTGATTTTCAAGGGGAGTGTGGCAGTTTAAACAGACCCAAATCCGTTTGTCCTTGGTCCAATAGGCTTGGAAGAACGGATCGTCATAGGCCTGGGCATGGATGCTGGTTTTCCATTCATTGTAGATGTCGGGATGGCAGACCCCGCACGATTCGGCCTTCAAACCGGTCAAGCCTTGGGGAACCTCTTGATAAGGAATGGCGTGGGCATAGTCGGACCGGAGCCCGAAAATCACGACCGGTTTCACTTCGGTGTAATAGAGATAGGTGAGGCCGCCGAAGACGGCGAACCCGATGAGACTTCTCCATATCCATTTTGTGGACTTCGTCACGTTTCGGACCGTCTTCTCTTGACTCACCTTGCGCGTGATGCGCAAGGTGGGCCACGCTCCACCGCGATTTCGCCACCATGATACTGGACGCTTTCCCGTCTGCTCAACCGCCGGAAGGCGGTCCGAGAATTCATGAGCGAAGAGAAGTCGGCGACGAGATCGACTTGCCGTGCGGGCTGATCTCCGATCACGGGATGAGGGGGCTGTCGAGACTCTGGCGGAGTGAAAACGGCCTCATGATGGGGTTCGATCGGTTACGGCTCCGTGATAAGAGAGTCTCCGCTCTCTTCTTGCCCTTCCGTCCACCGGGCGACGGCGTTCGCCATTTCTTCGAGGCGCCGAGCGGCGCGACCAAAGACGGTGTCTGGTGGATAGAGTCCGTCGAGGCCCCGTTCGCCGGCCGGAATCCCGGTGAGCAGCTCCACCGCCTCGTCGATCGTATTAACCGCGTAAACGGCAAAGCGGCCCGCTTCGGCGGCCTCCACGACATCGCGGCGAAGGGCCAGGTGCTTGGTGTTGCGGGCCGGGATGATCACGCCCTGTTTACCTGTGAGGCCTCGGCGTTGACAAGATTCGAAAAATCCCTCGATCTTCTCGTTCACCCCGCCGATGGGCTGCACTTCTCCCAACTGATTGACGGAGCCGGTGACGGCCAGCCACTGGCGAACCGGCAGGTCGGCCAGGCTGGAGAGGATCGCGACCAATTCGGCTACGGCCGCACTGTCTCCTTCCACCTCGGAATAGGTCTGCTCGAATGTCAACGAGGCGGTCATGGCGAGCGGATGAGAGCCGGCGAATTTTCCCGCCAGATAGCCGGCCAAGGTCAGTACTCCCTTGCTGTGGATCGTCCCGGCCAGTTCGGCCTCCCGTTGGATGTCGATCACGCCCTTGGTTCCCACGTAGGTTCGAGCCGTGATGCGGGTGGGGCGTCCAAACGAGTAATCCCCGAGCTGATGAACAGACAGACCATTGACCTGTCCCACGACCTCGCCGTCCAGATCGACCATCAAGGTGCCCTCCTTGATTTCATCCTGGATCCATTGCTCGGCCAGGTTGGAACGGTATCGTTTGTGGGCGACGGCGGCCTCGACGTCCGCTTGCGTGACCAACGGACGTCCCTCTTTCCCGGCCCAATAGCCGGCTTCGCGGACGAGATCGCTCACTAAGCTGAACCGAAGCGACAGCCGATCCCTTCGTTCGGCGAGCCGCATGCCCTGCCGGATCACTTCGGCCACAGCATCGGCGCCGAAATGGGGCAGTCCTTCCTCCCGGCACAGTTTGGAGATGAAGCGGGCATAGAGCCGATCTTCCCGATCGTCGCGTGAGACGTCGGTGTCGAAGTCCGCCTTGACCTTGAAGAGTTTGCCGAAGCCTTCCTCATAGGTTTGCAGGAGCGAGTAAAGGATGGGCGGGCCAACCAGGATGACTTTCACGTTGACGGGGATGGGCTCAGGTTTTAATCCCACCGCCGAGAAGCCGTAAAATTCTCCAGGGTCTTCGATTTTCACTTCCCCCGTTTTAATCACCCGCTTCAATGCGTCCCATGAGAAGGGTTGGCGAAGCAGGTCCAGCGCATTGACGATCAAATAGCCGCCGTTGGCGAACAGGACGGCGCCGGCCCGAATCTCGGTGAAGTCCGTGTACATGACGCCCATTTGCGCCCGCCGCTCGATTTTTCCGATGAGGTTCGAGTAGGTCGGATGGGATTCGTCGACCACGGGCGCGCCGCCGTGGGGGTCATGCTCCACGATCACGTTGACGAGATAGCGCGTCAGATCGGGCCGGCGGAATTCGAACCCCGGGATTGGAAAGGGCGGCTTTTCGTGGGCGAGGAAGTCCTTGTAATGGTGAATGATGTCGTGCCGCACCCGCTCCAGATAGGCGGACACCGCCGGCCGATCCTGGTAGGCTCGACGCAGCGTGTCGTAGCGGCCTTCCAAGACGTTCGTCACCACTTGACGGTCGAGGTGGCGGAGCTGGTGTTCGGCTTCTCTGTCCAGACCATGGACGCGCACGTGAAAATCGCGGATCTCCCCCTCAAGGATTTTGCGGCGCTCGTCGAGGTCGCGCCGTTCTTCCTCGGTCAATGACTCAAGGTCGGCCTCCGTCATGGGGCGGCCGGTTTTGAGGGGGACGATCCCAAATCCGACGGGCGTTTCCTCAAAGCCGAATCCACGGCTCCGGCTGAGCTCGGTCAATTCCTGAAAGAGCGCTTTCTTTTTGGAATCGAAGTCTTCCTGCAGGCGAGCCTTGGCATCGAGATATTTCTTGCTCTCGAAGGCCAAGGGAATCTCGCGCCGCAACCCTTCGATGAAGTCTCCCATGGCCCGCTTAAACGACGCTCCTTGACCGGCCGGAAGCGCGAGACAGACGGGGCGGGAAGGGTCCTGGAAATTGTTGACGTAGCACCAATCGGATGGAGCGGGGGACGTTTGCGCCAACCGTTTCGCCATCTGCCGAACGAGCGTGCCTTTTCCCGTTCCGACGGGACCGGAGACGTACAGATTGAACCCCGCGCTTTTCATGCTCAAGCCGAATTCCAGGGCTTCGACCGCTCGGTCTTGGCCGATGATGTCGGCGAGCGGCTCCAACTCGCCCGTGTGCTCAAAGCCCAATTGGGTCGGATCTACGAGGGAGGCCAGCATCGAGACGGGAAGTTTGTATTTGTCCATTGTCATGAAGGTGTCATGAAAGAGCTTTTGATGCAACGGGGTCCGGAGTCGTGACCACCGTGGCCTGTGGCCCCTTGTCACCCTCTTCCAGGTTGAACAGGACTTCCATCCCATCCTCCACTTCGTCAAAGGCGAGGTTTTGCAGCGCGTTGGCGTGAAAATAGACCTCTCCGCCTCCGTCCTTCAGGATGAAGCCGTACCGTTCTTTCGGAAAGAGCTTGCAGATCACGCCGTGATAGGGAGGAAGCGGCGGCAGCCGCACCTCTTTGCGGGCCCGTTTCTCCCGGTACTTTCGTAATTCCGTCTCGACGGCGGCGAAGGCGCTTCGGATCGCCTCTTCAAACGTCTTTTCCTCCTTGCGAGAGGTGATGGTATGACGACCGGGCAGGGACACCACCACGAGCGCCTCGGCCACATTGGCCAGTTTCTTGTGGTGTCGATTTTTGGTCAATGTCACCCGGCCGTGAATCAGATCGTCGTGTCCCCGTTGCAAGTCTTGCATGCGGGCTTCGATCTCGGTTTTCCAGCGAGGAGTCATCGCCACATTGCGGCTTTCGATTTCCAATTGCATGGTCCCTCCCTCATCAATGTGAGACGTCCGTTTCTCCACCCAGAACAACGAGCAAACGATGTGCCGATGACATGATGTTTCCTTCATTGTGAGTTGAGGAAATAACGGGCAGTGTTTCGGGTGCTTGACAGGTTCGGTTCCTGAAAGGACAGCGAAACGGTCAATCTGACGCTTTTCACCACAGTGACTATTCGATGGATGTGGCCGAACGCGACAAATGTTGAAAGGGTCGCAAGGCAGGACAAAGAAGGGCTGGAAAAAGAAGGATTGGAAAAGATTTGGAAGCTGCGAGGTGAAAAAAGAGGCTGTGGAGGACAGGCGAACGTGTCATACTCGGCGCCGACCTGTCTGGCAGGTTGGAACAGGAGATCAAGTATGGAGCTGATAGTCGGTGATCGGTTTCCAAGTTCCGGGATTTCCGGAGGAACGGCGCTTGCGAAAGGGTGAGAGAGGGTGAACTATGTCGGCACTCAGCAAGGTCCAGTTGCAACGGTACCTTCAACGTCGGTTCGGCTCCGATGCCGAGTTGCTGGCGTATGACGTGATCGGCAAGGCCAGTGGCAAGGGTGTCCAGAAGCGATACGGCTACGGTACGCCGGTTAAATTGACCTTTCGCCTCGGGGGGCGCGTGCAGTCCGCCGTGCTCGAAACGATGAAGCCCGGTCCGTTCGGCCACGAGCACATGGCCGACCGCGCTCAAGCGATGTTGTGGGATTACGATTCGTATGGCCGACTCCCTCGGCATGTGAAGGCGCTCGACGTCGGAGCATTTGATCGGAAACAGCGCCTTTTCTCCGTCGCGGAGGCCCGTGAGTTCTTTGTACTGAACGAATGGGTGGACGGATCGAGTTACCATTTGGATCTCGAGCGGCTGGCGAAAGGCGGAACCCTGCGGCCGTTGGATCGGCGAAGGACCGCCGCGCTGGCCCACTATCTCGCCGAGATCCACAAGACCAAACGGCGTGACGAAGACCTCTACAAACGCCGTCTCCGGGAATTGATCGGCCATGGCGAGTGTATCATGGGGCTGACGGACAGTTACCCCAAACGGTGCGGATTCATCACGGGCGATCTGCTGCGCACGATCGAAGATGCCTGCAACCGCTGGCGCTGGCGGTTGCGCGAGAAGGCCCATCGGCTCTCTCAGGTCCACGGCGATTTTCATCCCTATAACGTTCTGTTCAGGAGCGGAACGGATTTTTCCGTGTTGGACCGATCGCGCGGTGAATGGGGTGAGCCGGCCGACGATGTGACGGCTATGACGATCAACTACCTGCTGAGTTCACTGATCCGATGGGGCAAACTCAAAGGACCGTTCGAGGTGTTGTTTCGGCTGTTCTGGGATACCTACATCGAGACCAGCGGTGATCGAGAAGTGGCCGAAACCGCCGCGCCGTTCTATGCCTTTCGCGGCCTGGTGGTGGCCAGCCCCGTGTGGTATCCGGATCTGTCGATGGAGGTGAGGCGGAGCTTCTTTCAGTTTATACAGCAGGTGCTTGAGTTGCCGCGTTTTGAGCCGGATCGAGTCAACGAATACTGCGGTCTTTAGAGGATGACTTCGGTCGTCATGTATAAGCATCAGCCGTGATGGGAATGTTCGCGGGACAGACTGTACCGAGCGATTGTTTCAGCGAGTGGTTCCGGGGCATATGAATCATTGATCATTGACCGATGGCGGCACAGGGATCTTCCAGAGCGTGCGCGGTCTGGCTCACCGGTTTGCCTGCGTCAGGCAAGAGCACGATTGCAGCAGCGCTGAGGCCGAAGCTCGAAGCGGTTGGCCACATTGTCGAGGTCCTGGAGTCCGACGCCGTAAGGCGGATCTTGACTCCGGCGCCCACCTACTCCCGCGAAGAGCGAGATCTCTTTTATCGAGCCTTGGCTTTCCTGGGTAGCAGACTGGTCGCGCACGGGGTGACGGTGATCTTTGATGCCACGGCCAACCGGCGGGCTTACCGCGACTTTGCCAGGAGCCTGATCCCGCACTTCATTGAAGTGGCGGTCGTCTGTCCCTTGGACCTGTGTATGAAGCGGGACTATAAGGGGACTTATCAGCGTGGCCAGCGGGGCGAATCACTGACCGTACCAGGACTCCAAGATCCCTATGAGGCTCCCCTCCATCCCGATGTGACGATCGACACCACTAAACTGACGGCCGACGAAGCGGCTGGCAGGATTGCTGAGCTTGTCCGGAAACGATCGGTGTCAATAGAGCGATAACGGCGTGTCATACTGACTTCAGCGAGACGTCCCCTCTTTTGTTAGGTGCCGGAAAAACCAACTCCCTGCCTGTTCCGCCACCTGTTCCAATGTGCCCGGCTCCTCGAATAGGTGGGTTGTGCCGGAAAAGATGAATGGATTCTTCCCGTAGGTTGGCGAAGGGTTGATAGGTTCATCTCCTACAATCGATCTGCTCCATCATCTGCCGGACGACGTTTGTGGCTTCGCAGTTTCCACGTGCTTGTCGGCATCAAAGCAAGCCAGTATAATGGCCATTAAAACAGCTAGAGAGGGGTATGTATGCCACAAGTCGACGAGTTTGTTTCGGTGAGTGAGGCCAAAGATAAGCTGTTGGATTTGATCCGACGTATGAAACACAAACAGGAGGTTGTGGCGATCACGCGCGACGGTGTTCCCTCGGCAGTCCTGCTGAGTATGGATCAGTTCGAGGGACTGATGGAGACGATCGAGATTCTCAGCGATCAGAAGACGATGCGAGGACTTCGTCGAGCTTTGAAACAGGCGGAGAAAGAACAGTGGGTCTCCCATGAGGCGGTCTTTGGCTGAGAAACGTTGTGAAAGGATATCGAGCACGCTATACCAGGGAAGCGGCCGAACGAATTCGGAAGCTCCATCCTCAAGTCAAGGGGGAGATCAAGCAAGGCGTCAAAGATCTTGTGGCGAATCCTCTTGCCGGTCATGTGCTTCAGTATGAGCTGGCGGGTCTTCGGTCTTATCGGGTCCGGACGTATCGGATCATCTATCGGATTCATGATGAAGAAGGCTGTCTCGATATTGTCTTCATCGGCCCCCGACGGGATGTCTATGAGCAGTTGAGAGAGCTGTTGATTGAACGATGTGAGCGGAGGTGATCCTCCCGGATATCACGCCCCCCTAAGATGTCACTCTTGTCACTGGGAGGATGAGTGGAGGTGCCGGAAAAACCAACTCCCTGCCTGTTCCGCCACCTGCTCTAACGTGCCCGGCTCCTCGAATAGATGAGTGGCGCCGGGAATGATGACCAGCTTCTTCTCGCAGGTCAGCGCATCATAGGCAGCCCTGTTCAGTTCAATGACGGGGAAATCATAACCGCCGACGATCAGGAGCGTGGGGGCCGTCACGCGAGGGAGATAGGGTTCGGCCAGGTCCGGCCGTCCGCCTCTTGAGACGACGGCGTGAATGTTCGACGGCTGTCGCGCGGCGGCTTGCAGTGCCGCGCCGGCGCCGGTGCTGGCGCCGAAGTAGCCGATCCGGAGATGCCTCGTTCGTTGGTCCGATTCGAGCCATGCCTTGGCCAATAGAAGCCGATCCGCTAAAAGGTCAATGTCGAAGACCTTGCTCCGGTCGTTCGCTTCCTCTTCCGTGAGCAGATCAAGGAGCAGGGTGGCGAGCCCCTGGTGCTGAAGATGGTGGGCCACGAAGTTGTTGCGCGGACTGAATCGGCCGCTGCCGCTGCCATGTGCGAAGATGACCGCTCCCTCCGAGCCGGCCGGCAGGCCGAGCACCCCCTCCAAGACGACCGACCCTTTCGCGATTGAGACGTGATGTTCAGGCACAGCAGTCATGGCTTGCTCCTTCAAGGACTTTCTTGTTGGTGGGCGAGACCCTGGTCCACTGTCCGGGCCAGAGCTTGTAATGCGGGGGCAATGCGAACAGGATGGGGTGGGGCCGTCTCCAGGTTGCGTAACGGAGGAGGAAGCTGGGCCAGTCGGTCCATGGCGTACCGGCGCACCTCATGCAAGCTGGGGGAGGGGGCGAGACGTTTCCCGCCTTTCATCACATCTTGGAGAAGAGGAAGTCCCGTTTGAATGTCCTCCAGTGTGGTGACGACGTCGTAGTCGAGCAGGCCGTCATCCGTATGCGAACGATAGACCTGTTTGCGACCGGGCCATGTCGCCTTGCCCTCCGATCGCTTGCGACAGGGACGCCCGGCATATTCTTGCAGCTTGTACGCGCAATCCAACGACGGGGCATCGGCGGACGTGGTCATGGCCGTGCCGACGGCGAAGCTGTCGATCGGGGCCCCGCTTTCAACCAGTGATTGCACCCGATATTCATCGAGATTGCCGCTTGCGAGAATCTGAGCGTGAGACAACTCTCCCTCGTCCAGAATTCGGCGAACCGCCCGTGCATGGGCGGCCAGATCGCCGCTGTCTAATCGCACACCCTTGACCGTGATGCCCTTGGCCTTAAGCGAAGGGGCCATCGAGACGACGAGTCGCGCGGCCGCCTCCGTATCGTACGTGTCGATCAAAAAGATCGCGTTGTCCGGCTGCGCTTGGGCGAAGTGCTCGAAGGCCTGCCGTTCGTCGCGATGGGCCTGGACGAACGAATGGGCCATCGTGCCATAGATGGGAATGTCATAGGCCATGCCGGCCAACACGGTGGCGCTGCCGGCAAAACCAGCCAAATAACTGGCCCGCGCTGCGAGGAGCCCCGCCTCCGCGCCGTGCGCCCGCCTCAGCCCGAAATCGATCAAGGGTTTCCCCCTGGCCACCAGGACCGACCGAGCCGCCTTGGAAGCGATCATGGTCTGAACGTGCAGCAGATTCATGACACGGCTTTCGACAAGTTGCGCGATCGGCAGGGGTGCCACCACGCGGAGAATCGGCTCGTGTGGGAAAAACGGCGTCCCCTCCGGCATGGCCGCCACGTCGCCGGTGAACCGCAGGGTTTCCAAAAAGTGCAGCAGGCGGGGCTTGAACAACCTGGTCTCCTCAAGCCACGCCAATTCTTCTTGCGTGACGCGCAAACCGGTGAGAAAGTCCAACACCTGTTCAAGGCCGGCGGCGATCAGGAAATTGCGATGGGGCGACAGTTTGCGGACGAACAACTCAAACACGGCCGGTTCGGTCATGTCCTGTTCCAGGTACGTCTGGGCCATGGTGAGTTCATAGAGGTCGGTGAGCAGGGCGCTTCGGGATGGGTTCATCGGGCCAAATCCTCCAATCGGATTGGGACAGCGCCCAGGCGGATCATCTCGTGCTCGGCCCGTTTGCCGTCATCGGGCCGGACGTCGACCGCCTTGATCGCGTCCGTCAGCAAACGGACGGCATAGCCGAGGGAGAGGGCATCCTTGACGGTGTTCAGCACGCAATAGTCGGTCGCCAGCCCGCCGATGAAGAGCCGTCGGACATCAAGGGCTTGAAGGTGGCGGTGGAGGGCCGTTCCTTGAAAGCCGGAGTAGGCGTCGTGGTCCGGATCGATGCCTTTGTAAATGATTACGGCTGACGCTGGAATTGGAAAGTGGTCGGGAGGCAGCGCGCCATGCGACCCAGCCAGACAGTGAGGCGGCCAAGGGCCGCCTTGTTGTTGGAAAGAGCAGTGGTCCTGAGGATGCCAATCGCGCGTGAAAAAAACGGAGAGTCTCCGCGCCACAAAGCGGTGGAGATATTCCGCCCACACCGGGAGAAGGGTTGCACTGCCGGCGACACCGAGGGGACCGCCGGGAAGAAAGTCATTCTGGATGTCGATGAGGATCAGCGCGTCGTGGGGGTCCAGTGTTTCAACCAGGAGGTTCATGGTCGATGGTGTCGTCCTCGGCGCCGAACCGGATGTCACGGGCTGGATTGTGAGAGCAGGCGAATGTAGGCCAACACATCCTGCATTTCTTCATCGGCCAGCCGTCCTCGCCAGGCGTGCATCGGACTGAAGACGACGCCATGTTCGATCACCCGCAACAGGTCCTCATCCGATTTGAGGATCGACCGAACATGGCGAAAATCGGCTGGCGGAAGGGGCAAGGTCTCCGCCGACGGCCCGTTCCCCTCGCCCTTGTCTCCGTGGCAAGAGCGACAGTGGCGCGCATAAATCGCTTTCCCTCGTTCCGGATCGGGAGGATACTCCTGCGCGGAAAGACCGGCCGGTATCGCCGAGTCGATCAGAACCAAGAGCGACACAAGACCGATGAGCGCGGCGACCTCTCTGTTTCTGCGCACGAAGGCCCCCTAACTTTTCTTGCTCGTGTGCGCGATGAACGGACTGAAGCGTTGCTCAAGCCTTTTGCTCCCGCAGGCCGGACAGGCCACGTCTCCCTGTTCATGTGCCTTGAGCGTCACGACCAGGAGCGATTCCTTTCCGCAATCGAGACACTTGTACTCATACATGGGCATGGCCGGTTCCCTCTCAACTGAAGATCATCAATGGATAGGCTCCTTGGTGCAACAACGCGTGAGAGACACTGCCCAGCACGAGCCGCGAGACGCCTTTGCGCCCGCGGGATCCCATGAGAATGAGGTCGGGCTGCCAGGCCCCGGCTTCTTTCAGAATCCCTTCGACCGGAGTGCCCAACGAAGCGACGACCCGGGTCTCATGGCCGAGAGCCGGCAATTTAGCCGCCGTATCATTGAGGAAGGCCTCGGCCTCGCGGAGCGCCTGGGCTTCCATCTGTTCGGCGGCGGCGTCATTGACCGGCCATGGCGGCTTGGTATGGGGCAAGACGGTGAAGAGAGTGAGCATAGGTGGATTTCGGAACGGCCGTTGTTGGAGAAATCGGAGCGCATGTTCCGCGTCATCGGCGCCCCGCAGCGGGAGCAGGACTTTGTCCAACGCTTTCAGCGGACCACGAAGAATCAGCTTGGCGCTCGGAGCGAACGTCAGCACGCGATGGGCCACGCTGCCCAACAGCCGTTCTTTGATCGGCCCGAAGCCGCGCGTTCCGAGCAGCACGAGGTCCACCTTGAATTGTTCGGCCATCGCAATAATTTGATCCGCCGGAGATCCGACGACCAGATGCTTGGTCACCGGGCCGACTTCCATCGGGAGCAGCGACACGATCCGCTCCAACAGCCTCGTGCCTTCTTCCCGCATGGTGCGCTCGGCTGTCTCATAGAACTCTCGCGTCACTTCAGGGATCATGGAGGGATAGGCCGGCGTCGGGACGTCCAAGACATGCACGATATGCAGCTCTTCCGCGCGACTCAAATACTTCAGCGCGCGCACCGCTTCATATGAGTGGTCTGAACCGTCGACTGCGAGCAAAAGTTTCATGAATGTCCCCTTCCTTTTGCGGAAGCACCGAAATGATGGGTTTCATTGTCTCATCGGTTGAATCGCCGTCCACAACGGCGACGTGCTCCCATCCCGTAAATCCGACCCAGCAAATCCGATGCCGTTTCCACACGGCTGCGTCCGGCGTCAGTGGGAAAAAGCAAAGGGTGAAAAGGGTGAACAGACAAGAGAAGTTCCACCTTGAGCCTTTCGTCACCCCAAAAGTCGTTTCATCAGTGGGGCCTTCTGCTACATCGATAAGATTGCATCTGTAGCAAGGAGCCCCCTTCTGCGACGATCGAGGGCGGCAGCCCACTTACCCTCGCCACCCTTGCTCAAGTGAAAGAAGACGGAGTTCCGGCCGAGATTCCCCTGAATCGTGCGGCCACTATCGCCCATGTGATACAGGTTCTTCAAGTGGCACCGCCCTTGCTGGCTTCCGGTAGAGAGGAGGATTCCATGGTTCAACAAGCCGGTCTCTTCAAAAAGATTCTCGTGCCGGTCGATTTCTCGCCCTGTTCGGACGAGGCCTTTCGAGTCGCCTGCGAGATGGCGCGTGTATGCGGAGCCGAACTGACGGTCTTGCACGTCATCGATACGGGAACTTTGGCGGCGTTCAACCGACTAGGACTCGTGGCCGTCCCGTCCGATGCGACGGCTCAACGACGGAGGCTGCGTCATCATGCCCGTCTGAAGGCGCGCCGGTTGTTGGAATCGAAAGAGGCCAAGGGGGTGGCGCTCGCCCGCACCATCGTCGAAGGGTCCCCGTTCGTCGAGATCGCCAAGGCCGCTCGTACGGGGCGCGTGGATCTGATCGTGATGGGCAGTTACGGCGGGCGAGCGGGCAGCGTGGACAAGATCTTTTTCGGCAGCACAGCGGAAAAGGTCGTCCGTACCGCCGGTTGCCCCGTGTTGACCGTTCCTCTGCCGGCCACCGGCGGTCAGCCGGTTTCCGCTTAAACGAAGGGAGAGATCATGAGCAAGCAATGGGCTCGCTGGTGGACGGGGGTCATAATCGCCGGTCTGGCCGGTCTGATGGTCTGGTTTCCCGGTCCGTCAGGGAGCACGCAGGTGTCGGGAAAGCTTGCGCTGTCCGAACCGGAACAGGTGGTGGAAGTGACCATCAAGGACTACAAGTTCAGGACCAAGCAGGGGGCGTTGCGTCTGGGACTCCCGACGGTGATCAAGGTGCGGAACGAAGATGCGGAACGGCACGATTTCGGCTCAATGATGTTCGAGGGGCTTTCTACGCAGATCGAACAGAACGGGGTGATCGTGTACGGACGAGGGTTGGGCGGGGTCTTTCTTGATCCACATCGCGGTGCGACCGTGCGGTTTGATCTGTCCCGTCCGGGAAAACACGAGTTCCGTTGTTCGCTTCACCCGACCATGACCGGAGAATTGTTGATCTTGAGCACGGAAGCCGTCTAATTGAAGGGAGGCAGGATCATGAAGGAGAGGCGGCTCTTCGGATCGTTCTGGTACAGAGTCAGGCCATGAACGTCGAACACATTCTGCTGGCGACGGACTTTTCGGCTCACGCGGAGCGAGCGGAGGCGTATGCCTGTTCGCTGGCCGAAACGTGGGGAGCCGAGCTGACGATCATGACCGTCTTGGAATTCGATCCGGGGTTGAACCCGGACTACCCCGTGAACCAATTGTACTTGAACGAGTTGATGAAACAGGCTACACAGGATTTGGACGCCGCCAAGGGGCGCGTTGAGGAGCGGGGAATCGTCGTTCGGTCGCGTCTTGCCAGAGGCATCCCCAGCAAGGAAATCGTGGCCGCGGCTGAGGCGGAGAAGGTGGATCTCATCGTGGTCGGCACGGCGGGAAAGAGCGGGCTTGAACACGTCTTGCTGGGCAGTACGGCCGAGCGCGTGATTCGGACGTCGCCATGCCCGGTGTTGGCCGTTCGGGCCGAGCGGTCGGAAACCGAACGGGCCGGTGAGCGGCAAGCTCGGCCTGCGCTCAAGAAACTGCTGATTCCGGTGGATTTTTCCGATTGCTCGCTTGACGCGCTGGAATATGGGATTGAGGCGGCCAGGCGGGGGCGCGCGTCCGTCACGGTGCTCCATGTTTTGGAGCCGGTTTCGTACGGACTGGATTTTACGCTGGTCCACTCGGACGCGAGACGGCGCCGGGAAGCGGTCGAGAAGCGGCTTGCCGAGATCGCCGGCGCGGTGAATGCCGCGGGGGTACCCTGTGAATGCTTGATACGGGGAGGGCTTCCTAACGATTCGATTCTTGAGGCGGCGCGGACCCTGCCGATCGATCTGATCGTCATGGGGACGCACGGGCGGCGGGGCCTGTCGCATGTCTTGTACGGCAGCGTGGCCGAATCCGTGCTGCGGAAGGCCCCCCGCCCCGTTCTGATGGTGCGCAGCCCAAAATTTCGACCGAGCCAACGTCGTGTGCTGTCGGCCTTGCCTGCCGATCAGTGATTGTCAACCGAAACCCAGGAGTGTGTCATGCGGGCGAAGACAAAGAAAACCGGTCCTTCGAAAGGGCGGTCATCGGCAGCCGTTGCCGCCGCCGTTTCGAATAAGCCGATCGAATTGCCGGACGGGATGTGGGAGCGAATCGCGAAAAAGGCTTACGAATTATGGGAGCAGCGGGGGCGCCAGGATGGCAATGACCTCCGCGATTGGTTCGACGCGGAAGCCATCGTGATGGAAGAAATCCATGAAGCTCGGGAGTGAGCGGGCGGCGGGGTTCTTTGTTCCGCTTCCTCCGTCCTTGGTCTCGGTGCTGGCGCGGCTTGACGCGCTGTCGCTCAAGCCGGGTTTTTCCCTTCAACGTGAACTGGCGTTGGCGCGGGCGCTCAAGCCGTACATCGGAGAAGGCATGAGCGGCGTCATGATGCCCCTGGCGCAGGAGACCGAGCTGGCCGGTCTGTTCATGATCTGCGATTTTTACCCCGAAGACGGACAGTTGAGCCTCATCGAACAGTTGCGAGACGTCGTCACCGAACATGTTCCCGACGAGGAGCGGGCGTGGCTCGATCCATTGAAACATTCCCGCATGGACGTGTTCGAGTTGGTCTCGTCGGACTCTGCGCGTGTGACGGCGCGGTCTCTCGGCGATGGAGCGACGGTTCATCTGCCCGGAGGGGATTTCATCAAAAATGCGCCGCCCGGGTCCGGAATCCTTACCCGCGTCATCAGCCAGCCGGGTGAGGGATCATCCGACGCCATATGGGGCGGATGCGGGTTGCTTCTCTCTCCTGAAGATGCCGCGGCGTTGATCGAGACGGTCGCCGAATGGCGCCGTGAGCTGGAGATTGAGACCGGGTCCTTTACGCTCGGAGAATGGAGGGAATTCGCCAAACGATACGGCTATATGCTGCTCTGGGCGTTCGCGCAGTTGCGTCTTGACGCGCTGGTGGACGCCGTCGTCCACATCCGCTATCGTGGCTCGGACGGTCGACCGTATCTCTACGCCGTGGCTCTCTACGACCACCATGATCGTCGGGTGTTTGCCGACCAATTGTCGGCCATGAAAGAGTTGGAGCCCGAACAATCCTCCCGTCGATCGGCGGGCGAGAGTGCCGGTTCCGGTCCGCCGCCGGCCTCCGTGTGGGTTCAGCGAGTCGAGACCGGAGCCGGAATGGAGATCGTGGCGAGGCTGACGTTGACGTCCAGCCAGTTGATCGTGGAATGCGACGGCCCTGAGCGGCTTGATCGGATCAAACATGAACTGGCGGCCGCCTTGGGCTTTTCCCTGCACTTTCGCGGCGAGACGGTTGAGCCGCCGGCGCGAAAACTGTCGGTGGCCGACCTGACGACCGGTGATCCGCCGGCCGTGGTGGTGACGCCGGAAGAAGATCGCGCCCTGCTGGCTCGGTTTTTGGAGAAGGCCTATTTGGAATGGGCGGATCAGCCGCACGTTGCGCTCGGCGGCCGAACGCCTCGCCACGCCGCCGAGAGCCCGTTGATGCGCAAAACGGTCGGCGCCCTGATCGATGAAATGGCCGCGCACGATCCGGGCCGTCGGCGAACGGGCCTGCCCGCTTTCGAGTACAATCGTCTTCGAGCCCACGTCGGTTTGGATGAGGCGCCTGCCGAGTAGCCTGGCCGATCACCGATCGGGGCCGATGTCGAGAGTCTTTCATTGAACGACGCGATCGTGTCGCGGATCCCCATGAGAGGGGCTGGGAGAGAGTCGGGCGGACGCGGGATGGAAGGAGGGTGATGATGGCTTCAAAGCGGACCGTGATGGGAATTCTGGTCGGAGGGGGGCCGGCGCCCGGGATCAACAGCGTCATCAGCGCCGCGACGATCCGCGGCATTCTCGGTGGAGACGACGTGATCGGTTTTCTGGACGGATTCAAGTGGCTCATGGAGGGAAGCACCGGACAGGTGAGGCCTCTTTCGATCGAGGAGGTCAGCCGGATTCATTTTCAAGGAGGGTCTTATCTGGGGACGTCGCGGGCGAATCCGACAAAATCGTCGGATCGCTTGGACAACGTTCTGTTCGCGTTGTCGGGACTGGGCGTCACGCGGCTGGTGACGATCGGAGGAGATGACACGGCGTATTCGGCCATGAAGGTGGAGGAGCGGGCGGTCGGCCGCCTTCAGGTCGTTCACGTGCCGAAGACGATCGACAATGATCTGGATCTCCCCTACGGCATTCCCACCTTCGGGTTTCAGACGGCCCGTCATGTCGGGGTCGAAATCGTCAAAAACCTCATGGTCGACGCCCGCACCACCGCGCGCTGGTACCTGGTGGTCACGATGGGGCGCAAGGCGGGCCATCTGGCCTTGGGGATCGGGAAGGCGGCCGGGGCCACCGTGACGATCATTCCGGAGGAGTTTCGGGAACGGCCGGTTCGCTTGCGGAAAGTCGTCGATGTTCTGCTGGGGGCCATGGTGAAGCGAATGGAACAGGGGCGGGCGGACGGCGTCGCCGTATTGGCCGAGGGAGTGATCGAGATCCTCGATCCCCGTGATCTCGGAGGGCTGGACTATGTCGAGCGCGATGAACACGGCCATCTGCGGTTGAGCGAGGTGGACATCGGGGATGTGTTACGGCGGGAGCTGACGAAGCAGCTCAAGGCGATGGGACTGTCTCTGACGCTCGTGGCGAAGAACGTGGGCTATGAGCTTCGATGCGCCGATCCGATTCCCTATGACATCGAATATACGCGCGATCTCGGCTATTGCGCGGCGCAATATCTGCTCGACGGCGGCACGTCGGCGATGGTATCAATTCAAAACGGCCGGTTCGTGCCGATTCCGTTCAAGGACATGGTCGATGCCGCCACGGGACGGACCAAGGTCCGAATGGTCGATATCGACTCGCCGTCGTACCGGATCGCCCGGCAATATATGATTCGACTGAAGGCGGATGATCTGGATAATCCGCAGACGCTTGGCCGCTATGCGGCCATCACCGGTCTGTCCGTCGATACGTTCAAGGATCGGTTCGCCTGGACGGTTTGAACGACAAGGGATGCAGAAAGGATAAAGGCATGAAAATTTTGGCGGCGACGGATGGGTCGAAGTTCGGTCGATGGGCGCTCGAGTGGTCGGCGCAGATTCCGTTTGCCGTCAAGCCGACGATTCGAGTGCTGCACGTCGTCGACGTCGCGGGGTTGCGCGCGCCCTTCATGGTGCAGCCCGTCATTGTGGGAACGGAGCGATACATTCAGGCCGAAGTGAAACGGCTGGAGGAGCATGCCCGAGGCACGAAGCAGGAGGCGGAGGCTTGGCTCAAGGAGTCGGGGCTCAAAGGAACCGTGATCGTGGATCGCGGCGCCGTGGCGGAGACGATCATGAAACAGGCCGGACGCGGCGTGCAGTTGCTGTCCATCGGCTCGCGGGGGCTCGACGCGCTGGATCGCTTCATGCTCGGCAGCGTGTCGAATCACGCGATCCATCACGCGCCCTGTTCCGTCTTGGTCGTGAAGGAAGCGCCCCGCCCCGTGCGGCGGATTTTACTGGCCGTCGACGGATCGTCGGCGTCGGAGAAGGCGGTGAAGTTTTTGCTGCGGCACCTCAACCCCACGCCCGACGGTCCCGAGCAGGAACCGGTGGCGGTGATCGTCACCCACGTGATGCCGTTTCTCAAGTATCCGGAGCTGCGCGAGGCCGGCAAGTTGTTGGCACAGCGGTATGAGGAGAAGGTGGCGAAGGCCGGGTTTCAGGTGGAGGAAGCGATGCGATTGGGGAAGCCGGCCAGCGAGATTCTCACGCAGGCAAAACGCTGGAAGGCCGATTTGATCGTGACCGGCGCCAAGGGGCTCGGCGCGATCGGCCGCGCGTTGCTCGGCAGCGTTTCGACTCGGGTCGTGCAACATGCCTCGTGTTCGGTCCTTGTCGTCCGATGATCGGCCTTGTGGGGCGGCACGCGCGGCGCGCCCGATCGGCGAGACGTCGCCAAGTGTATGTTGACAAGGGAATGTCGATAAAGCCCTCGTCGTGACGAGAGAGGAAATCCCTCATGGTGGAAAAGCGGTGAAGCACTTCCGCCCTCTTCCTCTGCGCCAGCCTGCCGAAGATGCGAATCGCATCAAGGCTTGACGGGTTCGAGCCGCACGCCATAAACTGCCCGCTTGGCGTCAGGCGATTCAACACAACGATTCATACTCAATACTCAAGAGGCGGCGTATGGCCCTGTCGGCGAAGATGAATCAAGACCCTCTTCCGGATCGGTTGGTGACGGGATTGTCGAAAATCGGGTTGGCGATGAAGAGCCGAACGTGGAGGAGGCAGGGGCGAAAAGGGGTCGGCCCCTTGCAAATGCAAGTGCTGACTTATCTGCGGTCCTGTCATGACCGGGCGGCGACCGTCTCGACGATCGCGCGGGAATTGGCGGTGAAGCTTCCGACCGCTTCCGAGGTCATCAGGACGCTTGCCGAAAAGGGATTGGTGCGTCGTCGCCAGGACGAGGCGGATCAGCGCATCGTCAAGGTTCATCTGACCGCCAAGGGAGCGAAGGCGGGAAAGACGGAGAGCGCGTGGCCTGAAGTGCTGGCGGCGGCGACCGAACAACTTTCTCCCCAGGAGCAGGTCGGCCTGTTGACGGCGTTGGTGAAGCTCATTCAGGTTCTTCAACAACGAGGGGAAATCCCCGTCGTCCGCATGTGCGTCTCGTGCGCCCACTTCCGGCCGAACGAGCACGAGGGAGCCGATCAGCCGCACCACTGCCGCTTTTTCGATGCGCCGTTCGGCGATCAAGCCCTCCGTCTCGATTGCCCCGAATACATCCCCCTGCAAACCGTCCGCGCGAAGGGAGCCTGACGTTTACGGTCTCATGACGGACTGAATCTCGAATCACGCGAGATGCTTCGCCGGGCCGGTTAAGGGACCGATGTGCCCCCCTCGTCCGTGTAGACCGATCGGTCCGCTTCAATCTGAGAGAACAAATCGTCCAAGGCCAGTTTGAGCGCCGATTCGACGGGGTCGCGGTCCGACGCGGTGACCCACCGAGCGATCGAGCCGGGCGCGGAGCCTTCGGCGATGTAGGTTTTAATCGGCCGGCTTGTCTCGCTCATCTCCGCTTGTACGCGGACGTGATAGTGATAACGTCCCTGCCGGGAGGTCAGGGTCAGCTTGGTCCTCACCTGCAACGTGAGGTCGGGCCGGTCGTTCACGATCGAGGCGAAGGTCTTCCGTTGTTCCGCGTAGCGCACGATCGCCCGATGCACATCATCGCGCGACCATTCGAGCAAGGTGATGCCCGGTCGATGGTCCGCGCCTTCAAGAGCCAAAGAACGGACGGTGACGCGCAAGGACTTTTGAATTGAAGCCGCCGCCGAGGCGGTGGGGACGGGATTGACGTGGATGCGGTGGACGCAGCCTCCGGAAAGGAGCGGGCATAAAACGACGAGCCAAAGAAGCAGGGATTGGGTCCGAAGAGTATAGCGTTCGTTTGTCATTCCGTGTGCGGTTCGGCAAGGGGCGCTGAGAGCCGCGGTTGACTCAACGACGGCGGAGTCTATCATACGGGCGCAAGAAAAGCCCTTGAACCGCCCGCGATCGCTGAGCTATCTTACCTACCGCCTATCGGAAGTCGGTTCTTCAGCACGAGAGGAAAAGAATTCAGCGGTGAAGCTTGACGACATTCAAGCCGAGAGGAGGAGGAGGATATGAGCAAGAGCCTAAAAGGAACAAAGAGTTACGAGAATCTCAAACATGCCTTTGCCGGCGAGTCACAGGCCAACCGGCGGTATCTCTATTTTGCGCGCCGCGCCGACATTGAAGGGTATCCGGACGTCGGCGGGCTCTTTCGCGATACCTCGGAAGCGGAAACCGGCCACGCCTTCGGTCATCTGGACTTTTTGAAGGAAGTGGGAGATCCCGCGACCGGCAGTCCGATGGGCAATACCGAGGCCAATCTCAAGTGCGCGATCGAAGGCGAAACCTATGAGTACACCCAAATGTATCCGGGAATGGCCAAGACGGCGCGCGATGAAGGGTTCCCCGAGTTGGCCGAGTGGTTCGAGACGCTGGCGAAGGCCGAGCGTTCGCATGCCAATCGGTTTCAGAAGGGCCTGGACAATCTGAAATAGCGCCGGGCGTTGAGTCAGCCGTCGGCTCGGCCGCTTACGAGGCCGAGCCGACGGCACAATGTCCGTGCGCACCTCCCCCCATGAAGGGCCTCAGCCTTATCAATCCCGTCGATTCGCCACGACTCCTCAAAGAAACGCTGCGGATCTATGAAGTCTGCGACGGGTGCCGCCGTTGCTTCAACCTCTGTCCGTCGTTTAACACGTTGCTTGGGCGGATCGACGAATATGAAGGAGATGTCGCCAAGTTGACAGACGCCGACCATCGGCGGGTCGTGGACGAGTGCTACTACTGCAAACTCTGCTTCAACCATTGCCCCTATACGCCGCCCCATCACTACGCAATCGACTTCCCGCATCTCATGGTCCTCTGGAAAAAGCATCTGGCGGCGCAGCGCGGCGTCCGATGGCGGGATCGCCTGCTGGCCAAGACGGATCTGCTCGGGAAATTGGGCGGGCTCGCCGCCACCGTGACCAACGGCTTGTTGCGGAGCCGATCGGTCAGGAAGGTCATTGAAGCGGTGGTAGGAGTCCATCGTGACCGGCAGGTGTTGCATTTCGCCCGCGAGACGTTTCCCCGCTGGTTTCAGCGCCGCGCGCGGCCTCAAGCGACCGGCGCGCCGGCCCGCAAAGTCGCGCTGTTCTCCTCCTGCCTTGTCAATTATCAGGCGACCGATATCGGCAAGGCGACGGTGCAAGTGCTGGAGAAGAACGGCGTCCACGTCGTGGTGCCGGAACAGCGTTGTTGCGGGATGCCGAATTTCGAAAACGGAGACACGGAAGCGATTCAAGAAGCCGCCCGTGCCAACGTCGCCCGGCTCCACCCCTTGGTCGCCGAGGGATACGACGTCGTGGTGCCGACGGCGAGCTGCAGTTTGATGCTCAAGCGCGAGTATCCGGAGCTCAGCCCCGATGAGCAGACCAAGCGGGTCGCCGAGCGAACGTTCGACGTGTGCGAGTACCTGATGATGATGAAAAAAACCGGGCAGTTGGCGACCGATTTCGTGACGAGCCCCGGCCGCATCTCGTACCAGATGCCCTGCCATTTGAGAGATCAAAACATCGGCTTCAAATCAAAAGAATTGCTGGAAACGGCCGGCGCGCAGGTCGATCTTGTCGAACAGTGTTCCGGCCACGACGGGTTCTGGTCGGCGAAGCAAGAGTTCTTTCCCCTTTCGATGAAGATCGCGGCAAAGGCCGTGCGCGCGATCAAACAGGCGCCGGCCGATCTGATCGCTTCCGATTGCCCCTTGGCCGGATTACAATTGGACCAAGCCGGGGCGTCCGCGCATGTCGGGGGCAGGGTGACCAAACACCCGATCCAGATCGTTCGCGACGCCTACGGGCTTTCATCCGATCAGTAGGGCGATTTATGAAGGCATTGGCGCCAAGCGATATCCTGTCGATTGAGGACTACGAACGGCAGCGGGACGCCTTTCGGGCCAGGATCATCGAGCTGAAACGCCGTCGGCGGATTTCCGTCGGCCCGTTGGTCACCTTGATTTTTGAAAATCGGGAGACGCTGCACTTTCAGATTCAGGAGATGCTCCGCGTCGAGCGGATTACCGATCCGAACAAGGTGCAGGAAGAGCTGGATGTGTACAACGCGCTCCTGCCGGCTCCCGGCGAGTTGAGCGCCACGTTGTTGATCGAGATCACCGAGCAGGCCGAGATGAAAATGTGGCTGGATCGGTTTATGGGGCTCGATCACGGGGAGAAGGTGGCGATCGCCGCGGGCGGCGAACGGAGCTACGGAGATTTCGAGGGGGGGCGCAGTCACGAGACCAAAATCAGCGCCGTCCATTTCGTCCGGTTTCGCCCCACCGCCTCCATGAAAGATACGTTTGCGGATCTGCGGAAGCCCGTGTCGTTGCTGGTCGATCACAACGGCTATCGAGAAGAGGTCGCGGTTCCCGGTAGCCTGCGAGAGGAATGGCTGTCCGACTTAAACGACAGGTCCTGATAAGGCAGGTCACCGACCACTGGGAACTGGGAACTGAGAACTGACAACTGAAAACTAGGAACCAAGCACTCTTTCCCATGCCATCCGTTCTCCTCACCAAACGCATTGAATTCGCCGCTTCGCACCGCTACGCCAAACCGGAATGGGACGAAGCCAAGAATCGGGCCGTGTTCGGGGCCTGCTACAATCCGCCCGCCCATGGCCATAACTATCTGCTCGAAGTGACCGTGCGGGGCGAAATCGATCCCGTCACCGGCATGGTCGTCAACCTCTTCGACTTGAAGCGGGTGCTCCTCGACGTGCTCGAAGAATTCGATCACAAGAATCTCAATTTGGACATGCCGTATTTCAAGGATCGGATTCCCACCTCGGAAAACTTCGCCCGATTGCTTTGGACGAAACTGGAGCCCCAATCGGACATCGGGACTCTTCATGCCGTCCGCCTCTATGAAGACGAAGACCTCTATGCCGACGTCACGGTGGCAGGCGGGCTTGATCGGGCGTGGGTCACCAGGCGCTACACCTTCACGGCCCTTCGAGGGGACGACGAGGGCTATGCCTGGGATCTGCACGTGACCGTCCACGGGCCGATCGATCCGGTCACCGGCATGGTCACCAATATCGGCGACCTGGACCGGCTGGTGCGAGAACAGGTCGTGCAGCCGTTCGAGAAGCAGGATCTCCGAAAGGTGTTGGGGGTGTCCTCGGTCAGTGGATCGATGCTGGTCGAAACGATGTGGGACCGGCTGACCGGTCGCCTTGCCGGTGGAACCCTGACCAACATCCGCCTCGACCAAACCCGCGACCTCTCCTTCGAATACGCCGGGTGACGGGCGATCGGCTCGCGCCCTCTTGCCGCGGCCTTCCGTTCATGGAGCACCCCGTTGTATTGAGGGTTCACATCGGCGCCGCGGCGTGATTTCTTAGTGAGAAACGGCTATTCTGTGTTCGCAACGAGTGCGCTTCGCAGCCTGACACGAAGCCGATGAGCCTCACCCCTTACCAGCGAAATACCTGGCGCGCGAACTGACGAGGCGCTGCGCTTCCGAGAGTGTGGAGAAGTTCGCCTCCGTACTCGCCGATGCACAGGTCGATCTCAATCCCCACCAGGTGGAGGCGGCCCTGTTCGCTTTTCGGAGTCCCTTCTCGAAGGGGGCGATCCTGGCCGACGAAGTGGGCCTGGGCAAAACGATCGAAGCCGGTCTGCTTCTGGCCCAGAAGTGGGCGGAGCGAAAGCGGCGCCTGCTGGTCATCCTTCCCGCTAACCTGCGCAAGCAGTGGAGCCAGGAGCTTGAGGATAAGTTTTATCTGCCCTCGGTGATCCTTGAGACCGCCCGTTTCAACGAAATCATTCGCGCCGGCAACCTGAACCCGTTCCACCAGGATGCCGTCGTCCTCTGTTCCTACCAGTTTGCGCGCGCCAAAGAACCGTACCTTCGCCAAACCGCCTGGGACCTTGTCGTCATCGACGAAGCGCATCGTCTGCGCAATGTGTACAAGAGCACGAGCAAGATCGCGTTGGCGATCAAGCAAGCGGTCGCACCCTTCCCGAAGGTGCTGCTGACCGCCACGCCATTACATCGCTCAAGTCCGAGCGGGTCATGTGTCTGGACGAAGGCTTTGCCAGGAACGACCAACCCAAAGCCAACGCCGTCCAGATTTTCAAAACCAAAGGCGTGACGAGTTTTAAGACAGTTTGAAGTTTTAAGTGTTCAGTGTTCGGTTTTCAGTGTGAAGCGTTCAGTGTTCAGAATGAGGGCGAGCTGGGCCATGCCTGATGATCGAAGAGACAGAGAACACCAGTTTGGCGGGGAATGGACCACCCGGAAGCTAGAGGTGTTGGCCGGGTACCTGCGGGGCTACACGACTGCGTTAAAGAAGACGCCCTTTCAGAAGCTGTACATCGATGCGTTTGCCGGCACAGGTTACCGAGAGACTCGGCGTGAGGAAGAGGAGGACTCGCCACAGAACACCCTTTTCCCCGACATGGCAGAGCCTGAGCCGCAGTCGTTTTTGGATGGCTCTGCTCGTCTGGCACTCAAGATTGAACCGCCGTTCGATCGTTACATCTTCATCGAACGTCGCCCAGAGCGCTGTGTCCATCTTGAAGGCCTGAAGGCTGAGTTTCCAGGGCTTGCCCACAAGATCGACATCCGCCAGGGGGATGCGAACGCCAAGATCCAGGAATTCTGCGCGACGGATTGGCACTCAAAACGAGCAGTGCTGTTTCTTGATCCCTATGGCATGCAGGTCGAGTGGAAAACGATCGAAGCCATCGCGCGCACAAAGGCAATTGATTTATGGCTACTCTTTCCGCTTGGCATCGGAGTCAATCGGTTACTGACTAAGTCCGGTGATATTCCCGAATCGTGGCGACGCCGACTCAACCTGCTTCTTGGAACTGAAGACTGGTACGATGAATTTTACAGGGTTGAGACTACGCCGATGCTCTTCGGCAATGACAAGGAGCGCGTGGTCAAGGCGACGATGGAGACCATTGGACGTTACTTCACCAACCGGCTCAAAGGGGTCTTCGCTGGTGTCGCAGAAAAGCCGGGTGTGTTGCGTAACTCATCGAATAATCCCCTCTATCTTTTATGCTTTGCAGTTGGAAATGAACGGGGACAAGATATTGCGCTGCGCATCGCACAGCATTTACTCAAGGAGGTGCGCTGATGGCACAGGGATCTGGCATAGAGTGGACCGAGTCCACATGGAATCCGGTGACGGGGTGTACGAAGATCAGTCCTGGTTGCAAGTATTGTTATGCCGAACGCATGGCCGAGCGTCTTCAGGCCATGGGGCAAGCGAATTATGTGAATGGGTTTCAACTGACGCTCCAGCCTCGCATGCTTGAGCTTCCACTGAAGTGGAAAAAGCCGCAAACGATCTTCGTGAATTCCATGAGCGATCTCTTCCACGAAGCGGTACCGCTTGACTATATCCAACAGGTGTTCGACATCATGCGCCGTGCCTCGTGGCATCGGTTCCAGGTGCTCACCAAACGCGCCGAGCGACTGGAAGCGGCGAGTCCATTGCTCAACTGGACATCGAACATCTGGATGGGAGTCAGTATAGAGAGCGATGAATACAGACATCGGATCGATCATCTTCGCCGGACAGGAGCATCGATTAAGTTTCTCTCTCTTGAACCGCTCCTTGGCCCGCTGTCTCGCCTCGATTTGACTGGTATAGATTGGGTGATTGTAGGTGGAGAGTCCGGCTCTCATGCCCGACCCATGAATCCGGCGTGGGTCCTTGATATACGGGACCAGTGCCGCCGCGCCAACGTGCCCTTCTTTTTCAAGCAATGGGGCGGCCCGAACAAGAAACGGGCGGGGCGGCTGTTGGACAATCAAGAATGGAATGAGATGCCACGTCTGTCTGCGACAAGGAAAGCACTGCCTGTGCTCGTATGAGAAAGCCAGAGGGCTATCCAGCTTGTACGACAACAGCCGTCCAGTGGTCCTTTACTTGGGGGAGGGCTCGATGTCGCGCCGGAGTATCTCGATTTCTTGGCGTTTCGTTATGATCCATCGCTGCACGAGCAATTTGAGCAGCGGGGTATCTTTCACAACCCCTCCGCTCGTGGTGCTCGGACCGAGTTTCATCGGCCATTCGCAAGCCAATACCGGGAAGATCTTCAAAACCAAAGGTGTCACGAGTTTTAAGACGGTGTGACCTGATGCCTACGATCAGCACGTTTTTCAGTTCGGTATTGTGATCCAGGTGTTTTGGGCCGAGCACGGATCGCCGCACTTTCACACCGTCTATGCGGAGCACGAGGCGATTATTGACATCCGTGAGCTGCAGGTGACCCGAGACGCGCTTCTCCGCCGGGCGCTCGCTCTGATCAACTAGGTGCTCGACGAGACGCTGGCCGAGCAAGAAGGCGACTTCGACGCCGACAGCCGCTGGGCATTGGCTTGGTTTGAACAATGCGGTTTTTCTCCCGGCGAATATGGCGTGGCGGAGACGCTCTCCAAAGCGAAGAACACGAGTGTCTCCGGACTTGTCGAGGCGGGGATCGTTCGTTCGAAGGCCGGCAAGGTCCGTTTGCTCAAGCCATCCGAATTATCCGGCGATTGGGACCCGACGACCGATAAGCGGCTGACCACCTGGGAAATGGTGCACCATCTCATCCGCGTTCTTGAAGCCGGCGGCGAAGGTGCGGCGGCGGAACTGGTCGCCAAGCTGGGGAGCAACGCCGAGACGGCCCGCGAACTCTGCTATCGCCTCTACACCCTTTGCGAGCGTAAGAAGCGCGCAGCCGAGGCGCTCTTCTATAACGCCCTCGTCCAAAGCTGGCCGGAGATCACGAGATTGGCGCGAGAAGGTCGCGAAACCACGATGAAGACCGAAACGGCCGACCTGTTCGAGTGAGCCGACAGCGTGTCCTTCTCTGACGGATCGATGTGCCATTATGTGTCCTTGACAGAAGGACACCTGTGGGGCATGCTGGCGCCATGAGCCTGCACCCCATCCTTGCCGAAAAGCTGAGCGCCGCCATGGCGGTGGAAACCTCGCCGGCGTTCACCCGGCGCGATGCGCGTCTTCCGGCCGTGCCCGGCAAGGTACACGCGGTCATCGGGATGCGTCGGGCCGGCAAGACGACGTTCCTTCGGCAGTTGTTGCGCGAACGCCGGACGCAAATGCCGGCGGAGCGGGCGATCTATCTCGGTTTCGACGACGATCGCCTGGCCGGGCTCGGCGCCGACCAGCTCGGGTTCTTGCTTGAAGAGTATTACCGGCGCGCGCCGGCGTGGCGGGGGCGCGCGACCGTGCATTGGTTTCTGGACGAGATTCAGCTCGTGCCGGGATGGGAACGATTCGTGCGGCGCGTGCTGGATACGGAGCGGGTCGAGATCGTCGTGTCCGGATCGTCGGCGCGGATGCTGTCGCGCGAGGTGCATACGTCGCTCCGCGGTCGCGGCATGGCGACGGTCATCCGGCCCTTCAGCTTCCGTGAATTTCTGCGTCACCGTGGCGAAGAGCCCGGCGAGGATGCTCGACGCTGGACGCCGGCGGACCGTTCGCTGATCGAGAAGCGGTTTCGAGAATTTTTGGTGGAAGGGGGGTTCCCCGAAGCGCAGGGATTGTCGCCGGCCACGAGGGTCGAATTATTGCAGGGCTACGTGGACACGGTCTTGTTTCGCGACGTGGTCGAGCGCTATGGGGTGACGCAGGTGGCGGCGCTGCGCTGGTTGGTGCGGCAATGTCTGCGGAATCCGGCCGGGAGCTTCAGCGCCCACCGTCTGCACCAGGATTTGAAGGCTCAAGGGCACGGCGTGGCGAAGGATGCCGTCCACGCCATGCTCGGCTATCTGCAGGACGCCTTTCTCCTGAGTGCCGTGCCGCTGGCCACTGAGTCGGAGCGTCAGCGCAATTCCAATCCGCGCAAGCTCTATCCGGCGGATCCCGGCCTCATCAAGGCGTTTGACGCCGGTGGGAGGACAAACCAGGGCCATGCGCTGGAGACGGTGGTGTTGAACGAGTTGGAACGGCGGAAGGCCGACGTCGGGTACGTGAAGACGATCGACGGGCTGGAGGTGGATTTCTTGGTCCGCTACCCGGGCGGCGGGGAAGAGTTGTTGCAAGTCTGTGCGGACTTGTCGGCGCCGGAGACCCGCGCGCGCGAACTGCGCGCCATGACGGCGGCGGCGAAGGATCACCCGCGCGCGGGACGGCGCCTGTTGGTGCTCGACCGCGACGCGCTCGTCCAGGCGAAAGACTGCGCGATCGACGTCCAGCCCGTGTGCGAGTGGTTGTTGGCCGACCAGTCGGCGCCATCAAGCTGAAGAGGACACACCATGGCCATGACGAACCATGAGCGCGTCGGGAAAGCGCTGGATCTGCTCAAAGACGGGCTCCGGTCCTTCGTTGAGCGCGAGATGAAGGCGCAGCATGCCCACCTGTGGTTTGAGCAGGTGAAGGCATCGGTTCGAGAGACGCCATTGAATTTCTTCGGGACGGAAGACAAACCCCGTTGGGATGTGGCCGCCCTGCTCGCCGTGATGTGGAACCAATGGCAGCTCGTCTTTCGGAAGACGTTGGGGCAGGCTGAACGGTCGTTGGTCAGTGAATTGCGCGAGGTCCGCAACAAGTGGGCCCATCAAATCCTTTCTCCGGCGATGATGCCTACCGCGCGCTCGATTCTGCGTCTCGGTTGTTGACCGCCGTCTCAGCCTTCCAGGCCGACGATGTCGAGAAGATGAAGATGGATCTCTTGCGTGTCCGATTCGATGAGCAGGTGCGGACCGAAAAACGGAAAAGTGCCGGGACGGCCATCGAAAGCCAGGCGACCGGCGGGCTGACGCCGTGGCGCGAGGTCGTCAATCCGCACAAAGATGTCGCCAGTGGACGCTACCAGCAAGCCGAGTTTGCCGCCGATCTCTGGCAGGTGCATATCGGCGAAGGATCGGACGAGTACAAGAATCCTGACGAGTTCTTCCGTCGAACCTATTTGACCGACAGTTTGAAGCGACTTCTCGCGGGAGCCGTTCGACGACTGACGGGGAACGGCGGCGACCCTGTCGTCCAGCTTCAAACGAACTTCGGCGGAGGCAAAACCCACTCCATGCTGGCGCTGTACCATCTGGTCTCAGGAACTCCGCCCGGTGATTTGCTGGGAGTCGATGCGGTCATGAAAGAGGCCGGCGTCTCGAAGTTGCCTGCCGCGAAGCGCGTGGTCTTGGTCGGGAATCGCATCTCGCCGGGCAATCCGGTCGTCAAATCCGATGGCACGGTGGTCCGAACATTGTGGGGAGAACTCGCCTGGCAACTGGGGTTTGCAGCGGGCGGCGTGAAGGAGGCCAAGAAGGCGTACAAGCGGGTGCAGGCCGACGATGAACGAGCCACCAGTCCCGGTGATGTGCTGCGAGGGCTTTTCAATGACTACGGTCCTTGCCTCATTTTGATCGACGAGTGGGTGGCCTATGCGCGCCAACTCCATGACCAGAGCGACCTGCCGGCTGGCGGCTTCGAGACGCAATTCACCTTCGCGCAGGCCCTGACCGAGTCCGCGAAGCTCGCGAAGAACTGTTTGCTGGTCATCAGTTTGCCGGCGTCCGATACAACCGGATCGCCGCATACCCAAACCGATGATGTGGAAGTGGGCGGGCAAAGAGGGCGGGAGGCGCTGAATCGGCTGCAAAACGTCGTGGGGCGAGTCGAGTCTTCCTGGCGGCCGGCCAGTGCGGAGGAGGGATTCGAAATCGTCCGGCGCCGCCTGTTCGAGCCGCTCGTCGAAAAGAGTCAGTATGTGGCGCGGGATACCGTCGCGAAGGCGTTCTTTGATTTGTATGCCACCCAGGCCGCAGAGTTTCCGCCCGAGTGTCGAGAATCCGATTATGAAAAGCGGCTCAAGGCCGCGTACCCCATCCATCCTGAGGTCTTCGACCGGCTCTACACGGACTGGTCCACGCTGGTGAAGTTCCAGCGGACGCGCGGAGTGCTGCGTCTGATGGCGTCCGTGATCCATAGTCTCTGGGAGAAGGGCGATCGGAATCCGCTGATTCTCCCGTCTAATGTTCCGATCGACGATCCCCGCGTCCAGTTCGAATTGACGCGCTATCTCTCCGACAACTGGGTGCCGGTGATCGAGAAAGATGTGGACGGCCCCGGTGCCTTGCCGCTTCGCTTGGATCGTGACGTGCCCAACCTTGGGAAATACGCGGCCGGCCGCCGTGTGGCGCGCACCATTTATCTGGGATCGGCCCCAACCGCCACGGCGGCGAACCGTGGCATTGAAGATCGCCGGGTGAAACTCGGCTGTGTCATGCCCGGCGAGTCGCCGGCCGTGTTCGGGGATGCGTTGCGCCGGCTGGCCGGTGCCGCGACCTACCTGTACCAAGACGGTGCCCGCTACTGGTACTCGACGCAGCCGACGGTCACGAAGCTGGCCGAGGATCGGGCCGAGCAGCTCAAACGTAATCCCGATCAGGTGGCACATGAGATCGGCCGTCGGCTTCGCGACGATCTCCGCAAGACGGGGGACTTTGTCCGTGTGCATGCCATGCCTGAGTCCGGCCAGGATGTGCCCGATGATCCGGACGCCAGGCTCGTGGTCCTGAGCATCGACCATCCCTACAGCAAACAGCCGGGCAATCCGGCCGAGGCGGCTGCCAAGGCGATCTTGGAATCACGGGGGAACAGCCCGAGACTCTTCCGCAATACGCTTGTTTTTCTCGCGGCCGACCAGGTGCGGTTGCAAGATCTGGATGAAGCCGTGCGTCGCTATCTCGCCTGGAATGCGATTCTGACGGAAAAAGAGATGCTCAATCTCGATCCTCATCAGGTGAAGCAGGCTGAAAACCAATTGGCCGCAGCCGATGATATCGTGTCGGCACGTATCCCAGAAACCTACCAATGGCTGCTGGTGCCGGGGCAAGCCAACCCCCAGGCGTCTGTGGAATGGCAGGCCTTCCGACTCACAGGGCTGGACGCTCTGGCAGTTCGGGCCAGCAAGAAGCTCAGAAACGATGAATTGCTGATCACGTCGCTGGCCGGTACCAGACTGAGGATGGAGCTTGACCGTATTCCCTTATGGCGAGGGAACCACGTTTCAATTAAGCAGCTTGCGGACGACTTTGCACGCTATTTGTATTTGCCGCGACTCGCCGACACGCGGGTGTTAGTGGAGGCGATTTCCAGCGGCTTCGCGTTACTGACCTGGGACCATGAGACGTTCGCGTACGCGGACAGTTACGACGAATCGGCCCACCGCTATCAGGGGCTTCGTTGCGGTCAGCATGTGCCTATTACCACCGGTGACACAGGCCTGCTGGTGCGTTCGGAGATCGCGCGTCAACAACAAGAAGCGGAAGCGAAACCTATTCCCTCCGCACAGGGTCAGGCAGGGGCTGGACAGAGGAGCGGCACAACTGGCGGAGCCGCGGCAGCGGCCAAGGATGGAGTTGCGGCATCCAAAGGACCGCGGGCCCCAAAACGATTCCACGGAAGCGTCGAACTAGATCCGACCCGCGTGGGACGCGATGCCGGCCGCATTGCCGACGAAATCATCGCGCACCTTGCCGGATTGGTGGGTTCAGAGGTGAAGGTGACGCTGGAAATTGACGCTCAGATTCCGAACGGTGCCCCGGACCACGTGGTCCGCACCGTGACCGAAAACAGCCGGACGCTCAAGTTCACGAGTCAGGGATTTGAGGAGGAGTAAGCCATGGCGGCAAGTGCGAAATGCGGCGCCCGCGTTTGAGGCGACAGAAGAATTCAGACCCGTTCTTGATACAGATTCAGGCTGTCGGCAAGAAAAGGAGATTTGTCGAGCCTTTGTTTTAGTATGAGCCGTCGTTGACTCAGTGCTTGGAGGTGTGGCCCGTTGTTTTACCCTGGGCGCCGGATGGGGCGAACGAAGCGGCGTGGGCTTCGTGGTCGGGCAGTTTGATGAAGATCATGATCTTGGTATCGTGATTGATCGTAAAGGCCCCCGCTCCTTTCAGCACGTTGTCTCCGGCCGGTTGCAGTTCCACTTCGACTCGCGAGGCTTTCTCGTATCCCCGCTGAATCGTGGCCTTGGCCTTGCCGCCTTCGGTGGACACGGCCTTGTCGTCATGGTCCGCGACGTACAGCGTCAACTCACCGTCCTTGGCGACCAGTTCCAGGTGATAGGGCCCCGCTTCCTGCGCCTGCCCGCCGTGATAGGCCTTTACGGGTTCGACGTGTTTCCTCTTCTCCTGCTTGTGCGCGTCCGCCGGCGTCGAGAATACCGCGAGGACAAGAAGAACGAGAAGTCCCGGCAAATGTTTCGTCATGGTCGATGCTCCGTCACAGAGGCCGTCAGTGTTTCGGTGGATGATGATGGTGGTGATGCTCGTCGTCCGACGATGAGGAGCTTCCTTTGGGCTGCTGTTCGGTGAAGGCGGTCTTCGGTTTCAGCGGCATGAAACGGGCGGCATAGCCGTCCTGATTCGGCAATTTCAGGAACACGATGACGACCGTCTCCGGCGTGAGGGCGAAAGAGCCGGAGCCTTTGAGGACGTTGTTGCCGATAGGATGGAGGTGCACCTGCGTTCTGGTCCCTCCCGTTTCGATGGTCGCCTTGGCCAATCCTCCTTCTACGCTGATTCTGTTGTCGGCATGGTCCGTGACGTACACGGTGAGATTGCCCTCTTTGGCGACCAGCTCCAGATGAAACGGTCCCGTCATACGCAACTGTCCGCCATGCGGAGCATCGACGAATTCAAAATATTCATCCGTGTGCGCCCAACCGAGCGGTGCCGTGGCGAACGTTGCCGCAAGGACCAGGCCGGTCATCGTTCTTCTCATGCAAGGGTCTCCTTCACGCCGATCACCGATGAGTCAAAGACACGAGGCGTTCCTCCGGCCCGGGGCGCCTCTCGTCTGCACATCTTATCCGGTATGGCGGGCAAATTGTCAAAGTCTTCGTGAGAGAATTATGGGATTACTTCAACAAGAGGGCCGTAATCAGTTCGGCCAATTCAGCCGGCTCGACGATGCCTTCGCGGGTCAGGAGCAGCTTGCCGCCGGAAAAAAAGTGGGTGGTGGGGTAGGTCTCGAACGAGTGGGTCCGCTTGATCTCACGACAACGACCCGGGACGTGCATCTTGGCCTTGCCGACCTTGATGGAGGGAAACTTGGCTGCGATGCTTTCCAGGATGGGATCATAGGCTTGGCAGGGCTCGCAGGTGGCCAGGCCATAGGCCACGACGGCGCCGGAGCTGTCGGTAAATTCCTTGTAGTTCTCGTCGCTGACGTCAAGAACGGTGCTCATATTGCGATCGGCGATGCGCGACGTTGGGTCGCATGAGTCTGCTCGGGCTCAAGGACGCACGGAACGGAGTCGAGCTCCGTGCGTCCCGAGCGTGAGCACGACGATACTAATTGAGCTTGGCGAGAGCGTCGAGAATTTCCTTGTCTTCCCGCGCCGTCTTAATTTCCTGCACCTTCACATAGGCGACCTTGCCGTTCTTATCGACGATCACGGTCGCGCGCTTGGAGCAGTTCAGGGGCTCAAAGTACAGCCCGTAGGATTTGCAGACGGTCCGGTGCATGTCGGCAAGGAGCCGGTGCCGAAGTCCGAGGGAATCGGCCCAGGCCTTGTGCGAAAAGAAACTGTCGCAACTGATGCCGAACAGCTCGGCATTGGCGGATTCAAACTTGGGGAAATCGTCCGACAGACACTTGTTTTCCCCGTGGCAGACCGGGCTCCAGTCCAGCGGATAGAAGCACAGCACCACGTTTTTCTTGCCGCGATAGTCGCTGAGTTTAACGTCCTTCTGATCCTGATCCTTCAATGTAAAATCCGGCGCCGCGTCGCCGACCTTGATTTCCTGCGCTACATCGCTCATCTCCGGCCCTCCTTTTGTAAGCGTCGCTGAATGTTGACGATGTGTGAGATCCGAAATCCCTCCCCGGACAGACCTTGTACCCCGCGTCTTTAAGGGTTGTCAACGGGCCTGAAGGCCTAGAGAGTGGGGCGAACCTCGTGAAATGAAACAGGGGTGACGGCGTGAGCGAACCCGTCACCCGGTACGCAGTTCTCGGAATCCGAGCATGCGCCCCGCCGGGGCCGCCGTGCGATAGTTGACGATCCGAACGGTGCGGCCCAGAGCGGGAACAAAAAGCTCGGTCCCGACTTTGGGAGAGTGTCCAAGACCGAGCAATTCGCGGGCCGATTCGGCCAGGAGTTCCCGGGCCGTCTGTTCTGGAAGCCCTTTGTGTTGCCAGGTTTCAAGTTCATCCAGGCCGAACTTGCTCAGCCCCAGCGAATAGGACCACACATGGTCCGGCCTCGATGTGTCGTCATGCGTCAGGATCAGATGATCGTCCAGGACGAATTCAGTGAGGGGCCGGTCTTGCCAATCCGAGGGGTTACGGTAGGCTTGCGTGGTGACGTCGTAGGCGGTCCCCTGCGAGAGGAGGGTCAGTCCTCGCGCCAGTCTCGCGGCGAACAGCACCATGTTCGGCGTCTCTCGCGGCGTCGCGACGGGAGGAGCCACGGCGCCCATCAGCTCATGCTCCCACGCCAATTGTTTCATGATCTCGCCCGCGTGGCTGGCCGGCAAGGGCATGACGACGTAGGCCGACCAGGGGCCATGGGTGGCCTGCCAGGATTCGGGCGCGCCCTCTTCATGGCGAAGCGCCAACGGCCCCCCGTATGTTTGCTCGTACCAGGCTTTGATCTCTTCCGCGGAAGGAGCCGTTCCACGGTAGCCGATGAAGTAGAGGGGCGGCCGGTTGGCGGAAGGTTTGGGCGTTTTTTTGCGGATTCTCATCGTAGGGGCCTTCGCTTATCTATCTTGTGTCACGTTGTCGTTGCGAATCGGGGGGCGGGCACGGCGTCATTTCCCCGCCTTTTTGGCTTTGCGCCGGTCTTCGGGATTCAAAAGCCGCTTACGAAGCCGTAGGCTCTTGGGTGTGACCTCCACGAGTTCGTCGGCTCCGATGTATTCCAGCGCGTATTCCAGCGTGAGCTCCCGAGGCGGAGTGAGAATCAACGCCTCGTCGGAGCCGGAGGCCCGCATGTTCGTCAGATGCTTTTCCTTGCACACGTTGACGTCCAAGTCCTCGTCTCGGCTGTTTTGCCCCACGATCATCCCCCGGTAGACTTCGACTCCAGGACCGATGAACAGCTCTCCTCGCTCCTGGGCCATGAACAGCGCATAGGCCGTGCTGACGCCGTCCTCGAACGCGCAAAGAGATCCGTGCGGGGTGATGAGCAGGTCCTGTTCCTGCGCCGGTTTATAGTCCTTGAACACATGGTGCAGAATGACCGTGCCGCGCGTCTTGGCCATGAGGACGTTTTTCAAGCCCATGATGCCGCGCGTGGGAATATCGTATTCCAAGTGAAGCTCGCCGGCGCCGACGTCGGAATGGATGAGTTTCATGTTTCGCATGGCGCCGCGCCGCTTGCCGATTTCTTCGATCACGGCCCCTTGATAGACGTCCGGCACCTGGACGGTCAATTCTTCGTAGGGCTCCATGAGGCGGTCGCCCTCTCGACGGAGAATGACTTCCGGCTGAGAGACTTGCAGCTCGTAGCCTTCTCGCCGCATCTGTTCGATCAAGACGGCGAGATGCAGCTCGCCGCGTCCGGCCACGAGAAAGCGGTCGGCGCTGTCCGTCTCGCCGACCCGCAGCGAGACGTTGGTTTCCAGCTCCTTGAAGAGCCGTTCCCGCAGATGGCGAGAGGTGAGAAATTTCCCTTCCCGCCCGGCGAAGGGGCTGTTGTTCACGGAAAAGGTCATTTGAACGGTCGGCTCGTCGATCGTGACGCGGGGAAGGGCGATCGGCCGTTCGGCGTCGGCGATGGTGTCGCCGATGCCGACGTCGTCGAGTCCCGCCACGGCGACGATCTCTCCCGCCTCGGCCCGTTCCGTGTCCACTCGATCGAGGCCCGAATAGACCGCGAGGTCGGAGACCTTGCCGGGGAGTTTTGATCCGTCCTTTCCCAAGACCAGCACGTTCTGGCGTCTGGCGATCGAACCCGATTGAATTTTGCCGATGCCGAGCTTGCCTTTGTACGGATCATGCGCGAGCGCCAGCACCAGGATTTGGAGCGGCGCCTCGGCGTTGACGGTCGGGGCGGGAATCTGTTCCAACACCGTGTCGAGCAGCGGCGCGATGTCGCGCCCCGGTTTGTTGACGTCGAGCGTGGCGATTCCTTTGAGGGCGGATGTGTAGACGATCGGAAAGTCGAGTTGCTCGTCGGTGGCGCCCAGGTGCACGAAGAGATCGAACGTCCGGTTGACGACGTCGTCGATCATGGCGTCCGGCCGGTCGATCTTGTTGATGACGACGACGGCTTTGTGCCCGAGCGCCAGGGCCTTGCGCAGCACGAAGGTGGTCTGCGGCATGGGGCCTTCCTTGGCGTCGATCAGGAGCAGCACTCCGTCCACCATGCGAAGCGTTCGTTCGACTTCACCGCCGAAGTCGGCGTGGCCCGGCGTGTCGACGATGTTGATCTTGACGCCGTTATACAGGACGCTGGCGTTCTTGGCCCGGATCGTGATGCCGCGTTCGCGCTCTTGGTCCATGGAGTCCATGATCCGCTCGCCCATTTCGTCGATTTTTCGATGGACTCTGGTTTGGCGAAGAACGGCGTCGACGAGCGTGGTCTTGCCGTGATCGACGTGGGCGATGATGGCGACGTTCCGAATATCGTTGCGGCGGCTGCGGGAAACAAATGGTTGCGACATGGAGTTCATCGTTTCGTTCGGGCAAAAAAAAGACGCCCCGCGTATCGGGCGTCGGAGTGAGTATACCGCACGGGCCAGTCTCGCACAAGGTGCTCTGTCCATCGCGGGCGGTGCGGGTCGTTCGATGCCGGCTTCATGGGCGAACTTGAGTTTTGGAGGGGTGCGTTGTAAGGTGGGAAAGCCGCCTTCGGACGTCACCGTTCCTCCGGGAGTCGCGATTCCATGCCAGGCGATGATCGATTCATAGAAATTCAAGAACGGCCTGGTTTGCGCCGGGGCGGGAGACCGACCGGTTCGGCGAAGAGAGGCCGGCGTTGGTGGCAATTCGCGCTGATCGGGATCTTGGCCTGCGCAATCGCCGGAACCACGACCGTGGGAGGGGTGATCTGGTACTTTTCTCGCGACCTGCCGTCGCTCGATCTCCTCGAAAACTATCAGCCCAGCCTGGTGACGACCGTCTATTCGGACGATCGGCAGCCGATCGGCCAGTTCTTCATCGAGCGCCGTATTTTGACGCCGCTGACCAGCATTCCCACGCATCTGATCCAAGCCGTGATCGCCACGGAGGACGCCCGGTTTTTCGACCATCCGGGGCTGGACTACATCGGCATGTTGCGCGCGGCATGGACGAACATCCGACACGGCGGGAAGAAGGTCGAAGGGGCCAGCACCATCACGCAACAGTTGGCCCGGTCGTTGTTTCTGTCGTCGGAACGCTCGTACGAACGCAAGATCCGCGAACTCATCCTGGCCTATAAAATGGAGGCGGTGACAGGAAAGGAACAGATTCTCGAAACCTATCTGAATCAAATTTATTTCGGCCAAGGGGCTTACGGTGTGGCGTCCGCGGCCCAGTCGTATTTCGGAAAGGATCTCGCCAAGCTGACGCTTGCGGAGGCGGCGTTCTTGGCGGGGTTGCCCAAGTCACCCAGCCGGTTTTCACCGTTTACCGCCTACGAACGAGCGAAAAAACGGCAAGAGCACGTGCTGGCCCGGATGCAGGAGGCCGGATTCATCACGGCGGCCGAACGGGAAGCCGCCGCCGCCGAAACGCTGGTCTTTCACCGCC
>JANDJG010000185.1 GCA_024331085.1 Nitrospira sp. | reverse complement strand
CGGATCATCGAGACCATGACCAAGAAAAACTATCCGGGATTGGAGGCCCTTCGGTGGGTGGACGTCAAGACCCTCGTGCACATGTTGAAGGTCGAGCATCCTCAAACCGTGGCCGTCATTCTCGCCTATCTCGAAAGCGATCAGGCCGGGCAGGTCCTTGCGGCGTTGCCGGAACATCTCCGGGACGACGTCGCGTTGCGGCTGGCGACCATGGAAGAGGTGCAGCCGGAGATTCTGGAGGAACTGAGCGACAGCCTCCAGGAGACCTTGCTGACCAGCAAGGGACTGGGCGCTCAGAACATCGGCGGGGCCGAAGTGGTCGCCGACATTCTCGCGCGCATGGACAAGGCCACCGAAAACACCATCATGACCAAGATCGCCGAGAAAAGCCAACCGTTGGCGGACGCCATCCGGGCCCTCATGTTCGTCTTCGATGATTTGATCAAGGTGGACGATCGCGGAATCCAGGAACTGCTCAAGGAAGTCAGCAAAGAAGATCTCCCCCTCGCCCTTCGAGGAGCCGGCCCGGACGTGAGGGACAAATTCTTCAAAAATATGTCCAGCCGCGCCGCCGAGATGCTCAAGGACGACATGGAGGCGAAGGGGCCCGTTCGGGTGGCGGACGTCGAGAAAGCGCAGCAGAACATTTTGAAGGTGTGCAGAAAGTTGGAAGAGGAAGGCCGAATCGTCGTCGCCGGCGCGGGCGAGGAGTTGGTGTAGATGAGAGTCGGGTCTCGCGCATCGGCGTCGGTCTATCGGGGGTGTCCGGGCCGGCCGCGGCTCCACGGGTCGATCCTCGTGGTCGACGATGAAGAATCGATCCGCCGGTTGTTTCTTGAATGGTTTCATCCCGAAGGGGTGTCCGTTCGAGTCGCCTCCTCGGCCGACGACGCCGTCGCTATGGTGAAACAGGCGCCTCCGGATCTCTTGATCGTGGACGTGGCGATGCCGGGACGCGACGGTCTTACGGTGTTGGAAGAGGCGTTGACGATCGATTATCGGATCAGCGGAGTCGTGATGACGGGCGTGGCGACGGTCGAACTGGCGGTTCGCGCCATGAAGGCGGGGGCGGCGGACTTTTTGATGAAACCCATGCGCCGCGAAACGGTCTTGGAAACCGCGCGCCGGTTGCTGGAGCGCCGCCGCTTGCGCGCCGAGGAGCCCGTGGTCAAGCAAGCCGCCATTCGATCCGGAGCGGTCCGGCTCTCCGATTCGCCGTTTCAGGCGTTCGATGACGGGGGGGATCCGCCCGAGGACGAGGGACCCACGGAATTCGAGCGAGGCCTTGAAGAGGGAGAGCGGCGGGCCGAAGAACGTTGTCGCCGCGAGCACGCCGTGCTGGTCGACGCCGCGCGCAAGTTCGACGAGGCGCGGGCGTCGCTGCGCGCCGTGTTTGAAGACGAAGTCGTGTCGCTCGCGTTTCACATCGCGACCAAGGTGTTGCGCGAGTCGGCCGAGCGTTGCAAGGATCAGATCGTCGCACAAACGAAAGCCGCGCTCGAGGCGGTTCCGGACTCCGGCTCGGTCGTCGTCCACGTCCATCCGGCCGATGTCCAGGCGCTCACGGAAGCTCAAGCCGATCTGGCCGGGCGGCGCGACGTCGAACTGAGCCTGAAGATCGAGCCCGTCGCCGCGATGCCGCGCGGAAGCTGCCTGCTCCACACCGCCACGCACGTGATCGACGCGTCGTTGGACGCCCAGTTGTTCCGTTTGGGGACCGCCTTGAAAAACAGGATCACCCATGAATCTGAGCGCCGCCCTTGATCGCGTCGATCCCGTCTCCGTCGCCGGGCGAGTCGTCCAGGCGGTCGGCATCGTCATCGAAGGTTACGGTTCGGCGACCACGGTCGGCGAGCTGTGCGAGATCAGCACGGAACACGGCGAACAGCCGGTCGCCGCCGAGGTGGTCGGCTTTCGCGGCGATCGCATCCTGCTGATGCCGCTGGGAGAGATGCGCGGAATCGGACCGGGCAGTTTGATCACTATGACCGGTCGCGTTCCCACCGTTCCCGTGGGGCCGGGTTTATTGGGACGGATCCTTGACGGGCTCGGCCGCCCGCTCGACGACCAAGGCGATCTTCGGGCCATGGAGCGGTATCCGCTCTACGCCGCTCCTCCGAGCCCGCTCAGGCGCGCGCGCATCCGGGCGCCTTTGGATCTCGGCATCCGCGCCATCAACGGCTTTCTCACCTGCGGTCAAGGGCAGAAGATGGGCATCTTCTCCGGCGCCGGCGTCGGCAAGAGCGTCCTGCTCGGAATGATCAGCCGCTATACCAAGGCCGACGTGAACGTCATCGCCCTCATCGGCGAGCGGGGGCGAGAGGTCAAAGAATTTCTGGAGCGGGATGTGGGGGACGAGGCGCTCCGGCGGTCGGTCGTCGTGGTGGCGACGTCCGATCAAGCCCCGCTGGTTCGCCTGCGGGCCGCGTTGGTGGCGACCGCCGTCGCGGAATACTTTCGTGACGCGGGCAAGCAGGTGCTGTTGTTGATGGATTCCCTCACGCGATTGGCCTACAGCCAGCGGGAGGTCGGCCTGGCGATCGGAGAGCCGCCGACGACCAAAGGCTATACGCCCTCCGTATTCGCCCTGCTGCCGAAGCTGTTGGAGCGCGTCGGCACCGGGCCGGGACCCGGCGCCATTACCGGGTTGTACACGGTGTTGGTCGATGGAGACGATCTGACCGATCCGGTGGCCGACGCGGCTCGATCCATCCTCGACGGCCATATCGTGCTCTCACGCGCCTTGGCCGCGCGCAATCACTTTCCGGCGATCG
>JANDJG010000073.1 GCA_024331085.1 Nitrospira sp. | reverse complement strand
CTGCCTGGCGGTTCTGCGCGGCGGACCTAGTCCGTGCTCGCCGAGCCGCTCGTCTCCAGCGGGACTTCGAAGCCGGCATCGAGACGGTCGCGGTCATGCTGGACCTCTTGAACGAGATCGACCGGCTGCGTGAACGGCTCCGGCGAGCGGGACTCGACGTCGATGACTGATCCGCTTCACATCGTTTGCCCACATTGCGGAGGTATCAATCGCGTGCCGGGGGCTCGCTTGGGCGAAGGACCCAAGTGCGGCCTGTGCCATGGGCCGTTGTTTATAGGACAGCCGATCACGTTGACAAAGGCGACTTTTGACGCGCATGTCACACGAAGCGATATTCCGGTCGTGGTGGATTTCTGGGCGTCCTGGTGCGGGCCGTGCCTCATCATGGCACCGGCTTTTGAGCAGGCGGCTAAAACACTGGAACCCCGTATTCGGCTGGCCAAGGTGAATACCGAAGAAGAACACGACCTGGCGGCGAGATTCGGCATTACCGGCATCCCCACCATGATCGTCTTTCATCATGGGCGAGAAGTCACGCGGCGGTCAGGGGCGTTGGGGTTGCCGGACATCGTCCGATGGGTCCGTGCTTCTGTTTGAGACAAAAGAACAGCCGATGCAACGTTCCGTGTTGTTTTTGTGCACCGGTAATTCATGCCGATCCATCCTGGCCGAGGCCACGTTCAACGCCTTGGCCGGCCAGGACTGGCGGGCCATGAGCGCGGGCAGCCATCCCACCGGCAGAGTCCATCCCCGCTCATTGGCTTTGTTGCGACGTGAAGGCATTGCGACTGAGGGCTTATACAGCAAGTCCTGGACCGATCTTCCCACCGTGCCGGACCTTGTGATTACGGTGTGCGATGACGCGGCGGGAGAAGCCTGCCCGGCTTATCTTGGCCCTGCCCTGCGCGTCCATTGGGGAGTGGAAGATCCGGCCAAGGCGACCGGAACAGACGCCGAGATCGACGCTGAGTTTGAGCGAGTCTATCGCGCGTTGCGGAGGCGGATCGAAGCGTTGTTGAAATTATCGCTTGACCGGCTCAAGCATGATCGGGAGCAATTCGCGATTGAATTGGATCGCATTGCACATCTGTGGAAATAGGTATTTTTGTTCACTTGTGTTTCGCGATCGTCGGAGGTTCATTATGGCGAAGATCGAGGTATATGACAGGGCGATTGACTGCGGTATGGGCGTGCGTTGATGGCGCGGCCATGCCTTTTCTGACTCGATGTCGTCTCGGCGCCGGTACGGTGTAGGCCATCATGCGAATAAGCCCTTCCACGTAAGAATTGTCTTGACAGACAGAAGACCCATGGCCTATAGAGACATGCCTATAGAGTGGCGCCCATGGCCGGTCCCACGCAGATCGGATTCACAAAAGACGCCGCGCACGTAGATCCAGAGTCCGCCAAAAGCTTGCCTGTTTCCGTTTGGGCTCGACCTCTGGCTTGTATGTACGCACGCACAGTTCTCCCCGCCACCTGCCATCCGTTCGCGAGCAAGCCGTCAGCTTCCAGCCGTCCGCCATCCGCTACTCCTGTGTCCGGCTTTCGTGCCACGACCGACAGCGGCCACGATGAGGCGGCTGATGGGCGCACAGCCCCCTCTGATCATGATTGAGCGAGGGGGCTGGGGCGGTGACGGGGGCGCTGCGCTCGTCGGCGCCCTCCGATGGTTATGGATGTTCACTGAGTCATACCGAAAGGAGTCCTCGATGTGGCAATCGATGCAGAAGAAATCTCTGTCCTGGCTGCTGCGCAGCGGGCTGATCGGGCTGGTCGTGCTGTGCGCTCCGCACCAGGGGCAGGCGCTGACGGTGACTGTCGGCTCCGCTGCCGTCAGCGTCGGTGACACCGTTTCGCTCAACGTCAACGTGGTCGATGCCGTGAATCTCACCTCCTGGCAATTTGATCTGGGCTACGATCCGACCATCCTGCACGCCGATCTGGTGGCGGAAGGGCCGTTTCTTTCCTCAGCCGGGGGCACGCTCTTCAGCCCCGGCATCATCGACAACTCCACCGGGCTGATCAGCCTGATCTCGGATTCCTTCGTCGATCTGACCCCGCCCAGCGGCAGCGGCGTCTTGGCTAGTATCCAGTTCACGGCCCTGAGTCTCGGCCTGTCGCCGGTGACGATGTCCAACGTCTTTCTCAATTTCACGGACAGCGGCTTTGCCGTGACCAACGGCTCGGTCACGGTCGTGCCCCTGCCGGGAACGGCGGGACTGATGGGGGTCGGGCTGCTGCTGTTCTGGGGATTCGGTCGATGGAACAGGCCAACGAAGGCCGCCGTATAAGGATTCCGCTCGCGCTCAGGATGGGGGGCGCCCTGCTTCTGCTCGGTCTCAGCGGTTGCGGCGGCGCCTCGTCGGACCCGGCGGTGACCGATCCGGGCGGCGGCCTGAGTCGGGCGGCCGGCGCGGTGTCGGCTGGTAATGCGGTTCAAGGGGAGCTGGCCGGATCACTCCCGGCATCCCCTGCCCAGGCGGGCGGCGGGTTTGCCCGTTTCGCAGAGGGCAAGGGGCCGCCACCTGTTGCGGGTGAGGCCGCTGGTTCCTTTGGAGCGGCTCAGGAGGGGGCCCATGCTGGGGGCTGGCCCCCGGCGCCGCCTTCTCCGGATGATCAGCAAGCCCAGCGCGCCGCGCGTGAGCAGTGGTACGCCGCCATGCGTGAGGCCCCGGAAGCCGGCACGCGCCTCTTCGCGCTGGAAGTCTGGGCCCGGCAGCCGGGCGACGCGCTCGACCCCGTGACCTATGGGCTGGTGGACGAAGACGACACCGTGCGGGCGCGCGCCCAGGCACTCTACGAACAATACCTGCAGCGTGAGATGCAACAAAACGAGACTCGGTAACGATCGCTCATCAACCAAGGAGGAGATATTATGCAGCGACGACGAATTGGGACGAAGACAGGGTGGGGATTGATAGCCGTCGGGCTCTGGCTGCTTCTGGCGGGCCAGGCGCAGGCAGTCGAGAGCAACGGCCCATACTATGCCACGCCGTCCTGGGCCCAGAAGTTGCCCGCCGCCACGCGGTTTGTGGTGCTGACGGATTGGGGAAGCCAAGCGGTGCTGGACCGGGAAACAGGGCTGGTGTGGGAGCGGTTCCCTCCGTTCACGAGGCATGATTGGAACAGCGCGCGGGTTGAGTGTTTGAGCCGCACCACCGGCGGGCGGAAGGGGTGGCGGCTCCCCTCGCTGCACGAGCTGGCAAGTTTGGTGGATCCGTCCGTATCCTCCAGCCCCCTCCTTCCGGCTGGGCATCCCTTTACCACTATCCCACAGCGCTACACCCATTATTGGTCGGCAACGGCGGATGCCAACTCTTCGGATGGCGCTTGGAATGTGCTCTTCGTCGATGGCCTTGCGTACAATTCCTATAAGTCCACCCCCAACTACGTCTGGTGCGTGCGTGGTGGCATGACTGCGGATGCGTATTGAGCAGTATTGGGTGATTCGAATTATGTGGTGATTTGGGGGTACAGGGGGCGACGCCCCCCGCCCCGCGGTGAGTCCCCTCCCAAGTCCGGAGGGGACTCAGAACCGCCAACTCGCAACCGACAACTGGCAACTTCCTCGCTATGGCCCGTGGCTAAGGCTCGTGACAAACACTTGCCGATTTGCAAAACAGCGCTGGATCTGGCGGTGTATCTGGAACAAGTGGTGCGCAATTTCAGCCGCTATCACAAGTACACGTTGGGGAGCGATCTGCGGCAGCAGAGCCGTAAGATCATTACGCTGATTGTGGTGCTGTCGGCGGATATGGAGGGCGCACCACGATCTCTCTCTCACCCCCTGATACGGGGCTCTCATCCCCTGACATCATCCCTCACAATCTGTTCATGGTCTGTTATCGGGCGGCGGAAAAGACGGCCCCAGATTTATTCCAACCAAGGGCGTGAAGCAGTTCTTGCCGCCGACAAGTGAGAAGAACATTCCCCGCGGCTCTTGTTGCGACGGAGTCAATCTGCTATGAGGAGGCGAGCGTGTTGCTATAGGGCCGGCCGGCTACTGATTGCTAACCGAGAGGAGTATGGTATGGGAGAACAGAAGACGATCACCGCATGGTATGAAGAGGATCACAATCGCCTCGATGACCTGTTCAAGACGTTCCAAACGACGAAGCGGTCGGATTTTGCTAAGGCCAAGGAGGCCTTCAAGGATTTCAAGGTCGGCCTGCAGCGGCACATTGTGTGGGAGGAGGACCTACTGTTTCCCCTGTGGGAACAAAAAACGGGGATGACTGACGGCGGCCCCACCTTTGTCATGCGGCATGAGCATCGGCAAATCGGGCAACTGCTCGAATCCATCCATGAGAAGGTGGCAAAACAGAGTCTCGATAGCGATCAAGAAGAACAGTTGCTGCTCAGTGTCTTAAGCTCACACAACATGAAAGAAGAACGGGTGCTGTATCCGTCCATCGACAACGTGACCAGTGAAGAAGAACGGGCGAAGGTCTTTCAAGACATGGAAACTATCCCGGAAGATCGCTACAACGCCTGTTGCGGTGATCACTGAGACAATCCCCTGCATCCGAGTGACTGCCAGCAGAGTGGCTTGCGACTATGACGACAGGTGAAAACAAAAGGTCGACTCTCTTCCGATACGCCGTCATGATGGGCACGGTGGTGCTTGTCTATTGGGCGTGGTGGCTGTGGCCGTTGGGGTCGATAGAAAACGGCTGGGCTGACTCCCCTTCGCCAACGAGTCAAACGCTCAAGGGAACCGTTGCGAAAGGCCGCGAGATCTTCAATGGGAATGGCGCTTGCCACTTCTGCCATGGCATTGATGGGTATCTTGGGCGAACGGCGAGGCTTGAACCCAAAGCCGCCGAACTGATCGCGAAGTTGAATCCTCCCCCCTCGGACCTTCGCAATGTGGCCGGGCTCCGCCTCAAGACCAATAGAGAGCGGGCCCGCGCCATCCGAGAAGGCCATGCCGGCTCGAACCTGCTGTCGCAGCAGACGATGACCGATCAAGACATTGCCGACCTGCTCATGTACCTGGCCTTTCTTCGGAAAGATCCCAATCCGATGGCAGACTGATCGATGTGCGACGACCAGACCGGAGTTTGCATGGCAAATGCCTCACGGTCTATCGTTGTTGACGGAGAAGAGAGCCGTTCTATTTGAATCACTCCGTTCACGTGTGGGCCCCTTGGCTTTTGTGCCAAATGACCGTTCGATCCCGCCGATTGCAGGCTGCTTCGATGGGATGGGAAGATGGGAAGAAGAGTTGTGCAGGTCCCATCATTCTCATGACCAAAGGAGGTGCGTCGTGCAAGTTGCTCGATGGGTGGCCCTGGGGGCGATGGCGGCATTGGTTCCAATTACGACGTGGTCTTGGATGGCAGTTCAGGCACAAGAGCGGCAATTCGGAACTCCCAAAGGGGCGGAGGGAACCAGGATTTTCAAAGCCACGGAACATCCCCATTACAGCGGTGAGTTTCGCTTGAAAGGTGAACGGGCGGTCCTTGTCGGGAGCATGCAAGACGAGCCGCCCTGGGACCATCTCGACTATGCGGGGAAACGGCTCAAGCCGGTGAAGGGGACGATTGAGATCGAGGTCAACGAGAAGACCAACACTGGTCTGGTAGTGGCCGAGTTTGTGGAGGGTTCTCACCGGTATCGAATCGTCTTCGATCGGTTTACGGAGAAAGCGCCGTTTCAAGACGGCGGTATCGCCACCAGGATCTACGAGCATGGCGATTCAAACAATGGTGACCCCCTCTATCCGAAAACCTGGCTATATCTGGGCGGGTGGGGCACCGCGACGATGTACAAGGATGACGAGGTGCTCTACAAAGACTATGACGCGCACTTCATGGTGATGGAGCGTTCGCGGGATCCCCATACCCATGAGGTTCGGTACCCTGTCGCACGGACATTGCCGGGCGGCGAGACGGACCCGGCTGGTATGGAGATCGACCTGTGGGTTCGGTCAAAAGAACAGAACTCCGCCAACTTTCCTCCCTTTGAAACTTTTGTCCATCTCTGCTGGGAAGAAGTCACCTGGCGATGATCGGAGGGTTCACAGTTTCGGTGAGACGGCCGGCAGGGACCGATGGATTGGTCCGGGTGGAGGCTTGATCGGAACGACCACGCTCTCAGTGTTCAGACGATGCTTGGACCAGCACCCGGGCATCCACAACCCTGCATCCCCGGCCCTCCGGAAGCACGATGATCGGGTTGAGATCAAGTTGACTGATGTCTGTGATCGCCTCGACGAGACAGGATATTCGTAAGAGGACGTCTTCGAGTCCCCTCACATCCATCACCGGCCTGCTTCGGTATCCGGTGAGCAGGGGATACCCTTTCAAATCCCGAATCATTCGCGAAACGTCGTGGTCCGTGAGGGGAGCGAGTCCCAATTGAATATCGCCCAAGAGTTCAACGTGAATGCCGCCCAGCCCGACCGCGATCACAGGGCCGAAGTGCGGATCGCGGGTTGCGCCGACCAGCAGCTCCACGCCGCCTGACACCATTGGTTGCACCAGCACACCGTCCATGAGATCCGACTTGCCGGCCTGCGCGAGCCTGTCTTTGATGGCGTGAAAAGCTTGTCGGACGGCTTGCTCGTCAGTCAGATTGAGGTACACCGCTCTCAGCTCCGTTTTGTGCAGAATGTGACGGGACGCGAGCTTCACCGCTACCGGATAGCCGATAGTTTCGGCAGTCCGGACGGCTGCATCTGGATGGGTTGCCAGTCGGCCCAGAAATGGGATGTTTACTGTGCCCAGCAGGGCCTGCACCTCTTCTGTCGTGAGCCAGCACGGCCCACGGTCCAAGAGGGCCTTGGCGCAAATGGCCTTGGCCTGGGGCAAGTCAAGATGGGGCAGCTCACGGGCAGACGGGAGGCCTACATTGTCCAGTGACTGCTGCCGCCACGCTTCATAAGACGAGAGTCGTCCGATGACAAAGGCCGGGAGTTCCGGAGTGTGATAGGTTGGGATAGCCTCTCCATCGATGGAGAAAAGACGATCCCTATCACCTTCCGCCATCCAACAGAGATAGATGGGCTTGCGACTGCCGGCCTGCCTTGCCGCACGGATGCCACGGATGATGCCAGCCGCTGCCTGGTCATTGTCCGCGACATTGATCGACAGATACAGGATGATGAGCGCATCCAGGGCGTCGGAGCCTAACAGGGTTTCAGTGGCAGCGGCATGTTGCTCTTCGGTTGCAAGACCGATTACGTCGACAGGGTTGGTGAGCGCCGCCAGTGGCGAGAGAAACGAAGCCAGTGTGGCACTGACCGACGGCGGCAAAGGAGGAACAACGAGTCCTTCTTTCTCGCAACTGTCCGCGCACAGCACTCCAGCTCCACCGGAGTTGGTCAAAATACCGACGCGACGACCGGTAGGGCGCCGGTGATTGGAAAATGCCATGGCCAGCGCAAGCCACTCCTCCACCCTCGATGCCCGGATGACACCGCATTGAGAGAAGAGAGCGTCCACAGTCCGATCGTCGGTTGCCAGCGCTGCCGTGTGGGAGCCGGCTGCTGATTGGCCGGCCGTGGTGCGCCCAGCTTTCAAGGCAATGATCGGTTTGTGACTGCCGATTCTCTCGGCGAGTTGCCGAAACCGCTGGGGATCGGGAATAGTTTCGAGGTACAACAGGATGACCTGGGTGTTGGCATCCTGCTCCCAATATTCCAAGAGATCGTTGACGTTGACGTCCACATGGTTGCCAAGGCTCACGTATGTGGAGATGCCAAGATTGACCCGTCGGGCAGCCATGACCACCATAGCACCGACGCCTCCACTGTCCGAGGCGATGGAGACGGGCCCGAAAGGCGGAAGAACCGGCGTGTAGGTGGCATTGAGCCTGATGGTCGGATCGAGGTTCATGACGCCAAAACAGTTCGGCCCGATGAGGCGGATGCGGTGTTGCTGAATCTTTGCGCGCAGTTTCTGCTCGATCCCGGCACCTTTTTCACCCCTTTCGGCAAAGCCCGCGGCGATCATGATCACAGCAGGGACCCCTTTGGCAGCACACTCGTCGATGATAGAGAGGGAGAGATGGGCAGGGACCGTGATCACGGCGAGATCAATCGGCTCCGGCACGGCCATGAGAGAAGGAAATGCGCGCAGGCCGCTGATGCTGTCAGCATGAGGATTCACGGGAATGATCGAGCCGCTGAACCCTCCGCTTCGGAGACAGTCCAGTACCCGAGCCCCGATGCTGCCTTTCTCACGGGATGCCCCGATCACGGCGATACGACGGGGGAAGAAGAACGGGTTGGTGTGGTGGTCGGAATCGGCGTCGATCATCAAATGGTGTTCTACACGAAAGAAATACGCTCCTCAACTGAGGGCCTGAGCGCAGGAGTGCGCTAGATGAGGAAGAGGCTCCGGGGAAGAATCGTGGAAACCGGGAGGTTTTCTGACCCATGCGCCGTGTTGCGGGGAAGAAAAACGACGAGAGGTAAGGCGATCGGCAGGGCTGTCGCCGCTTCCTCCGGTCTTACTAACGTTCGTGGTTCTGTCAACTGACAATGTCTGGTGGGACCTTGGTTCGGATGTAGGACAGCACATCCAGCATCTGCTCATCCGTCAGTTTGCCTCGAAAACTGTGCATCGGGGTGAATAACACGCCGTTGGCGATCGAGACGAGCAATTCCCAATCGGTCTTGGATCGGCTGGCCGGAGTCCGAAAATCAATGGGAGGCACGATCAAGTCTCGACTGTCCGGTCCGTTGCCATCGAGATTCGCTCCGTGACAACGGAGACACTGCTGCTGATAGACCATTTCCCCCGCCTTGGGATTGCCGCGAAGCACCTGCGCGGTGGCCCAGGGAGCTGCCGCCAACAGAATGATGAGACTCACCGCCACTCTGATGTTCATGGTCGATCTCCTTGCTACGGTTTCTTCACCGGATCACCAGTACCGGACAAGACACATGATGGACGATCGCATGAGAGACACTGCCCAACAGAAAGCGCGCGACGCCTCTTCGCCCGTGTGAGGAGGCGATCACGAGGTCTAGGGTTTTGGCTTCTTCTCCGATGAGGACCGCCGGGCTGCCGATTGCGACTTTGGTGTCGGTTGTATAGCCGGCGTCGGACAGAGTGGCAGCCGTCTTCTTAACAAGCTGTTCGGCATAGGCCTCTGCTCCCTCCCACCACGTCCGCGCCTCCATCCCGTCGTAGGGACTGTCCAATCCGATTGGGATCACGACATTGAACACGCGGAGTTCCACCGGCGTTGCGAACCGGTAGTGGGTCAGCCACTCTACAATGCGATCGGCATCGTCGCGGCCCTCGACGGCGACCAATGCATGCCGGATCGGGCGCGCCTGGCCCTTGACGATCAAGGTGGAACGGGAGTTATGAGAGAGTACACGATGAGAAACGCTGCCGAGCACTGTTTCGGCGAGGCGACTCCGTCCTCTCGCACCAACTACGACTAGGTCGGCCGAGACGGCCTGCGCGCTGTCGAGAATGACTTGGGCGGGGCTCCCGATCTCATTGACCTTGCGTACAGTGGGGACGTCGGGTGGCACCAGTGCCGTCGCCCGCTCGAGCAGTTGGTGTCCGGCGTTGACCATGGCGTGGCGGAAGTCGTCATAACCCTGAAGATTAGCCGCTTCCGCTACGATGGGTTGCTCGAACATGCCCAGGTTGACTCCATGCACCAAGGTAACGTCCGTCGGGCGGTAGAGCTGAAACGTTTGGGTGACCGCCGCAAAGGCTTGGTCCGACCAATCGACGCCGATGACGACTCTCATGAGAATTTCTCCTCTCTTCTCGTCAGAACAGGGCATGAGGGATCGTGCCGACTGAAAGTGTGCGTGGCAGCTCGCCGAGATCGCCCTGAATGGACCCTCCACCCTGTTCGAGCGTCAGATAATGGCATGTCTCGTCCTCCTTGTCGATTGGAAGATAGAGGTGCCGGGCATCGGTGGAGACTTAAGGAGAAAGTCGCGCATGCTCGCGCAACGCTTCTTCAGCAAGATTCAGGTATTCCACGACTTCCCGGTCGCTCACTTGCGCAAAATCCGCATAGTGATTCCCCACGGCCCAAAAGGAGTCCGGCACGGCCAGGACCGCCAACTCATCGACTTGCTCCTCGACCTGTTGGAGCGTGTCCCGCGGACCGACGGGAATGGCTCCCACAAGGCGACGGGGGCCGAGCTGTCTGAGCGACTGGATCGCGGCGAAAAACGTGGAGCCGGTGGCGATGCCGTCGTCCACGAGAATGACCGTGCGATCCTCCAGTGTGGGGAATGGCCTGTTCTGCCGATACAAGGCTTGCCGTCTGGCGATTTCATCTTGTTGCGACTGAATGAACCGCTCGATGTCGGCAGGACTCAGGCGATACGCCGCTCTCGCCGTCGGATTCCAATAGATCCCTCCCGACTCACCCACGGCTCCCATGGCATATTCGGGATTGTCCGGCGCGCCGATCTTGCGGGCGATGAAGACGTCCAACGGCAGGTGAAGTCCCAAGCTCAACTGATAACCGACTGCCACACCTCCTCGTGGAAGCGCCAGAATGAGGGTTGCAGGTTGTTCTCGATAGTGGATCAACTTTTCCACCAGCCGCCGACCTGCTTCTTCGCGATTTTGAAAGATCATCATCGTCTCGTCTGTTCCCTCTCGTTCTGTGGAGTCCCGCTCTTCAACGACTTGTGAGGATCATCGGCATGGTCGGCGGCGGAACGTCAGGGGACGTTCCACCGCCGGAAACCTTTCGTATTAGGAATATGCCCATTCTGTGTCCGCTCTTGCCTTGAGCAAGAGCGACGATCACACTCTCAACTCACCTTCACTTCGATGGCCTTGGGTTTGGCCTTCTCGGACTTGGGAAGGTGGATGGACAGCACTCCGTCTTTATACGTGGCGCTGACCTTGGAGCCGTCGGCGTCTTGTGGCAGGGTGAAGCTCCTGAGAAAACTGCCGTAGGCTCGCTCGACTCGGTGGTATTTCTTGCCTTTCTCATCTTTCTCGTATTTCCGCTCTCCGCTGATCGAGAGCACGTCGTCCTGAACGTTGATCTTGATGTCTTCTTTCTTCATCTCGGGCAGTTCGGCCTTGATGAGATATTCCTTGTCGTCTTCAGTGATGTCGACGACCGGCGACCACTCGGCGACCGCCAGCGCCTCCTTCTTTTCACCGCTCCCTTCCGGGGGGCGTCCAAAGAAGGTGGAAAGGCGTTTCTCCATTTCTTCAAGATCCTTCCATGGATTCCACCGCAGAGACGGTTCCCATCTGCTGAGTCCTGGCATGGTATATCCTCCTTTTTGAGGGAGAACCGGTGTGACGGTCTCCCTTTTTTGTATGAATCGGTTTGTCACGATGCGTGTTCGTCGATCGGACTCGCTTCTGTTATGTCGCTTCTGCATCGATGATGCCATGAGGTGGATGGCACGATGTCTTTGCTGCCCATCGACAGGGCGTCCGGTTTTCCTGGAATTATTTTATGGATCTGGGGGAGGCGCGCCACCGAAGGAGTTCGGCCGCTGTTGCATTACAGGGCAGACCGGGAAGGAGCGCTGTGGAATCTTTCTTCATTCAATGCCACCGAATCGCTCCTATCATTCATTTCATTTATGCTTGCTCACCGTCGGACGTCTTGTTCGGGGGCTGCGAGAAGAAGCGGAAGAACTGTTTGTTACTGAGAGTTTGGTCTTGGCGATCGATTTCGACACGGTCGTCTCATCGATATACACAACAAACCAATTTTCTTATGTTTAGATGAGTCAAGATCGCTCCGGAGCCTTGACAAGGAAGATGGAGAAGAATAAGCTTGCGTGCCGAAAACCAACCTGCCAACGGGTGGAGAAGGAGGCCGAGCCACTCGCCAATTCAAACTCTTTCATTTGTGATGATTCCCTAGTTCGGCCGGCAAACAGGTGTTCGTAGATGAACCTTGTAGAAACTATGGTTAGTCACTAAGGAGGAGCCATGGATGCCAAAATCTTGATGTTCATCGTGATCATGCTTGTCCTTCTGGTCGCCGGGATCATCGTTTACAAAAAGGGTCAGTAGCACCACGGAGCGATTCTTGTCCCTGGGTCGGTAGTGCTTCGTTAAATTCAGTGGAAAGGATGGGTGTATCCTGTTTTGATGGGCAAGGTACACCCCGTCCCCTTTTTCGGCTTCAATCGACAACGCCATCGATTATCCGGGGAAGCTGCCCGCCGCTCACTCATCCCGTGAAGCGGCGTCAATTCAAAAAAGAGCTTGAGAGTGGTGGTATGTCACTCTCGAATAGCCTTTGCTCGTTTTTGGAGATAGGCGTTACGGACGGCGCTATAGAGATCGACCGCGGACTCTTCGACCCCTTCATATTTTTCAAGATTCAGCGAGCGCTCGTTGACCACTTCCGTCACCTTTGCACTGAGCAAAATAAGCGAGGTCGTCAAGCGGCTGCTATGGGGGACCGCGGAAGGTATCTTATCGATTTCGATGATGGGAAGAGCCAACCAATAAATGGGATTCAGAAAAACATCTCCCACGTACCCGACCAAGTCGCGGACCGTAAACGGCGGATACAGGGGAACGATAAGGTAGGGGCCCGGCTTGACTCCATAGAAACCGAGGGTTTGTCCCAGGTCTTCTTCCGGCGTCGTTAAGTCCATATCGCTTGCCCAATCGATGAATCCGGCGAGTCCAAGCGTGGTGTTCACAAGAAAACGGCCCGCCTCGATTCCCGCCCCGCGGAACTTCCCCTGTAGGATATTGTTGACGAACCGGGGGACGAATCTCGCGTTGTAGAAAAAGTTGCTGACTCCCTGTTGAAGCGGACTCGGCATGATGAAGTCGTATCCGGTCGCCACCGGCTTGAGGATCCAACGATCGATCTGTCTATTGAACTCGAAGACTTTTGTGTTGAAGGGCTCCCAGGGGTCATATTCTTCAAGGTCCGATTCACCGGCTTGGGCAAAGGGATCAAATGGCTCGTCTTGCGCATCATCGGAAATGGCGGTCTCCGGCGAGGCTGGGGAAGCCGACGAGGAGATCTGGAGGGCCGTGCTCGAAGAGCGAGTGGAAGAAGGCTCATAATCCGCTGCAGACATTGCCAGATCGACATAACTGAGAATGGATAGGGAAGCAACGATGAGCGAAAGTCCGACCGTTCCCCCTGTTGTCTGAAAAGTCGCGCTCTGTATTCCGGCCTTCATTCTTGTTCTCCACATTTTGGATGGGCAAGGGTTGTCGGATCGGCGATCATGCCCCCGACGAAACGGCAAACTCTACCAAAAGTTTGTACGGCCGCCAATCATTTTTTCCGCGTTTCCACGGCCCCTGTCATCGTCATCGCGCTTCGCGCCGCAAGTTTTTTGTTTGGGAAGGACCGCAGACCAGGAAGTTGCGTCGGCTGATCGGCGAATCAAGCGGATCGAATGGTTTCCGGATCTTGTAGATAACCGTCGATGGGATTATTAAGCAATTCGGCGATGAACCGCTCGGCTTGAAGCGTGAATTTCACAAAAGTGAAAGGAGCAGGATAGACATAATTTTGTTCGACCATATCGTTGAGCTCGGTCGTTGAACTCGGCGGTGTGCAATCAAACTGGAGGCGGCCCTAACCGGCGAGACGGTCAGGGCCGCCTGCGCTTTTCCTTCTACCTCCTTTCCCCTCAGCGAGGGCTGAAGAAAACACCTTGTTTGCAAGGCATGGTCAAAACCATAGAAAAGCTTCCCTTAGTCTCAACCCGTGATTCAGTTAGGCGCCTTTCTTGTACACGATCAACCCGCCGATCAGCATCGCCAGCATCACCGCGATAAAAAGCAACAGACTGCTGTCCATAGGTCGTGCTCCTTTCGGTTAAGTTGTTTTTCTCCCCGATCTAGACCTAGTTCACTGTTTAGCCGTCTTCTTAGGCTCTGAGGAGTTAGGACGCCAGCAACTCTCGTGCTCGATTTTGTGGCCACGACACGTTGGAAGACTCTCAGGAAAATGAAGGGACTATAGCGGCTATGGACTGTTACAGTGAGATAAATGGGGAAAAAATCAGCAAAACCGTCCAGCTTGTTTGACAGCGCGGTGGTTGGGGTGGGAAACGACTTACATCAGCCGCTCTCTCCCATGGGGCGAGGTTAAGTCTTGGATCGGACCAAGAGGCACGATCTTGGTGGGATTAATCGCTGTATGGGTCATGTAATAATGACGCTTGATGTGGTCGAAGTTGACCGTCTCCGCGATGCCGTTCGTTTGGTAGAGATCTTTCAGATATCCGAAGAGGTTGGGGTAATCGATGATTCGGCGGAGGTTACACTTGAAGTGGCCGTGAT
>JANDJG010000184.1 GCA_024331085.1 Nitrospira sp. | reverse complement strand
GAAACTCTCGATGCCGAAATTCGTCAACGCGGAGGCGAAGAAGACCGGCGTGATCTCGCCGTGAAGAAATCGTTCTTTGCTGAAAGGGTTTCCGGCGATTTCAAGCAGCTCCAAATCATGTCGAACCTGTGCCGCCACGTCCTCGGAGAGTCGCCCGCTTCGATCAAGCTCGTCCCACGTCAGTACTTCGACGTTCACCTTGGATGCTCCTCCATGAGCCGTCTTTTCAAAGAGTTCCACGCGGCCGTCGCTTCGATTGACGATTCCCACGAAGTCGCTTCCCGACCCGATCGGCCAGTTGATCGCGCTCGCTTGGATGCCCAAGGCTTGTTCCACTTCGGTCATCAGATCGAGCGGAGGGCGGCCGGGCAGGTCCATCTTGTTGATCAACGTCAGAACCGGGATGCGACGCATGCGGCAGACGGCGAACAACTTGCGCGTTTGCGCCTCGACGCCCTTGGCCGCGTCGAGCACCATAATGGCGCTGTCGGCCGCGGTGAGCGTGCGGTATGTGTCTTCTGAAAAGTCTTGGTGCCCCGGCGTATCCAGCAAGTTGATGACGGCATGTTTATAGGGAAACTGCATGGCCGAGGCCGTGATCGAAATGCCCCGCTCCTGTTCCATGCCCATCCAATCCGAGGCCGTTGCCTTCATCCCTTTGCGACCACGCACCATGCCGGCGGTCCGAATCAAGCCGGAATAGAGTAAGAGCTTCTCGGTCAACGTGGTTTTTCCCGCGTCCGGGTGGCTGATGATGGCAAAGGTCCGCCGTTTGGCCGCCGCCGCGGAGAGTTCCGTCAAGAGAGAAGCATCCGTCTTCATGGCGTCATGTACCTCATCCTATGGTGATGGCGGGCGGACTGGAAATGGGTTTCATCCGCCGAAGAGTCCGTCGCTCGTGGTCAAATCCCTTCATGCGCGAGCACAAATGAACGCCGACCCATCCCATGACGCACGTCGACAGCAAAAACCGTCACAAACACAATATAACCGGACCTGTCGAAGCGGTACGGAGTCTGCATAAGATTCCAACGGCGTGTACCGTCATTTTCAAAAAGGAGCCGACCATGGTCGTACGAAAACACCCTCGATTTCCCGCGTCGTTTTCCGGGATGGTCATTCATCGGAGACAAAGTCACACCATCAGCAAATCGCTCGATCTCTCACGAAAGGGCTGCCGCGTGCAAAGCGCCTTTCCCGCGTTTGCCGGCATGAAGGTGGATCTTCAACTGAATCTTCCCGATCTTCCCGCGCCGTTGCACATTCGAGGCGCCATCGTCCGGTGGGCCGGTTCACAGGGAATCGGGATCGAGTTTCCTCCCCTCCCCTCTCCGTACGAGCAGCAGCTCGAAGGAATTATCCGACAGCTTGAATCACGAGCGGAGCAGGGTGCGTCGCAAAAGAACCCGCTCGTCGCTTACGCGTGATCATTTCGGTGACGGTCGACGCCCGATCAGATAAATGATGGCGGGAAACAGCATGGTCGTGCCGGGAAAGATCAATCGATAGCCCCACCACGGAAGTTTGAGTTTCAAAAATCCCAATCCGAATGTAAGCAAAATCGACGCAACGACTCCATAGGCAGGCGGCGGAAACAGGGACGCGGCCTCCGGATCGTTCCGTTGCGCGAGAGCGGCGATCACTCCTTTCACCATCACATAGACCGCCACGATGATACAAGCGACGCTGTAGTACAGATTATACTCTTCCATGCGTTTCCTCGGTTGAACAACGTGCGTTTCGTCAAATCGAGCGAGCGGGCGGAAACTACCGATTCCCGACCGACTCGTCAACGCCGAATTCTGAGGCCGAATACCGTTGAAGGTCAAGAGACTCGGTCTGTGATGACACTGAATCGTTTCAATGAAGCCGAACGCTCTTGACATTTGACGGATCCCGCTCTATCGAAGAGAACCTGGTGCAAGAATGAAAAACGATCTTCTTGTCAGATGGGCGCGATACGTGCGGGGGGCGTCGGCGGCTTTAACCGCGGTCGTCTGCGCCTGTGCGCTCGGTGGCACTCCCCTTCAATCCATGGAGCCGACCAAGCCGCCGGCTTCCTCGGACCGGACACCTGCGTCTCTTCTCTCAGGAAAAAATGAAGGAGAGACGACCTACATGAACGCCTGCCGCATAAAAGGGGTCCCGATTCCCCCGGATTGGCACGTTTCGTCATCGGAATGGGTCGCTCACGGCAACCTGAGAACCATTTTGCTGACTCCCAATCACCTCGAAGCGGTTCAACCCGATGACACGACCTTTGCCGGCGTCTGGTCCTATGCCCACCCGACCGTTCGAGGCGCCTGTGTCGCGTTGGGCAGAAGCAGCGGCACCTTCGAGGTGATCTGCCAAAGCGCCGAGACGGGCTACGCTTGTTTCTGGCGAAACGATCCGTTTTCCCCGGACAGCCGCTGGACTCGCGACACATCCAGCGTGTCCCTCTCATCTCTGCGCGATCCTGAACAGGGATTTGCTCCCGGCACTGCGGCTTGTACCGAATGCCATCGGGGGACGAACGCCTTTCTGGTCGCCCCCGACGATCCCACCTGGGCGACGGTATTGAGACCGGCTGTTCCACGCCCCACCTTCACAATGTTGGTGGATCGGTCGCCGGCCTCGGAACCCTCAACTGCCGGCTCAACCGTCACTCCACGCCCCCGCTTTATTCCCCTGGGGGGAACAGCCGTTGCCTTGAGCAATCCTGTACCGACGGGTCAAGGTTGCTCCGGCGCCTGCCATGAACTGCATGATGAGATATTGAAGAAGGGACACACGATCG
>JANDJG010000072.1:10000-14328 GCA_024331085.1 Nitrospira sp. | reverse complement strand
TCCGCTGATACAACACCCAAAAAATCCCTATCGCCAACATCGCAAACCACCCAATCTTCCACGGCCGCGAATCATACCACTGCGAAATGTCATACCCCCGCTCTGCCGCCATAATAAATCCCTCCTTACGATTAGGTTAACTCTTGAAGCTTGCGACTCTTACCGTAAACACCATGAAGTAATGCGCTTGTATAAAACTCCACCTTGAATGACGAGAGTATCCGATAAAGCTCCATTGCGAGTCAAGCGAAAATATCCGCCTCGGACCAGTTGGAACAACTTGCTTCTAATCGAAGTTCGGCCTTGCTTTTTACGACTCATGGCCTCTTAAATTTTCAATATCAAATGGTCATCGTGCAAGAGGGGGCGTCAGAGTTAGAGGCCTGTGCGGTGTGGTGACCGTCGATAAAGAACCCCGCCCTTAGGGGCGGGGGCTCCTTACAATGCAAGCTGCGCGTGACCCGTCTCCTGCCACATAGACTTGCGAATCGTCGCCTCGTTGCTCCCCCCGTCGAGACGAAAAATCCTCGTGTCAGCCCCCGCCACCGTCTCACTACACTTGACGCAACCCGTGCGGGCATTGCTCTTTCAACTGCCGACCGGTCACGCTTTTCAAAGGGTTCCTCCACTTGTATAACCCCGTATTTCAGCGGAATCACCATGGGCAGATGGACATGGTCCCGTTCCACTTCAATTTCCCCCAGAAACTAATCGGGGTGAAATTCCCGCACGCCGCAGAGGACTTTCTTCAAGTATTCAGCTATGCCAAGCACGAGAATGTTCCTCCAGTACCGCGACACCCACACCACGCGACACCCACACCAAATGGTCCTTGGTCTTGTACGTCACATGGACCTGTTGATAGAGCTTCATCACCGACCATCAGAGCACCAGGCAAGCAACAGACGGCTCCTGGCTCACCCCCTCACCCTGCCAGGTGGGGACCTCCCGAACAATTTAGAACAGCGGGCTTCACGGCTGCGCAACTGACCGAATGTCCGAGCCCCCTTTTGATGGTCGGAAACACGCGCGCACTCGCGATCGCAAGCGACACCTCAGCCAATGTGGTGACGCCGTAACGGTCGAGAATTTCCTGGCGGGGCTCACATTCCGAGCCATCCATGGCTAAGACTCCTTCCGTAAAACGCACGATGAGAGACACCGCAGGTGGCATGACCGAATGATCGCCGCCCAACACGGCTGCGACGGACGATGACTCAACCCCCTCGTCCAAGGCCACGTTGATCGCACCCTGCAAGCAGCTTCCGCAGTCCTCGTGCCGAAATGTGACCAACCGTGCTACGTGTAATAGGGTACCCTCCGTTCTGCCTCGATGCCCTGCCAGGGGGAGGAACAAGACAAACTTGATAAACCCCGAAAACGTCGCCTCGCCTAGCTCCGTAATGTAACCGGTTGGCACACGAAGTCTGGCTTCGGCGGCGCGTCGGATCCATTCAACCAGAAATCGCATGAACGTTCCTCCATTGGTTCTTGACATCAGTGGAAATAACCGGGGAAGCAAGCCCGGTGGCGTCGCCCACCGGGCTCCTTCCCTCGGCAAGTCATGCAGCGTACGCTTCAGATTCGTCACGCTTGACGACAGCGCGCTCAATCGTCACAGGTACCGGGCGACAGACCGTGTTACACACCGGCGAATGCTGCTGAGCGAAATCAATAAGCTCCGCCAGATCCTCATCACTGCAGTCAGCCTCAATGTTCATCCTGATGTGGATCGACTCGTAGCCGGCGGGCACGCTGTCGTCGAGCGCAAGCAAACCCTGTAAGTTGATGTTGCCGGTAAGCTCTGTCGACAACCTGCGCAATTTGATCCCGCGTGCCGCTGCATGCAGCACCGTGGTTGTCGTGACACAGCCGGCCAGCGCGTGGAGGAGATATTCGACAGGATTGGCGCCCTCGTTGTGCCCGAGCAACACCGGGGGCTCGCCATTAGTGAAGATAAAGGCTTCGCTGCGCGACGTGTCCTCCGACCCCGCACCGTAGAAGTCCTTGATCGTCGAGCGGTTCTCCCCGCCGTTGATCCATTGGTTGCGGGCTCGGAACTGGAACTGAGCCAGGGCCGGATCGTTCTTGAGCGCTCTGACGGTTTGGCCCATTTGCTCAATGTCGAGCCCATTGCAGGTGTTGTTGACTTGCTTGTCCATAATGATCTCCTTAGGTAAGGGTTAATGCGGTCCGGCATCAGATCGCCGCCTGCTTCCTATCGCCGCAGGAGAACAATACTGCTTGGCAGCTAATAGCGTAAGGTGCGTTTGTGACGAAAACTGGCCTTTTGTGCCACTAATTGAATTGATGGCCTGGGTTCCAACTCATATGTGCAACCGGTACTTCCCAACATCCCTGGAGGTCTATACACACCTTTGCTATGATCCGCGCGTTACAGTTTGCCCCTTACATCGCAGGAACAAACCCATGGCTGCCTCCCAGAAATCAGGGAAAGCCCCGGTGGACGTGCTCATCGTCGCTGTCCCGGAGACCGCCGGGTCCGCGCTGTACGGCATGGTGGACGTGCTCAAGGCGGCCGGCAATGTATGGGAAACCCTTACACGGCAGGGCCACGGCAAGCCCCTGTTCAACGTGCGCATCGTTGCATTAAAAAGGAAGATCTTCGTTTGCGGCAACGACATCCCTGTTAAGCCAGACTGTGTCATAGACGACAATCCGAAAGCACGCGTTATTATCCTGCCCGAACTCTGGCTCGGGCCAGACGAGGACCTGCGCGACCGCTATTCGACTCTAATGACCTGGTTACGTAGGGCCTACAAACAGGGAGCTTTTCTATACTCCGCTTGCTCAGGTGCGGTAATGCTGGCGGCCACCGGTCTGCTCGACGGCTGTTCTGCGACCTCTCATTGGGCCTACCAGGAGCTGTTCCGTAAACGCTACCCCAATGTACGGTTTCACCCCGAGCCGAACCTCGTCATTGGAGACCGCGATGGTCGCATCGTTACCGCTGGCGGAACCACATCTTGGCATGACCTCGCGATCCACATCATCGCGCGCCACGCCAATCCCGGCGAAGCACTGCGCATCGCCAAGGTCTATCTCCTCAAATGGCACGGCGAGGGCCAATTGCCCTACGCACCGCTTTCACCCATCTCACAGCACGCTGACTCTGTGGTTCGCGAATGCGAAAGGCAACTCGATCGATGCTATCGGGAGTCGGATGTGATTCAACACATCATCGGAAAGGCGCGTATTCCCGAACGCACGCTGAAGCGCCGCTTCAAGGCCGCCACAGGCATCACCTTCATCGAGTACGTGCAGAACCTGCGCATCGAGGAAGCCAAGCGTCTACTCGAAACCACCGACATGAACACCGAGGAGATCGGACCGGCGGTTGGTTACGAGGACCACTCGTTTTTCCACCGCCTCTTCAAGCGCCTCACTGGCCTTACGCCCGCTAAATACCGGCGCATGTTCCAGCCTCTCTTTGATGCAGGAGCCCCAGTATGATCGAGAATACGGGAATGATTGAGGACGGACTACTTTTGGTGGAATGTTGTCATGCAAGCGGATAGAAAGAAGAAAGGGGTCGAAAAGAAACGGCATCGGGAGTCTTTTTGAATTGGGTGTCGGCAACACCGTCACGCCCACGCCGCCTGCGACGCACTTTCTCCAGCCCTTCATGAGGTCTAGCGAGAGGGATCCCCCCACCCCGCAGCACCTGTCTCAGCGCAGCCAAAAGACACGGCGACAGACGGATCACAATCGATTGCTTCGCCTCCTGGTGGCCGGACAGGCCGGCCCACGCGGCACATTTGCTTCAGTTGTTGTTCGGTGAGCTCAGTGATGTCAGACCCCGGTTGCCGGACAAAACCCACCGGTTTTCTTCTGAATGCCGCCACGGCTTCAAAAAGAAAAAGGCCCAGAGGATTACTCCTCTAGGCCTTTTTGTAACCCGGCAGCGTCCTACTTTCCCACTGCCTCTCGGCAGCAGTATCATCGGCCTTGGAGGGCTTAACTTCCGTGTTCGGGATGGGAACGGGTGTGACCCCTCCGGCAAGACCACCGGGAAGACTATTCAGTTCTCTGTTACCAGTTATTAGTTTTCAGCTTACAGAGTTCAGTTTTCGGAGTTTCCGAAACTGAACGCTGATGACTGAAACTCACTTTGAAGACCATGTCTATCAGAAGCAAAGGATGTTAAGCCGCACGACCGATTAGTACTGGTTAGCTTCAACCCTTACGGATCTTCCACACCCAGCCTATCAAACTCGTCGTCTACGAGTGGTCTTTAGGGGGCTTGCGCCCCGGGAGAGCTTATCTTGAGGCACGCTTCTCGCTTAGATGCTTTCAGCGATTATCGC
>JANDJG010000072.1:0-7500 GCA_024331085.1 Nitrospira sp. | reverse complement strand
GTATCACCGTCCGACAAAGGCCTACGACACCAAAGCGGCAACGCACACGGGCTTGACACCACTCTGGTTTAGGCTGTTCCCTTTTCGCTCGCCACTACTGGGGGAATCTCTGTTGATTTCTGTTCCTGCAGGTACTGAGATGTTTCACTTCCCTGCGTGGGCTTCGCTCTCCCTATGGATTCAGGAGAGGAGAGGCGGCATTCATCGCCTGGGTTACCCCATTCGGAGATCCTCGGATCACGGCCTGCTTGCGGCTCCCCGAGGCTTATCGCAGCTAGCTACGTCCTTCATCGCCTGCTGATGCCAGGGCATTCACCGTACACCCTTAGTAGCTTAACAATCACTTTGCTTCTGACACACACGGTCTTTCAAAAGACCTATTCACTTGTCAAAGAACAACTCCGACGAATTGTCGTCAGAGAACCGCATAGAGGATGTCGAGCAATACTACCGATCAGACTCTCGCCTAGCCGTCACTCGTCACAAGAAAAACTTCACTGCAACGAGGACGAACAAGACTCGCTTGGTGGAGCTGGACGGAATCGAACCGACGACCCCCTGCTTGCAAAGCAGGTGCTCTCCCAACTGAGCTACAGCCCCAGAAGCCCGTCAACCGACGACCACATCGGACCCTTTTCGAGACCGACACCTGACGATTGACTCAAACGTTGGTGGGCCTGGATAGAGTTGAACTATCGACCCCGCGCTTATCAAGCGCGTGCTCTAACCAACTGAGCTACAGGCCCAGCTGACTCAGAGGCCACCAGGGCCCGCATCCGACTTAAACTTCCCACGTCGAAAAGTTCTCACCCGAACCCCTTACAAGCTATTATCGGTGTACGTGTATTGAAGAGGTGGCCCTCAGCCCAGGATTTTCCGAAGAGTCACAAGACTCCTTAGAAAGGAGGTGATCCAGCCGCAGGTTCCCCTACGGCTACCTTGTTACGACTTCACCCCAATCATCGGTCATACCGTGGGCGTCTGCCTCCTTGCGGTTGGCGCCAACGACTTCAGGTACAACAAACTTTCGTGGTGTGACGGGCGGTGTGTACAAGGCCCGGGAACGTATTCACCGCGGCGTGCTGATCCGCGATTACTAGCGATTCCGCCTTCATGAGGTCGAGTTGCAGACCTCAATCTGAACTGAGGCCGGTTTTTTGGGATTGGCTCCCCCTCGCGGGTTTGCAACCCTTTGTGCCGGTCATTGTAGCACGTGTGTAGCCCCAGGCATAAAGGCCATGCTGACTTGACGTCATCCCCACCTTCCTCCCCGTTCTCCTGGGCAGTCTCTCCAGAGTTCCCGGCATGACCCGTTGGTAACTGAAGACAGGGGTTGCGCTCGTTGCGGGACTTAACCCAACACCTCACGGCACGAGCTGACGACAGCCATGCAGCACCTGAGCAGGCTCGGTATTGCTACCTCGTCAGGCTTTCACCCTTCTACTACCTGCATGTCCAGCCTGGGTAAGGTTCTTCGCGTTGCGTCGAATTAAACCACATGCTCCACCGCTTGTGCGGGCCCCCGTCAATTCCTTTGAGTTTCAACCTTGCGGCCGTACTTCCCAGGCGGGATACTTATTGCGTTAGCTGCGGCACCGGCGGTAACCCGCCGACACTTAGTATCCATCGTTTAGGGCGTGGACTACCAGGGTATCTAATCCTGTTTGCTCCCCACGCTTTCGAGCCTCAGCGTCAGAAATGTTCCAGAGCGCCGCCTTCGCCACCGGCCTTCCTCCCGATCTCTACGCATTTCACCGCTACACCGGGAATTCCGCGCTCCTCTCCCATCCTCTAGCCAAGCAGTCCCCTCCGCACTTTCCGGGTTAGGCCCGGAGATTTCACGGAGGGCTTACCCAACCGCCTACGCTCCCTGTACGCCCAGTAAATCCGAACAACGCTTGCCACCTTCGTATTACCGCGGCTGCTGGCACGAAGTTAGCCGTGGCTGCTTCTGGAGGTACCGTCCGAACGGTTACCCGCTCCATCTTCCCTCCCGAAAGGGGTTTACAATCCGAAGACCTTCATCCCCCACGCGGCGTCGCTGCGTCAGGCTTTCGCCCATTGCGCAATATTCCTTACTGCTGCCTCCCGTAGGAGTCTGGCCCGTGTCGCAGTGCCAGTGTGGCTGATCGTCCTCTCAGACCAGCTACCCGTCGAAGCCTTGGTGAGCCGTTACCTCACCAACAAGCTGATAGGACATGAGCCCATCCAAGAGCGCGCTACCCACGGTAGCGCTTTCTTTCCCGAACCGCAGTCCGGGAATCGTACGCGGTATTAGCCAACCTTTCGGCTGGTTATTCCCCACTCCAGGGTAGGTTACCCATGTATTCCTCACCCGTTCGCCGCTTTACAAGTGTATTGCTACACCTTCTCGCTCGACTTGCATGTATTAGGCGCGCCGCCAGCGTTCGTTCTGAGCCAGGATCAAACTCTCAAAAAGGTGTTTTAGAATCGGACCAAGGGCCACCACTTCAATACACCTTACACCTTGCTCAACTTCCTCTATTCAGTTTTCAAAGAACAACCGCGTTCTCCACGCGAGCGGCGTACTTTATATCAATCGCCGCTGCATGTCAAGGGACACGCTCGAAATTAATTCGGGTAGTTTCCCTTTTTTGATACCGCGCCTTGACTGATCGCCAGGCGCGACCAACCGGCAGGAACGCGACAACCATGAGCAGTGGCGAAGATAACAAGCTGACTGCTGAGAGTCAAGAGTGATGAGAATCCTTAATCTGTTGCCTTGAGAGGGCAGTAATTTGCACTTGTTACCCACCGCATGCGATAAAAATCGCATTGCCCGATCAAATCTTCAAATCTTTTTCCCTCATCGTCGAAAAACCGCCGTAGAGTGGCGTGGCGGTGGTGGTGTCAACAAGCCGAGGAGTGCTCCTGGCTGTCAGCAGTCCATCAACTGTCAGGCCGACGCTACGCCCCGCTCCATCAGGCACAACAGACTGCAGCAAGGATGGGAAACTCTCGCGTAGGATGCGACAACCTTTTCAAACAGTGACACTCGGATCAACAAGACCAAGGCCCGCACTATTGCTTACGGCCGCAGGATCCAACCATCCGGCTTGTCCGAACATGAGCACAGGCGTACAGATGTCATGTGCGAGCAAATAAGTGCCAAACGCGCCTTCCTGAGCAACGAGGAGATCTCGGTAGCTACCGGCTACGCTCAAGGCCGCCCGCGTCAAGATGCTTGTCTCCCCTACTTGTGCGCCAATAATAATGGGCATGCCGACTTCTCGGGCCCGTTGGGCAACGGCTAACGAACGAAGGATGCCGCCCATTTTTGACACACGGATGTTAATGATCCAACTCGAAGGAGGATCATGCTGAATCACCGCGAACTGATCCAGCCTCAGGAAGCTTTCATCCAAAACAATAGGAACGCCCAATTCCTTCGCCAACAGCCGACAGCCTTCATAATCTCCGACCGTGAGTGGCTCTTCAACGGCAGTAATCGGACGGGGAAGTTTCTTCAGGTATGCCAACGCCCTTTCAGTCTCGTCCCATAAATTGTTCGCGTCGAGTCTCACCCGCAGCGTTCGATCGGTGGATACATGCAATCGGTTCAGTTTGTCGATATCCTCCTCCAAACGACCCGTCATCTTCACTTTGAAATCAGTAAAACCCAAGGTTCGATACCGCTGAAGCTGCGTTTCAAACGAGCGAAGGTTCTCCGTCCCTAGCACGGCTGAATACCGAAACCGACCGTTGAGGGGAGGGAGACCGAGCAAAGTTTCGATCGGCACGCCCGTCTCTTTCCCAAACAAGTCAAGACAGGCTGTTTCAACGGCGCACCAGGCCGCCGGATTTTGATCAATAAGAGACGCATGTTCGGTTTCCCACTGCTTCAAATCCTGGAGTGACTGAAATGTCATCCACTCTTCCCGATGGGTTTCAATAAAACGGCGGACCGAGCCGACTGTTTCACCCGTCACATAGAGCCTGGGGGACCCCTCTCCCATTCCTTGCACATCGTTGTCGTTGGTGACCGTCACCAGCGCACTCTCAGTCTTCATTCGAGAGGCCGACGCATGAACAAAGGCCTGCTTGAAAGGGATCTCCAGCGAGTGCACATGAATGTTCTTGATCGACATGCGCGTTCTATCGAAGGTATTGTAAGAAATCAAATGAACAGTCGTGCCGGTATTGAAGCCGCATCAGCTTAAACTGGGCGTCCCGCTGTCCTTTGGCCACACTATGGCAACGATAAGCTTCCGCTGTGCCAGCCCGTAGCAGCGCAACCCGAAGCGCCTGGAGACGGCCGCTCTCTCGTTTGGCACGGTATTCCACATTCAGACGCGCCAACTGTTCATCAACTTCGTGGCTAAACGAATGGGGGACCGCAGGTTGTTCAAGATAGAGCGTGTATGCCGCCTCGTGAACATCGGCCAGCATCACGTAGAACTCACAGACGATGCCCCTCGCCCTCAAAACCGTTTCGAGGGCTTCCACCACTTGATGCTCATACAGTTTTTCTCCCGTAATACTCGTCACCCCTTTGCCTTTTTGGACGAACCGAATGGTGGGAACCCGGTTGAACCGACCGGTCGCCTCGACAATATCATTCATGGCATAGCGATACAGGCCGCTCCGTGTCGTGACCAGAACTTGATACTTCTTTCCCGGTTGCAGCTCTCCGAGCAGAACCGGTTTTACCATTTCAACAGCGCTATCGTTCACTTCGATAAACTCGAAAAAATGCTCTTGAAAGGTTGGAATGCACCGGTTCTCATGCGCCTCGACGTTGAGACTTCCCAAACACTCACTGGAGAGATACCCCATCTCGATCACAGCCGTTTCGCCGGAGAGAAGCGAGCGCAGCTTAGGAATCAACACCGCACAATTCCCCCCCATCCATGTAATGACCGCCCGCAGTGTCGGCCAAAGCGACGCGAGAGACAAAGTCGGGGCATCATCAAGCAACGTTCGAAGATAGGCGAGACGATCCACAGGGCAGAGAACCGGTTCCGTCCATGCAGCGTCTTGCGAAAAGATCGGATGTCGCGGCCCAACCGTCAGAGCTTCCAACAAGCATGAGAAGTCGGATCGGATAATCTCCAACAACCTGAGGATGGTTGACGGATTAGGCGTCGCGAGGACCGACAACGAGTGGGCTGCCAACGCACAAGCCGCTATTCTCATGTATTTCAGCCGAACATCGCCGATGTGAAGAATGCCCCTTGGTAAAACACCCTTTTCCAGAACCACCGGCGGTAACTTTTCATTCATCAATCCTGACATAGAGCCGTACGGCGTGCCTCCCGGCATGTGTCCTTCCACCGACTGACCTGCAATGACCAACACCTGGCCGTCGTATATCTTGGGAACACAGGACCATTGCGCATAGGAAAACAGCCGCTGATACCGACCAATCCACTCAATCGCCGAGTGCGTTAAGGGTACATATTTGGGCTTCCCGGTGGTCCCGCTGGTTTGCACGTAGTGGACCGGCCGTTCGGCGTTCAGAAGAGGTTCCCCGCTCACCTCCTGAGTCTCAATGTCCCGGCGAAGGTCCTCATACTCAAGGATCGGGACCGCCTGAACAAAGTCTTGATAGGATCGGATCGACGCAAACCCGTGCCGTTGCCCAAACTGGGTATGACGTTGCATCGAGAGGATAGTCGACAAAAGTTGGTGTTGAACGGTCTCCGGCCGCTCCGTCATGGCCATTAGCGGCAGCCAGTCTCGATCGCGAATGAGGTTCATGGTCGCTTCGATCGGGGAATGACCGACATGCTCGACCATACGACATCACCTCGCTGCTTGATCCAAGCCGGAATGAAACGGCGCGATCATCTGTTGCAAGACACCACTTGGATATTGGCGGTTGATAAGCCCCAACGTCTCAACCTCTCGATCGGCCGGCAGGTAGCGAGTTCCGAAAAGCCAATCCCAAATAATGAGATGATTCCCGTAATTGGTATTGGACTCCCGCGACCACATCGAGTGGTGCCACCGATGCAGCTCGGGACCGCTTATCAGGTAATTCAGCCAGCCTAACTTCACATCGACGTTGGAGTGTTGAAAGAACCCGTTCACCGCATAGAACACGAAATAGAGGCTGAGCACGGCCGGAGGAACCCCCATAATGATGAATGGAAGGGAATCCAGCAAGAATTGCAACCCCTTGTCGACCGGATGGAAGCGCCCGACGTTCAACGTATAGAGCCGGTGGGGCGAGTGATGCACCGCATGGAAGCGCCACAATGGCCCCCACTCATGGCTGAGTCGGTGTAACCAATACCGCGTACTATCGACCATGAGTGCCATCATGATGGCTTGCAGGAGAACAGGCCATTCACCGGGCCACCATCGAACCACAGGCCAATCACGGCCGTTCCACGTATCAAATACGAGATAGACGACCCCCATGGCGAGGAGTTTCGGCCACAGCAGGTGCACGAAAGCGAGAAATACCGAGTCTTCTATCACTTCTTTCGTCGACGGCTTCCATGAAGCCCGATAGGGCATCTGCAACTCAAGCCAGACGATCAGCAACGAACCGATCGTGACCGGCAGATAGGTTGAGAGAAGCACTCCCGTTCCTGCTTCCATGAGACTGACGTTACCCCACACACTACCGAGCATGATCACAGGGTAGGCCCCATATTGAACGATCCATTTCATTCCGTTTTCCCTTGACTTCGTGGATGAATGGCACCGGCGGCCTTGTAGTGAAACCATCCGTAGACGAGCACAAAGCCGGCAAGGACGAAGTGAAATAGGGTGGGCAATCGAGCGCTGAACCACTTATGATCCGTCGCCACGGTCATCCCCATGATCAGCCGAAACCACATCAGGCCGAAATAGAGCGCGCCCAAGCAGAGAAGAGCCTTGCCCGTCGCCATGGTTGGCACAATCAAACCGGCATGCAATCGCCACATCACACGGCCGCAGACCATGATGACAAGAACTTGGCACAGGACTAACAGCCAATATGGCAGCCCTCCGCCTGCCCATGCCTCAAACGGTGGAAGCCAGGCCACGGGCGACATGGCCTGAAGCATCTGAGCCGCCACGCGCAGGCAAAACACCAACAATAGGAGGCTCAGTACCGCAACGCATCTCCGTCGAATTGATTGCAAGACCGAGCCCTCAGCAACCATCGTGATCGGCCCTAATGAGGGAGAACCGGATAAAATCCCCAATAATATTACTATATCAACCCTTGCATTTGGCACTCGGGTAGAGTTGGAGAAAATTGGAAGAAAGGCTTTTGCCGATGTCAAGGCGAAGGCGCCGGACATCGGAGAGTGCAGTAATCTTCGGTCGCCAGCATCATAGGAAATCATCCGCTAAAGGGCCAAGATTGGCTACCCCTCTACCCAGCCACGATATCCAATGGGCGATATGTGCCAGATGATTCTCCTGCCGGAGGAGTGCCGACGGTTTGTGCACTGACATGGCCTTGACGCTCTCGCATGCGGCAAGATGTCGGTCCGCCCTTTATAAGCAAAGGATCGTCTTTCAATTGCCAGTCCACTT
>JANDJG010000183.1 GCA_024331085.1 Nitrospira sp. | reverse complement strand
GCCTGGCGGTCTCGCTGAGCTTGCCGTTCGGATCTTCCAACGCCTGCTGAAGCTCTTTGAGCTCCTGTTCGTCGCCGTCGATGATTTTCTGCCTGGTCATGGAGTAACTTCGAACGCTGTCCAACGCAGCCTTGCCGGCCTTGGATTTCTCCATGACGGCCTGCGTGTCCATGACGCCGACCTTCACCGACGAAGCGGCGTGGCCCCACGAAATCGAAACCGCCATCATGAAGATCCCCGCTATCGCGACGATGCCCGCTTTTTTCATCACCGTACCTCCGCCGATGCTACGGATACTCCCGATTGAATTCCTCGATCACCAGGCCCGATATGTCGAGCGCGTCATCGTGATAGAGCGTCGGGCCGCCCTTGCTTTTGTCCATGACGATTTGCAACCCCAGCCGCTTCCCGACCTTCCCCGCCACGAGTTCGACTTTGTCTCGAAAGGCTTCCAGCACGTCCTTCTGTTTTTCCTGAACTTCGCGATTCAGCTCCGAGACCTTTTGCTGATAATCTTGCAGACGCCGTCGGAACTGCTCTTCCCGCTCCCGTCTGGCAGCCGGGCTCAGCACCGTGGCTTGCTTGACCAAATCTTCTTCCATCCGGCGCAATTCTTTTTCCTCCAGCTCCATCAGCGCCTGACGGCTTTTGGAAAACGAGAGCAGGTTGTCCTTGGCTTTCTTTCCCGCGTTGGTCCGTTCGAACACCCGCTGCGCGTCGACGACGCCGATTCTGCCGTCGATCCTGCGCTCGACCTTCAGCCAGGACGAGCTGCACCCCGGCATCAACAGCGCCGCCGCCAGCGTCGCGCCCGCCGTCCACTTACCCGCCCGCTCAAACCAGCAACGATTCATCCCCGTGCCGTCCCCCGCGTTGTGCACCGGCCGGTTTCGTCAGAAAATCGATCCGATCGTGAACTCAAAGACGCCTCCCCGCTCTCCGGGCCGAGGATCAAGATTGATGCCGTACGCCGCGCGCAAAGGGCCGAACGGCGAAATCCAGCGCCCCTCGAATCCGGCCGTTTTCCGGAGATCCAACGACAGCGCTTCGTTTTCATCGAATCCTTTTCCATAATCGAAAAAAATCACGCCGTTCAACTTGGCCTCGGACGAGATGGTAAAAACCAAGTCGGCGTTGAAAATGATCTGCTTGGCGGCTCCGATCGTGGTGCGCGTCGCCGGCACCACGGGGCCCGCCCGTCCGAACACGAACCCCCGGACCGTATTGATGCCGCCGACGTAGAACCGCTCGCTGAGCGGGACCGGCTTGCCCTCGAACGGCCGAATCTCGCCGAACCGTCCCCGGAGCGACAGCCTCATGTCGAAGGGCAGAGGAGTGACCTTGATCACGTCCGCGGTGTACTTGATGAAATTGTTGCTGCCGCCCATCCACGGCGTACCCCAGTCGAACCCGCCCCCGATCCGCCAGCCCGACCGGGGATCAAGAAAGTAATCCCGCGTGTCGCGAAACGCGTGGATCCTGAATCCCGTCGTCGATTGACGCCCGAGCTGTTCGCAAATGTCGGGGCGCGATTCGCACACCCCCGATGCCGGACTTCGGTAGTTGATCTCTTCGCCGAAGATGCTGATGCTTCCCGTATTGTATTCCGACAGCCAGCGACCGAGCGTGACGCTCCCCCCGGTTCTGGACTCGAAAAACGACAGGAAGTTCGTGATGGTTCGATAGCCGTCGACTTGAAACGACGTCAGCGAGTCGTTGAGGTACGGATTGCGGAACGTGATCGTGCCCATGCTTCTCCGCTGGCCGAGCTGCCCGCTGATGCGCCCCATGTAGCCGTAGCCGCCGATGTTTCCTTCGGTGATGTTGGCGATGGCCATCAATCGATCCAACGAACTGAACCCGCCTCCGATGCTGAACTGACCGGTCGGTTTCTCCTTGACTCGGACGTTCAGATCCACTTTGTCGGTGGCCACCTTTTCGGGGAGAATTTCGACGGTCTCAAAGAAATTCAAGTTGTTCAGCCGTTGGAAACTCCGCTTGAGCGACGGGGTGTCGATCACATCCTGCTCATCCACCCGAATTTCCCTTCGGATCACGTTGTCGCGCGTTTTGTTGTTTCCGAAAATATTGATTTGGCGGATGCGCATCATCTCCCCTTCCTTCACGCTGAAGATGATGTTGACGGTCCGCTCCTGATCGTTTGGAATCACGTTGGGCGCGATCTCGGCGAATGAATAGCCCTTGCCGCCGTATTTGTCGGTCAGGCGGGTGATTTCATCGCGCAGTTTGGCGCGCTGAAAAATCTCGCCTTCTTTGATCGTCATGCCCTCGCGCAGTTCGTCTTCTTCAAACACGGTATGCCCGCGAAAGCCCACTTTGGCCACGGTAAACGGCTCTCCCTCGAAAATGTTGAACGTGACCACGAACCATTGCTTGTCGTCGGTCAGTTCGACCGACGACAAGCTGACTCTCGCGTTAAAGTAGCCCTTATTAAGCAGCACTTCCCTGATCCGTTCCACATCATTCGACAATTCCTCGCGCTTCAACACGCCGGCGTCCGAAATAAACGAGGGCAGCGCGAAGCGCGTGAAGATCCCGTACCACGGCACCCATTGGCGCGTGCTCAGCACCTTGAACAGCTCGTCTCTGGTCGTGGCGCGCAGTCCGTCGAACACCACGCTTTTCACGCGCGCTTTTTTTCCTTCTTTGATGAAGAACGTCAGCCGTTTGCGCTCCTGATCCAACGTTTGGACGACCGGGACCACTTGGCAGTTGAAATACCCCTCTTTCTCGTACGCCGCCCGGATGCTCTCCGCGCTTTCCTTGACCTGTTGGAGAT
>JANDJG010000005.1:48146-52852 GCA_024331085.1 Nitrospira sp. | reverse complement strand
TGGCCGTCGAGGATGGATCGAGCCGCGTCGGCCACCGGATCGGTCAGATCGTCTCCATCGACCAACACCGTGTACAAGCCGGTAATGGCGCCGGGTCCCGGCCCGGTGCCGACGCGCTCCAACAGTTTCGGCAGCAGAGCAAATACGGAGGGCGTATAGCCTTTGGTCGTCGGCGGCTCTCCGATCGCCAGGCCGACCTCCCGCTGGCTATAGGCCAATCGCGTGAGGGAATCCATCAACAACAGCACCTGCTTGCCCGCGTCGCGAAAGTATTCCGCGACGGCGGTCGCCACCAACGCGGCCCGCAGGCGAACCAGCGGGGCTTGATCGGACGTCGCCACCACGACGACCGACCGCCGAAGCGCCTCGTCCCCCAAATCCCGCTCCAGAAATTCCTTGACCTCGCGACCCCGCTCGCCGATGAGGGCGATGACGTTCACATCGGCCTTGGTGTAGCGGCTGATCATTCCGAGCAGGACGCTCTTGCCGACGCCGGCGCCGGAGAAGATGCCCATCTTCTGCCCTTGGCCGCAGGTGAGAAAGCCGTTGATGGCGCGGATGCCGAGATCCAAAGGCGCCCGGATGCGCGCGCGCCTGAGCGGGCTTGGAGGAGCGGCGTAGAGCGGATACCGTTCCATGGCCCGAAGATCGCCTTGGTCGTCGAGCGGGCGGCCGAGCCCGTCAAGGATCCGTCCCAATAAACCAGGCCCCACGGGAACGGTGGGAACGCGACCGGTCATAGTGATCAAACTGCCCGGTCCGATTCCGCGCATCTCTCCCAGCGGCATCAGCAGGATGCGATCGCCGCGAAAGCCGACCACTTCGGCGGCGACCGGCTGTTCGCCATGCTCCGTGCTGATCTCGCACAGCTCGCCGACCGTGGTCGCCGAACCGTAACCTTCGATGACGATGCCGACCGCCTGGACGACTCGTCCGGCGACGGAGACGGGATCGACGCGATCAAGGGCGGCGCTCAGATTCATGGGTGATCCTGTTTTTCAAGGCGGTCCCCAAACGGAACAACTGGGCGTCCAACGACGCGTCGATCACGTGCGTGGCGGTGTGGAGCAGACAGCTCCCGCGCGACATCGTGGCGACGGGCTCGATCTTCAGGTTCAGTTCGACATCGCGCCGCCCGGCCAGATCGGCTTGAGCTTCCTTGAGCGCCTGGACATCGGCCGGATGGACGTGGACGACGACCGAGCCGGAGTCCGGAACCGCCTCCAGCGCGGCTTTTGTTTGCGCGACGATTTGATCCTTGCAACGCTCGGCCGACTCGCGCAGCACCTTGGTCGCAATGTGAAACGCGAGCGACACGACTTCGTCTTCAAACACGGCGCGCAGGGACGCCCGCGCCTCGTCGAACTTGCGCGCGGCGTCGACCAACACGGCGTGCTCGCGGCGGCAACGTTCTTCGGCGCGCCGCTCTCCCTCTTCAAGGCCTCGCTCGAATTCCGTGGGTCCTTCGTCCTCAGGCGGATCCCCCTCGTCATCGAACGCCTGAAACGGCGAATCGGAGAGCCGGACCGCTCCGGATCGAATGGCGGCTTGCTTGACCACGGGCTCCTCGGCGCGCAATCGACGGCGCTCCAGCAATCGGCGCGCGGTTTCCAAGACCGTTTCGCGGCGCATGGGTTTCATCAAAAAGTCCGCCGCCCCCGCCTTCATGGCGCGAACCGCCAGTTCGACCGTCGCCACGCCCGTCATCACGACTCCGCTGATCCGATAATCGATCGTCAACGCCTCTTCCAACACCGCAAGACCGTCGCGTCCCGGCATCGCCACGTCCACGATCAAGAGATCCGGAGGCGACTGTTTCACCATGGCGACGGCGTCGTCGGCCGAGGAGGCGACTCGAACGGACACCCCTTCGGGATGAAACCATTCAAGAAACAACCGGCGGATCGATTCTTCATCGTCGACCACGAGGATCGACCCGTGGAGCCGCGGCCGGCCCGCGCGCCCGCGATAGGCCGGCGCCGATGCTCGAGACCCGACTCCCATCTACACCAACTCCTCGCCCGCGCCGGCGACGACGATTCGACCTTCCTCTTCCAGCTTTCTGCACACCTTCAAAATGTTCTGCTGCGCTTTCTCGACGTCCGCCACCCGAACGGGCCCCTTCGACTCCATATCGTCCTTGAGCATGTCGGCTGCGCGGCTGGACATATTTTTGAAGAATTTGTCCCTCACGTCCGGGCTGGCTCCTCGAAGGGCGAGGGGGAGATCTTCTTTGCTGACTTCCTTGAGCAGTTCCTGAATTCCGCGATCGTCCACCTTGATCAAATCATCGAAGACGAACATGAGGGCCCGGATGGTGTCCGCCAACGGTTGGTTTTTCTCGGCGATCTTCGTCATGATGGTATTTTCAGTGGCCTTGTCCATGCGCGCGAGAATGTCGGCGACCACTTCGGCCCCGCCGATGTTCTGAGCGCCCAATCCCTTGCTGGTCAGCAAGGTCTCCTGGAGGCTGTCGCTCAGTTCCTCCAGAATCTCCGGCTGCACGTCTTCCATGGTCGCCAGCCGCAACGCGACGTCGTCCCGGAGATGTTCCGGCAACGCCGCAAGGACCTGCCCGGCCTGATCGCTTTCGAGATGGGCGAGAATGACGGCCACGGTTTGAGGATGCTCGACCTTCAACATGTGCACGAGGGTCTTGACGTCCACCCACCGAAGGGCCTCCAATCCCGGATAGTTTTTCTTGGTCATGGTCTCGATGATCCGAGCCGCTTTTTCCGGTCCCAGGGCCTTGATGAGGATGTTCTTGATAAACTCCTTCCCCTGAAATTGAACTTCTCCGCGGGCGCTCATGGCCTTGAAATCGGCGATGACCTGATCCTCCTCTTCCTTGGAAATCTGCGCCGCCTGCTGCATGAACTCGCCCAGCTTTTTGATCTCCTTGGGATCGAGCTGTTTCATGACCTGCGCCGCGGCATCCTCGCCGATGGCGCGAAGAAGAATGACCGATTTCTGCTCGCCCGTCAGATTCCGTGCCATCTCGACTCGCCATCACTATCCATTCGCCGACGAACTCTTGAGCCACTGTTTGACGACCACGGCCGTCGCGTCGGGGTTCTTTCTGGCCATGTCGATGATCTGGGTGCGGTCGAGAATCTCCGCCGGCTTGGATTCCGCTCCGCCGACGGGGGCCGGCAGCGTCGGCCCCTGGGCCTTGGCCTCCTCCGATCGACCGGCGCCTCCGCCGAGCATGCCGAGCAAGGGACGGACGACGAAGAAGAGAATCATGAAAAAGAGCAGCGCTCCGACGCCGTAGCGCACGTACGGCAGCCACCATTTCCAGGCATCCGCCGTCGCATCGGCGCCTCCCGTTTGCAGTTCCTCCGTCCCCAAATCGAACTGCACGTTGGTGACCTGCACCTGATCCTGGCGCTCTTCCGAGAACCCCATCGCTTTCTTCACGATCTCTTCGATCCGCTTCATTTCTTCCTCGGAACGCGGAATGTACTTTCGCACCGCCCCCGCTTGCTCGGCTCCTGCCGCTTCTCCCTCTCCGGCCGGCGGTGCGCCGTAGGTTCCGTCCACCAGCACGGCCACCGACAACTGTCTGATGATCCCGACGGGCTCGACGATTTTCGAGACCACGCGGCTGATTTCATAGTTGACGGTCTCGTTCTTCGTCTGGCTGCTGCTTGAGCTGGTCTGCGCCGGCTCCGGTTCGACTCCCGGCGGAACGTTCGACTGGACTCCCGGCACGCCGCCGACCGTTCCGTTGGTGCCGCTCGTTTTCTCCTGGCCTCGTTGCTCGCTTCTGACCACCTGCCCGTTCGGATCGAATCGTTCTTCCGTGGTCTCGATTTTGCGAAAATCGATGACGCTCGACACGCGCACCACGGCTTTATTCTGTCCGACGATCCGTTCCAACATCGTTTGAATGCGGGTTTCGATGTCCTTTTCCACGGTGCGCTGGTATTCAAGCTGCGAACTCGTCAATCCGATGGTTTCGTCCGCCGTCGAACCGGACAAGAGACGTCCGTGCCCGTCGACGACGGTCACGTCCCTGGCCTGCAATCCCTCGACGCTGCTGGACACCAGATGAACGACGCCCTGCACCTGCGATTTGCTCAGCATGTAGCCGTTGCGGAGGGACAGCACGACGGACGCGCGCGCCCTGTCCTGCTCGTTGGCGAACAGCCGCCGTTCCGGAATCGCCAGGTGAACGCGGGCCCGCTCGACCTCCGGCATTTGGGCGATCGTCCTGGCCAGTTCGCCCTGCAGCGCCCTCCGATAATTGAGCTTTTGCACGAACTCCGACATGCCGATCGACGTGCGGTCGAAGATCTCGTAGCCGACCCCTCCGCCGTGCGGCAGACCCTGCGTCGCCAATTGGAGCCGGAGCTCGTGGACTTGCGAGCTGGGGACCAGCACGGTCGTCCCCCCGCCGGCCGTTTCGTACGGCACTTTGGCTTCCTTGAGCTTGTCGAGGATCGCCGCCGCGTCCTCGCCGGTGAGATTGGTGAACAGCACCTGCATGTCGGGCTGCTGGGTCCACAGCGCCACGGCGATGAGCACCGCCACGGAACCGGCCAGGGCCACGAGCACGACCATGCGCTGATTGATGGAAAACTGCGAAAACATCGGAGTCGCCCGCTCTCCTTACGTTCGCGCGATCACACTTGCATCCGCTGGATCTCTTCGTAGGCCGCGATCAGTTTGTTTCTGATCTGCATCATGAGCTGAAACGACAC
>JANDJG010000005.1:0-48046 GCA_024331085.1 Nitrospira sp. | reverse complement strand
GAAAACTGCGAAAACATCGGAGTCGCCCGCTCTCCTTACGTTCGCGCGATCACACTTGCATCCGCTGGATCTCTTCGTAGGCCGCGATCAGTTTGTTTCTGATCTGCATCATGAGCTGAAACGACACATCGGCCTGCTGCAGCGCGACCATCGCGCGATGGATGTCCTGCGACTCTCCCGTCATGAGCGCGTCGACGGCCCGGCCCGCTTGAAGCTGCGCGTCATTGACCTGCCCGATGGCCTGTTTGAGCGAATCCATGAACCCCGGCGACTCGGCCGCCCCCGTCGTCTGACCGACCGACGGCGCACCGACGGATGAAACGATCGATTGCCCGATGCCCGAGACTTCCTTCATCGCTACCTCCCGATCTCCAAGGCTTTGTTCCACATGGCTCTCGTCGCGTTGATCGCCTGCACGTTCGCCTCGTAGGCCCGCGACGCGCCGATCATGTTGACCATTTCCTCCAACACGTTCACGTTGGGAAGGCGAACGAACCCCTTGTCGTCGGCGTCCGGGTGATGGGGATCGTACACCTGATGGCCCGGTTTGCGGTCCTCCACCACTCTGGCGACCGCCACGCCGTCCAACGCATGGGCTCCCGAGCCGGCCGCGATCCGTCTGAACGTTCGATCGAACGAGCCGCTCATCGGAACCGATCGGAACACGACGTCCCGCCGTTTGTACGGCCCTCCGCCCGGCGTTTGCGTGGACTGAGCGTTGGCCAGATTGCTGGCAATGACGTTCAGACGACGCCGCTGCGCGTCCATGCCGGAAACGGAGACGGCCAGACTGTCCATCAATTCCATCGCGCACCTCCATCCATGCGGTTAAGATTCATGCGGGCGCCTTGCCCCAGAAAGGCGGATCCGGACTCTTCCGGCGCCTGGCGGACGCTTCAGCGTCCCTCTCGAACGGCGTTGAGCAACGCCTCGAACTTCCTGGCCAGGATCGTCGCGGCGGCGTTGTACTGCATGACGTTGTCCGAGAGTTTCGCCATCTCCAGCTCCAAATTGACCGAGTTGTCGTCAAGCGGAAGATCTCCCGCCGGCACTTCGCTGAGCTTCCCGGTCACGGCTCCGAACCCCCGCCCTCCCGAAAGACCGAAGTGGCGGGCATGGGTGGCCGTCAAGACCACCGGCAAACGGCCCCGATGGGCCGATCGCAGTTGATCGAGAAAACTCAACTCCGCGGCTCGGTATCCCGGTGTTTCCTCATTGGCCAAATTGGAAGCGATCACCCGTTGCCGCTCGCTGCGAAGGTCCAACGTCCGTTCCAACAACTGCATGGTTCGGTCAAAGATGGTCATGCACACCTCCGTTGTAGCGCCGCCTCGGCCGCCTCCCGAACGTTCCGGACCGCTCCGACCGATGCAACCTCGATGCCGTCCGGTCCGGCCATGCCACGGGCCCGGATCGATTGCGGCCGACGTTCCGGGCACTCCCCGGCCGATGCAATTTTTCCCATCGGCAATCTTTGCCCATCGTTCAGGACGACGGAATCTGCACGGACCTTCCCCCGTCTCGATATTCGCGCAGTTTGTTTCGCAGGGTCCGAATGCTGATCCCCAGTTCCTTCGCGGCGCGCGTCCGATTGTCGTTCACACGGGCGAGCGTCTTGAAAATCAAGTCCCGCTCCATTTCCCACAATGATCCGTTGGCCGACGGCCGGTCGGCCTGGATCGGAGCGGGCGCCGATTCGGGCACGCCTCGAGCTTCGACCATGCAATGTTCCGGCAAGATAGGCCCGTCACCGGCCAGCAAGGCGGCCCGCTCGATGACGTTTTCCAATTCGCGCACGTTGCCCTTCCAAGGCAGGCGCTGCAAATACGCCAAGGTGCCGTCGGGCAGCGTCGGCTGAGCGGTTCCGTTTCTCGCCGCCGCCCGCGCCGCAAAATGTCTCGCCAGCATCGGAATGTCCCCGGGGCGCTCCCTGAGCGGAGGGATGGTGACGGGAAACACGTTCAACCTGTAGTACAGATCCTCCCGAAATCGATTCTGTTCCACTTCATGATGGAGCGATCGATTCGTCGTGGCGATCACGCGGATGTTGACCGGCACCGGCTCACGTCCGCCGACTCGGTCGACCTCGCGCTCTTGAAGCACCCGCAGAAGTTTGGCTTGCAACCCCAACGTCATTTCCCCGATTTCGTCCAGCAACAACGTGCCGGTGTGAGCCATTTCAAACTTGCCGATTTTTCTGATCACCGCCCCGGTGAACGCGCCCCGCTCGTGCCCGAACAGTTCGCTCTCCAGCAAGCCGTCGGGCAAGGCCGCGCAATTCACCGCGATGAAAGGCCGATGGGCGCGGGGACTCCTGCCATGGATGAAGCGGGCCAACAGTTCTTTGCCGGTTCCGCTTTCTCCGTTGATCAATACCGTGGCCTGGCTGGAGGCGATGTGTTCGACCGTGCTCAACAGTCGGATCATGCCGGGGTCCTGCGTCAGAATCGCCCGACTGTCCGGAGTCTCCGCCGACGCCGCCGCCCCGATCTCTCTTCCTTCTTTGAGGTTCATGATCATCCGCGCCAGAAGATCCATCGAGAAGGGCTTCATCAGATAGTCGCTCGCGCCCAATTTCATGGCCTCGACGGCGGTTTCCACGCTGCCGTAGGCCGTCATCAACACGATCGACGTCTGCGGCGCGCGCCGTTTCACCTCTTTGACCAAATCCAGCCCGGTCATGCGGGGCATCTTGAGATCGGTCAAGACCAGCCAGGGGCGAAATCGCGCGACCCGCTCGATGGCGTCGGCGCCGTCGATCGCTCCTTGCACGGCAAATCCCAGTCGCCGCACGGACTCCACGAGCGCGGCGCGCATGGACGGATCGTCGTCCACGACCAACACGCCTTCGCCGACGTTCGACGAATCCGTCCCCTCTTCGTCCGTTTGGCACTCAATCATGTGACGAGTCCTCCACCAAGATCGGTTCGCCGGTTTCTTCTTCGATCATCCCCTCTTCGCCTCTTTTCTCTTCGTCTTTATCGGGCGACCGACCGACGGCAAGCGATGACGAAGGATGAGGCAGCACGATGGAAAACGAGGACCCGCGGCCGACGGTGCTGTCCACATCGATACGTCCCTGGTGCGCTTCGACGATCGAATGGACGATCGCCAAGCCGAGTCCCGTGCCCTCGGTCTTCGTGGTGAAGAAGGGATCGAATAGACGGGAGCGATACGCCGGATCGATGCCGATCCCGGAATCGCTCACCGTCAGGCGCACCGCCTGAACGCCCGGACCGCACGACTCATCGGCCTTGAGGACGATCGTCAAGATTCCGCCGTTCGGCATGGCTTGCGCCGCGTTGACGATGAGATTCAACAGCACCTGTTTCATCCTCTCCTCATGGCACCAGATCGCCGGAATCGCCGGGTCCAAATCCAGCCGCACATCCGCCCGGGCTTGAGCGATCGCGTGCGCCGCCAGGCTCAAGGCATCGAGAATCAGCGGCTCCGCTGCGTGCCAGGCCCTCACGGGACGAGCCGGCTTCATATAGGCCAGCAGATTGGCCAACAGACGATCCATCGCATGCACCGCCTGCGAAATCTGCTCCGCGTACTGACGCGCCGCCGGCCGATCGCCCAGATCATTGCGCAGCAAGGAGGCGAACAGTTCGACGCTTCCCAGGGGATTTCTGATCTCGTGGGCGATTCTTCCGATCATTTCCCCCATGGCCGCCAACCGGTCCGTGCGCTGTACCTGCTCTTCAAGCTGGTACAGGCGCGAGACGTCCTGAATCAGAATCAGGCTTCCCTCTCGATCCCCGGATCGTAACTTGAGAGGAGATTCGGCAACGGTCACCATGGCCTGTCCGATCCGCTGGGGACGATCGCCCAGGCCGAGCCCCTTGGACTCCAAGACGGCCGCCGCCCGCCGTCCGCACAACTCGACGTCCGTGGCGCCGAGCAAGCGAGCGGCCGGTCGATTGCTGCGGGTGATGACGCCGGTTTCGTCCACCACGAGCACTCCCGTCGACAACGACTCCAGAATGCCGTCGAGATGGATCCGCATGGCTTCGTTCTCTTGAAGCTGCCGGCGAAGGGCTTCGTTGCTGCGCGCCAGCTCCAGATCCATCCGCTCCACGCGGGCGGCGAGCGCGGCATACGACCCCTGCAACGCCCGCGCGGCTTGATCGAAGCTCTCGAACGCCGCCCGCAGGCAAATCCGCTCGTCGGAATGGTGCATCGCGTTCGTCATCACGACTCCTCCTTCATCTCCAGGCGGCGCGCCGTCCGCACGGTATCCTTGAACGAGGCGGTGAAGCGGTTGATGAGGGGATCGTCCGTCTCCCCCACCTCGGCCAACGCCACGGTGGCGCGGTCGTATTGCCGCAACTCGTTCCAATGTCTGGCGGTCTGCAAATGAATCCATTCCCGCTCTCGACGACCGGGCTGCCGGTCGAGCGCCGCTTGATAGGCGGCGATGGCCCGTTCGTGTCGATTCAGCCTGGAGAGCGTCTCCGCGTAGGCCAGCAAGACGTCGAACGACGGCTTGCCCCCGCCTTTCAACGCCGTTTCATAGACCGCCGCCGACTCTTCCAATTGCTTCAACTCTCCCAAGACTTCGGCGAGTTGAAGAACCATGTACGGGCGATCGCCGCCCTTGGGGTGATGTTGAAGCCACTGGCGACAGAGATGCACCGCGCTCTGGAGATCGCCTTGGCGTCTCATCGCGGTCACCAGCAGATGAAGCACCTCCGACTCGTAGCGGCCGGCTTGGAATTGAAACCGATACCGTTCGAACACTTTTCTGGCCGCCGGGGGATCTTCCTGATCGAGATAGCTCTTGCCGAGACCGACCAGCGCCGTTTCGAGCACGGCCTGGTCCTTGACCTTCGTAAGCTGCTGATAGAGTCGGCCGGCCTCCGTCGCGAAGCCGAGCCGCCTGTGCGCCTCGGCGATCTCGATCATGAGCGGCGGATCGACCGTTTGCCCCGTTCCCGCCCCGTAGCGATGAAACAGACTGACCACTGTCAAATCATCCCCGGATTTGACCGCCCGCTCGATCCAGGGAATCAGAAACGTCGAAATCCGCTCCAACGCTTGGGTCGCCCACGGCACGCCGACATGATCGGCTCGGAGCACGGCGTTCTTGTAGAGCTGCAGCGCGCGGTCGACGTCGTTCGTCTTCTCATAGTATTTGCCCAGGTGAACCAACGCTTCCACGCCGATGGAGCCGCTGTCTTTCCGGTCGGCGATTTCTTGCAGCATGGCCACATAGGCCGACTCGGTCGGTTCGGGATCTTGAACCTCCCGCATCATGGCGTCGACGGCCAGCCTCAACCGATCGTCGTCGTTGCGATCCTTCCGCTCCACGTAGAGCGCCGCCCGTCTCATGGCCGCGACAGTGCTGTGCTCGCTGTGCGGATAAATCGAGGACACGTGCGAATAAAAAAACGTCGCCAGCGGCAGATTGGACTTGCCGGCCAATCCGTCCGCCACGTACAGCAGCGCCGTCGGAGCGAACTCATGGCGAGGATAGAGGTTGTACAGCAACAGAAACAGATCGCGCGCGGACGCGTCGCGATGAGCCAACGCTTGGGTGACGGCGTACCGCTGAATCGCCAGCGGATCGCGCCGAAACACGGCGGGCCAGCGGCGATGGCACAGATCATAGAACACCTGAGCCTCCGCCGGTCGCTGCTGTCTGTAGACGGCGTGTGCGAGCCCCATCGTGGCGTATTGGGACAACGACTCGTGATCCGTGCGCTTCCGCAACGTCGAAAACGCGTGTTCCGCGTCGCTCCATTTGCGCATGGCCATGAACGTGTAGCCCAGGCCGAGCAGAGCCCGATGGCCGTCGAACGGAACGTCAAGGGGGCGCGCCATCGCCTGCTCGTAATACGACTGCGCCTCCTGCAGCCAGCCCTGTTCGAGGTACAGATCCGCGATGCGCCAGGCGGCCCGTCCGGCGTTGGAAGAGCGGGGATGATCGCGCAGCACCTGCTTGTAGAGTTGGATGGCCTCCGCCCGATCCCGGCTGGAAGCATCCTCGCGCAGCGCCACCTCCGCCAAAAAGGCCAGGGCGGCGGGAACGAGGGGACTGTCAGGATATTCGCGAGTGATTTTTTCGAAGAATCGCCTGGCCTCGGACCAGGCGCCCTTCTGGTAGGCCACGCGGCCTTCTTCCCAAGCCAGGTCCAGAATCCCCTGTGCGCGAAGGCCTTCCTCCGGGCGAGGACCGTCGTCGGGCAAAGACGGCGCAGGCGGTTCTGCCGATTCCGGAGCCGAAGTCGCTCTCAGATACTCCACCGCTGAAAAATCAGGTTGACTTGCGAAAGCCGGTTCCGCCGCGCTCGCCAGGTCTTCAACCATCACCAACAGTGCCACAGCCAGGAGATATCGAAAGGCGGATGGCAGACGAGTCATGAACCAAGGGATTGAGCAAGGACCATGCCCTGCCTTGCGTGAGAGAACGTGCGCGGATCGGCAGGGCGCAGGAAACAAACCGTCAGAAGTGGCGACAACGAGTTCGAATCGACGTCAAGAGGTTGACGGGCCGGCTTGTCACATCGGAAGGCTTTGTTGCATGTGCTCCCGCGGATCGACCCCCTTGCGTTTGAGTTTCTCGACCAGGGTGGTGCGATTCAATTGAAGGAGTTGGGCCGCCCTGGTGGTCACGCCGTTGGCCTTGCGGAGGGCTTCGATGATGAGGTGATTTTCATACTGCTCCACTTCGCGCATCAGATTGATGCCGTCTTCTGTAAATCGAATGAACTGCTCCTTCGGCTCGAGAGGCTGCGGCTTCCGGGCTATTTTCTCCGGAAGATCGGACACCGAGAGTTCTCCCTGTTTTTTCAAGACGGCCATGCGCTCCACCAAGTTTTCAAGCTCCCGGATATTGCCCGGCCAATCGTATTGCGACAAGAGGCGCAGCGCCTCGTGAGAAATCCCCGTGATGTGCGTGTGTTTGGTTTGGTTGAAGCGCGCCACGAAATGATCGATCAACAGGGGAATGTCGCTCCGTCGGTCCCGAAGCGGCGGAATGACGATGGGAATCACGTTCAGCCGGTAAAACAGATCCTGGCGGAATCGCCGCTCTTCGACCAACGCCTCCAGATCCTGATTCGTGGCGGCGATGATGCGCACGTCCACTTGGATCGTTCGATTGCCCCCGACCCGCTCGAACGCCCGTTCCTGCAATACGCGAAGCAACTTCACCTGAAGCGGGAGGCTCATTTCGCCGATCTCGTCCAGAAAAATCGTCCCCCCGTTCGCCAATTCAAACCGGCCCATTCTGGTGTGCGTCGCCCCCGTGAACGCTCCCTTTTCATGCCCGAACAGCTCCGACTCCAACAAATTCTCAGGAATGGCGCCGCAATTCACCGGCACCAGGGGGCGATCCCGACGCAGGCTGTTGAAATGCAGCATGCGGGCGACCAGCTCCTTGCCGGTGCCGCTTTCCCCCTGGATCATCACCGTGCTGTCGCTGTCGGCGACCTTCCGCACGAAATCGAGCACCTGCCTGATCGGCTCGCTCGAGCCCACCAATTGCTCCAACTGATATTGATCCCGCACCGCCTTTCGCAACAGGTGGTTCTCTTGGCGCAAGCGATAGACCTCGACCGCCTTGCGAACGACGACGACGACGGTTTCCGGATCGAACGGCTTGGTGATGAAATCGAACGCGCCGGCTTTCATCGCGCGCACGGCGCTTTCGATCGTGCCGAATCCGGTCACGACGATCGGGATGATCTTCGCGTCGATCCTGACCAGCCGGTCGATGAGGCTGATGCCGTCGATGTCCGGAAGCTGCAAGTCGGTCACGAGAACGTGAACCGGCATGTTCTTGGCCGCTTGGAGCCCTTCCTTCCCGTCTGCGGCGACCGCCACCACGTATCCTTCTTCCACCAGCGTCTCGCGCAGCAGATCCCTGACGGCCGGATCATCTTCAATGACCAGGATATGCGTCTGACTCATCGATCAACACCTCGCAATCTGATTGTCGGCCAGGCAGGTAGAATACTGACCTCTCTGAGTCAAGGCAAGAGCAATACCAGATTGTCACGAAACACATGTATCCGCGCGGGTGACACGGAGCCGCTTTGTGTCCATTATCGCGGCTTGATCGAGAACTATCGTTTGTTTGAAAGACGTGTGCCGCAGCGAGGCCCTCACCGACCATGACGCCTCTTTTTCTCAGAGGAGCAATCGGCTCGACACCCCGACGGCACCGAGGTTTCTATCCTGTCCAACTCACCGCAAGCCAGAAATCGTCAAGCTCGGCATTTTCGAAGTAGAGCGTGACCTCACCGGTCGGCCGCGTGGGTAACGGGATGGCTGTCAGTCTGCCGACGAGCAAGTCGCCCAGCGCGGCATCCCTATTCAAATTGTCGGTATTGCCGTCGATTGCGCGATCGGCGATCGTCACGCCGCTTCGGCTGCTCCGCGCCAGCAAATCGATACGGCTCACGCCGTTGAGCCGCCCCTGCGCCCAGAACGGGTAATGTTCCGGTCGCAGGGTGAGCGCTAGTTCGTGACGGTGACCGGCAGGCGGCGTCTGTGTCTTGAAGCGATGCCACTCGCCGGGGAACTCGTGACGCACGGAGAAGAGCCGCACCGAGCCGGCCGCTCGTCCATCTTCGACGAGCTGCGTAATCTGTGCGACCGCCGCATCATGCAACAAATCGCCGCCTTCCCGCGCCGTGTATTGCACATGCAAGATCACGTCGCTGATGGTATGGTAGTCGAACTGGCGATGCTCGCCGGGCAGCTCCAAATGCCACTCGCTGACCGCCCCGGCGCCTTCAAAGGGCAGGTAGCGGTCATCGCCGAAATTCAGCTCGAACAGCCCGGCATCGCGCTGCGCCGTGCTGGTCGCGATGGATTGGATCCCGATGGGATCGTGCGCGAAGCGGTCGTCGTCCGGCCCGCCATAGGCATACCCGGCCGCGATATCCGCATTGGTTCGGAATCGACTTCTCGTCAGCGTCAACTTGGCCCCCACGCTGGTGTAGGGCCCCACGACACAGGGGATCGTCAGACTCACGGCCTTGATCCGCCGCATGTAATGCCCGGGGTGATCGAGGTCGAACAGCATCTCAGGGATTGCGAACTCGCACTCACCTGTCTGCTTGAGCTGAAGCAGCGCCAGCGGATTGAGCTGTGCCAGCGACACATGCTTGGTCAGTTCATATTCGCGTCGGTTGCGCTCCAGGTACGCCACCTCCATGCGCTTGAGGTCATGGTGGAGCTTCTCGCCGGCGAGGAGCCCCTTTTTCAGATTGTCCCAGTGACCGAAAGTGATGAAATTGGCGTCCGGGAGCGCCAGCTCGTGCCGCAACGCCCGCTCCGTCCGCTTGGCCAACTCGTAGGCCATCTGGTAGCCCTGAAAGTACAGGCCGGAAACCTGCGAGACCATCCAGTTGTAGAGCTCCTGGTTGGTGAACTTCTCCCGCATGAAGGCATCGACCCCTTTCGCGTTCTCGATCTGCCTATCGTGGTTCTCAAGATCCTTCTCGGCGATCGCCAGACGAATCTCCGCCGCCGCGATCTGCTTGTCGATTTGCTCCAACTCCTTGGAGGCGAGTTCTTCTTGCAGCTTCCATTCCGCCCATCGCCTTTCATGTGCCCCTTGGATGGAGGCCATGTTGGCATCATGCGCGTAATGCGTTGCCCGCATGCTCATCACACCGGCGGCTGCCTGGAGCGCACTGCCGAGGTTGTTCCCTCCGAAGGAAGCCTTGACGACAGGAGTCGCCGCCCATCCAGCCGTACCCACATCGAAGTTTGGGAGGAGATGCGCGGCGGACACGCCGGCCTGGATACCTTGCGCGACAAGGCCAAACGAGTGAGCCACAACTAAGTGATCTTTATAAATCTTCTCATGATCGCTGACCTTTTCGATCTCACGATAAAAATGCCATCTTGTTTCGACGACCGATCTCGACTTCCGCAAACCCTCGAGGGCCTCTTTGGCCTCGTCGACCTGCATCGTCTTGACATGCCTGATCGACTCCAACAGGCCGACCTCGTGACCGGCCCGCAGCAGCGCCATCGCTTCTCCGTCTTTCTTCTCCAGCGCGGCCAGCAGCGCCGCGCCGAGGGCCTTGACGTCGCCGCAGAATTCCACCGCCTTTTGCAGCATCAATCGGAACCGGTAGTGTGGCAGCGGAGCATGGATGTCACTCAGGGCGCTGCGTAGATCGACGCCCGCGGCGGCGGCCCGCACCAGCAAAGCCGGATCGATGGGCGGCTCGAACAACGGCAGTTCGCGCGCCCTGCCCTCGATGTTCATGCAGTGCCGGATCTTGAACAGGCGATCGGCCACCGTGTCCCAGTAGCCCAGCAACTTGTCGTTGGGCGGCACGCAGAAGTAGAGGGACCGGAACAACGGCGCCCCGGCTCCGGTCCCGCCGATGTCGCCGTCCGCGTCCACGCCCGGCAGGTTTTCGATCGCGGCGTTGCCGAATGCGTCCAGGCCGGATTCGCTGAGGTCCCGATACGTTTTTGCCGACGTCTCCTCGCCGGCAAGCTGCACCGGACGCTCCCCCAGAATCTCCGCGGCCCTGACATACAGCAACGTGGCCTCGTTGATCGACTCGATCGTGTCTTTGCGGAAGAGCTGATCGCCCCAGGCGATCAGATTGTCGAGATATTTCATGACGACAGCCCACTGATACGCCGAAATCCGCAGCCGTGCGATCAGATGCGGCTTGAAGGGGTTGTCACGCCACTGACGGATCTGGTTTTCGAACTCCGCCTTGAGCGCGCGCCAGTCGGCGCGTCGGCCGTCGTAGTGGAGCAAACTCAGGAGAAACCGAATCGCGTGGGGACGCCCGGCTTCGTCGACCTGTTCGTTCTCGAAGAAAGGCTTGACCTTCCAGTAGCGCGCCGGCAAACGGCGGTCTCGTTCAGAGAGTGCCCTGTCCTCCCCGACGGTCGGATCGAAGATATAGTGGAACCAGCGCATGGCCTCCTCGAACCGCTGGTTCTTGCCGAGCCGGTCGGCAATCAGGAGCGGAGCGTGGAAGAACAATTCCCAGTTGTAAAGCGAATACGCTCCGCCATGGGAGAAGTCGATCTCATCCTTCGGATAAGGCTGAATGACTGAGCGCGTGGGACGATAAAGGTTCTCGCTCCGCCGCTCGGGGGCTTCCGGTCCGAAGTAGTAGGCCTCGATTTGCTGACGGGACAGCAACGGGACTTCGCCGACGCGCTCGGCGGCGAGAAGGCCGTCGATGCCATGCCGATTCAGTTGGTTGATGAAGGTGCCGACGTACGGGTGGTAGAAAGATAAGAATCTGTAGCCGGACGTGAACCTCACGTCCAGATCGCGACCAGGTTCGAGCGAGCCATCAAACAAGCGACCAGGCGAATCACTCCTCGCGGTGATGCCAGGCCGGATGCAAAACGTCCGTGTGTCATCTTCATAGAAGAAGGTACCGTCGGTAGCCGTAAAGTAATGCTTTTGATGTCCAGGCAGGATGTAGTAGGTGCCAGGGGTCGTCTCCAAGACGCGATCATTTCCAGCCATTGTGGGAAGATAAAACCTTCCATCGGGTCCAGCCTCCTGGAACTTCATGTAGTGCGCCTGACTACCCAGCGGGCCACGGCGGCGAGGAAAGTGTGCCCCTCGGCTCGACCTTACAACGCCATCTTGTCCGCTCAGTCTAATATCTCCACGTATCTCTGTTGCGCCCGTCATGCGGGCTATGTGAAAAACAAGCTCATCAACTCTCGTCGCACTGGCAGAGAAGAAATAGTTAGATAGATTCGCAAAGACATACGGACTGCTCGGATCGGTCGGATCGGTCAAAGTCGGCGAGACGTGCTTCGCCGTCCACATCCCATCCCTGTACTCACTCCACGCCAACTGAATCTGCCAGTATTTCCGGGGCGGGATCCCCGTATCCGTCTCCGAGATCCGTGAAGACTCAAGAGCCTTCTCCGTGAAGATCGGCCAGAAGAGATACAGACGCCGGTTCCACATCACCGGAATCAGGTGGTCGCCCTGGATATCGACGTCCACACGCTCCCAGGGCGTCCAGTACGATCGGTTTACCCAGCGCCGGTAGAAGTAGAGATGGGGTGTATTGCGCGTGCGGCCGAAGACATGCAGCACGTTGACGCCGTCGGGGCCCGGTTCCGTCTGTTCGTATATACCGGCCATCTCCAATCGGGCGACTTCGCCCAGCCGGTGCAGGTAGGTCACGAACGCCTTCTCGACGACGTCTTCCCGCACCTCGTTCTGCAGCAGCGCGTGTTCCAGCTCCTTGAAAAAGGGGCTCTTGTCGTCGCGCAACTCGGGCTCGATCCAATTTTCAGGGTAGAGAAAGACCTTGCGGTTGGCTTCCCAGACGCGATAGGTCTTCATCCATTGCCATTGCTCGGCATCCCTCGCGGTCAAGGCGAGGCCAGGCTCCAGGTTCATCAGACAGCGCTGCACGAAAAGCTGCACGGCGCCGTTCGCTTGTTTGATGCGCGAGGTCATCATGCAGGCGCTCATCTCGGTGTCGATAAGGTAATAGGCAAAGAGGTCGTTGGCGTTCTTGAACGTTGGGGCGGTCTCGGTGGCCGCCCCGTGGGCGATCAGGTAGCTCACGAGCGCATCTCGCTGACGTTCGCGCAGGGCATCGCGCAGCGGAGTCGCGATGCGCCGCCACTGTTCGACGTCGTACCGCGCCTTGACCGCCTTGCGGATGTCTGACGCCACGGAGGCGGTCATCACGGGGGCGCTCCACGACCAGGCCTGTTCGGCGGACACTCCCAGAACGCGGAGTTGACGGAACACCTGCGCCAGATGTTCCAATCGCTCAAGACCACGTTCACCCGACCAGTCATCCGGAAAACGTGGTCCGAGCAAGCCGGTTGCCTCGTGATCGTCCGCCGCGCCGACGAGAGATTCGAGGTCTTCCGCTCGCCAGCGAGTGCGTTCGAGCAGGTCGGCAAAGAAGGCCGTCTTCGCGCCGTTCTTCTCGCTTGCGGGCGCGGCTGCATCGACAGTATTGAGCAGGGCAAGCAATCCGTAGATGCTGGGACTGCCGCGAGGCAACTCATCTTCGAGTCGGGCCGCGCGGGCCATGCGCGACCAGGCGGCGAGGCGTGCAGGGCGTTCCGGGTCATCCGGCCCGGTGGGTGTCAACGGCAGGACGGCCAGGTTCAGCCAGCCGAGCGCGGGCGCTTGCGCGAAGAGCCAGTCCAGCATGGTCGTTGGGATGCCCAACGCCTTGACAATGATCGCGATCTTGCTCAGCAGGACGAAGCTGTCGAACTGGTGCGGCAGGGATGCGCGCGTGATCGGATCGATCTCGCCGGCGACGAACTCGGACGCGAGAAAGTCGGCAAGCGCGGGTCGGCGGCGGTCGGACCGAGCGGGCACCAGCGCAGTCAGCAACCGATCCGCCGCGGCCGGCTCGAGCCCCAAAGCGGTGGCGACCTGCTGCTTGACGAGGCTGGACCGGCGCAAGTAGCGAAGCAGGATCGGCGCCACGTAGTTGAAGCGCGATTCTTGGTCCCGCAGAGCATCCGGCCCGACGAGCGCGCGTTGCGCATCCGCGACGGCGATACCACTAGCCGCCAGAAAGGGCGCGAAGTGTTCTCCGATGAAGGCGCGCTGGGCGTCCTCTGTCTCGGTCGAGGTTCCGCGCACGAGAATCTCCGCCCGTTCGGCCGGTTCCGCGGGAAGCAGAGTGGCGAGGGCGTCGCGCACACGTTCACCGGTCGGATCCGACGTCTCGGCGGTCTCGTCCTCAATGGCCCGCAGCATTCGACGTAGCGCGACGAGGAACTGCGCCGTCTGTGCCTCACCCGGCACGAAGCTCGCGCTCGGATGTTCCACGCGGTGATTCAGCAGGTAATCGAGCTGCCCGATACCGATGGGCATGGCGCGCACCAGCGCGACGGTCTCCACGAACTCATGGCTTGCACGCGGATCGGCGAACGGGTCCCGTCCGCTCAACGCCTTGAGAGCGAGCAGGTCCTTGACCGATAGCCTGAGTGCCCGAGCCAGCGACACAGTGCGGTATAGGGCCGAAAGGGTGCGCAGATTCAGAGAGCGGGAGGTCTCATCGAGTGCCTGCAGTAGGGCGTGGAGGTCACCCTCAGTGACACCAAGGCCGGCCATCAGCGCGGTGACATGGTCGGCGAGGGGGCTTCCCGCGCCGACCAACTCCGTCCGATCTCTGTTCAGCGCGAAGGCCGGATCGACCGGGTTCAACACTCCCTTGTTCAGAAACACCTGGTCGTAGAGGGAAGGCCTGTTCCGATAGGAGACCGTGTCGATCGTGTGCCACCAGCTCAGCAGCTCGATCAGCGGCACCTTCACCGCTTCGCGAAGTTCAAGAATCCGGGCCAGATCGATCAACAGGCCGGTGGTGATGCCTGATCCACCCAGGGCGCGCAGCGCCGCGTCGAGTTCGGGCACAGACCAGCCGAGCTTGCGCCGGAGCCGCACGAAGTGCTCGATGCGCTCCAGAGCAGCTCTGGCCTGCGCCTCGTCTGACGGCAAGGTGATGCGGGCCTTCTCCACATCGCAGGTCGACGCGCGGACCGCTTCTTCCGGCGTCGCAGGGACTGGAAACTCGATCACAAGTCCGCCGTCAGGATTGACATACTTGGCTTCAAGCAAGGTCTTCCATTCATCGAGCTGCAAACCGGACTGCCGCAAGAACACCGGCACACGGCGCAACGCGTCGATCCAGGCAAGGCTCACCGTGGTGCCGGTCGCCGGATCGTCCACGACATTGCCGGTTTCCCGCAGACCCCAGCGCGCCCAGGGTGCGCGATCGCCCGTTCCGGTCAGAATCTCGCGCTCGGCGGCCGTCAGGCGCAGGCGTTCGCTCGCGACCTCGAGCAAAGACGCAGCGCCGTCGCGGCGCATCACCGCCATCAACCGGTGGCGCGGCACGCGCAGATGCTCAAGAAAAAGCCGAGCCTCCTCGGCGAACAAGTCGAAAGGCAGTGTCCACGGGTAGATCGAGGCGGCAAGTCTCTCGTAGGCGGGCGCGTGGATATGCTCGGGGTGGACACGGAGTTCCTCCGCGCTGCCGCGCGTCTGAGGGGTACTCGGGGCTACGATAAGTCCTTCGTCGCCTCTCCTGCTGACCCGGTATGTCCGCCCCGAATCGGCAATCGTCCATTCGCGGTCTGCGGTGGTGACGGTCACGACTGGAGTCTCTGAGAGATCGACACCCGCCTCGGCGAAGGCGTCCCGCACGCGACGAGGCACCACGCTATCGTCTAATTCACGGGCAAGGGCGGGGATCTCGGTAAAGTCGGCCGCCGACAGCGAGAACAGCAGCGGCGCCACGGCCCGCTCGAGCATCTCGTTCACCAGATCGATGTAGGGCAGGACCGTATTCGTGTTCGTGCACGAGAGCTCGATTTCTTGGAGGTCGGGCCGGCGGCTCGATAAGGCGGCTAGCGCGTTCCTGTCGCCGCGCGTTCCCGGCACCAACTCCAGCCAATGCAGCAGATCGACCAGATACGCCGCCGGGCTGTAGACCGAACGGCAGTGCTCGCACGCGCAGAAGCTTTGCGAGCCGAACAGCGTTCGCAGATCCGGCGTCTCCGCGATCCACGGCGATGGATCTCCCGTGACGGCCGGCGTCGTGCTGCGGAACCCCGGCGCGTAGGCTGTGTGCAGGAACTGCGAAACATCGACGATGTGGCCGGCCTTCCTCACGACCTCTGCGACGCGGCTCTCGCCTCCGAGCGGCTCGCTCAGTTCGCGACGGAGAGTCGCCTCCCCGCGAGCATACACCGCATGGGCGGAATCCAGGCCCTGTGTCAGCAGCGCCTCCATGGCCTCGAACTTGTCGTGTTCCGGCGCGAGCTTGAAGACTCGTTGCAGGCGCTTGAGCTCGCGCGTAAAGCCCTCGACATCGGGGACATCGGCCGGCGCCCCATGTTCGCGCACGAAACTGTCGATGTGCGTGCGCTTAAGATCGAAGCCCTCGGTGTTCAGCAGGAAGCGGCTGATATCCCTCTTGAACGGGATCTCCAACCGCGTCGATCGACCAAGCTTGTAGGCAACCGAGGCAGTCGGGAAGATCGCCTCTACAAGCCGTGTCATCTGCGTCGCGTAGCCGTCGGTTTTCTCCGCTTCCGTCTCGCCGGGCGTGTCCGGGGGAACACCAGCCCGGGCGATGAGCCCCCGCCATTCGTCCCACGTCCAACTCGCCAGATCGCGCAGCCTCGTCACTCGGCCCTGGGTACGTTCAGACTGAATCAGACGCACGAGCGGAAGGTGCGAACTGAGCGCGCCGAGGCCGACCGTGAACTGCGCGGCGGCGACGGTTGCGTCGTCGAAACCGGGCATGTCGCGCAACCGGTCCCAGAAGTCTTCGTCACCGTCGTTCTGCAAGGAGAAGCGGACGAACGCCTGCCCGCGCTCGTTGGAGAGGTCGGGTGCGGTCCCAAGCAACAGGCCCAGCGGCACGGCCATCGTTTCATCGCCCGGCTCGAATGCCATCTTGACCGCGAGATCGTTCAGTTGCCGGAGGATGTCCTTGAATATATTGCTCAGGCGTTGCGGGACGATTTGCTGCTCCAGCGAAGCCTTCAGCGCCTGCTCGATGCGGCTCGTGGGCTCGGCCAGCAGCCGGCGGCGGTCCGTCGGCAAGCCCTGGCGCAGGAGGCCATAGAACACTCCGGCCGGCAGTCCGGTCTGTCGCTGCCACTGGGCATCCAGACGGATGAACGTAAGCCGTTCGCGCGGTACCCGGGCTTCGTTGGCGAGGAAGTCGAGGTCCTGGTCGGTCAGCTCGGCGGGAACCACGTTCTCGATCAGCGGCGTGAGCTGCTTGAGAATGTACTCAAACTCCGATTCGTTCGGACTCTTGTCCTCGGGTAGAGTGAGATCGATGACCTGGTCGGGATCGGCGTGAAAGACGGTCTCCGAGACTGCCCGCTCGTTGCCCTGGGCATCCACCACCCGAACCACCAGGTCGGCGCGGCCCTTCTCGGCGCGGCGAAATTGCTGAGAGGAGTACTCGATCCGGTAGCGGCCGTTGGCGTCGGTCCGTGTCGAGCCCAGCGGTTGCTCGCGGCGCATGTCGCGGTCGAACACGCGAATGAGCGCGCCCATGACGGGGTGTCCATCGACATCCCGGACCGTGCCCCGGACGACGAATTCGGGCCGGCGTTCTTCTCCCGTCAGCTTATCAATCAAGCGATTGAACAGCGCCGCCGTGGGCTCGTCCACCACGCCGCCGCGGCCGTCGCCGAGGCCGTTCTGGATCTGCAGCAGGAACACGAGCTGCCGTGTCGCGTCGCCGAAGACCTTCGATGCGCGTTCGGCGCGCAACGCCTCGGCCAGCGCTCGCAGCTCATCGGCCGTGGGACGGTTCGGCGGCTTCAGCGCCTTAATGACGCCGCGTTCGAGCAACAGTTGCAGTGCGTCCTGCAGGTTGGTCACCTTCTGGCCGCGCATTTGTGGTTTCAATGGAAAGGTGATTTTGTTCATCGTTGTGCCCTCCTCACCATGCTTTCCTGGTTCAATGGCATTTGCTATGCTTGTGAAAGGTTCCTTTGCTCATCGAGAGAAGACAGATGAAAGTCGCCGATCTCACAGTCGAGGAATTGCAAGCCTTGATCAGGCAGGTCGTGCATGAAGAGTTACAGGACCTCCTCGCCGATCCTGATAAGGGCCTGGAACTGACGGACGAAATCCGGACGCGGCTCCGCCTCTCTGTGGGTTCCTCAGAGCGCATTCCCCTCGAGGATGTGAAAAACCGGCTGAATCTTGCGTGAGCTATCAGGTTCGTTTTACTCCCGAAGCGCTCGAGGACATCTCTCAACTTGACCGCCCGATCGCCAGGCGCATCATCGAGAAAATCGAGTGGCCGGCCGAGCACATCGATAACTTGCAACCCGAGCGGCTGACTGGCCCGTTCGCCCATCTGTTCAAGCTGCGCATTGGGAATTGGCGGGTGGTGTATGAAGCCGACTCCGTTCATCGCATGCTGACCGTTCATGTGATTGCCCATCGCAGCAAGGTGTATAAGATGTAGGTTGGAGTGAGCGTCGCGAGCCCCAACGTTTCGTGATTCCACCCCCCAACGCAATCCCACCGCCATCCCCATCGCCGGAAGATGTTTGGGGTTCACGTTGTTCACCCCAACCGACGCGGGCTCTGGCAAACGATGCCTCGTCTAAACGCTCACCCTCGCGGTCGCCCTCGAAAAATCCCAGAAAAGTAGCCTGTCCCCTTTTCTTCTCCGTGATATGGTCCAGACACCTGTTTCTCATCTGACCGGACTTTTCTTGGACCCTCGTTCTCAAGCGGTGTACACTTTCTCTCAGAACAACAATGAGTGAAACAGCAAAGGCTGCCCTTGACACCAATATCCTTGTTGCTGTACGCGGTATGCGAACAGATGCCGAACAGCGCAGGAGGCACGTATGACGATCGAGACCGGACATCTTAAACTCACGTATGAAGACTACCGTCTCATCCCTGATGACGGGAAACGTCATGAATTGATCGAGGGAGAGCATGTCATGTCCCCGTCGCCGAACATCAAACATCAACGTATTGCGGGAAGACTGTTCGCGGCGCTGTATAACTTTCTCCAGCAACATCCGCTGGGAGAAGTCTTCAACGCGCCGTGCGACGTCGTCCTGTCCGATTTTGACGTGGTGCAACCCGATCTGATTTTCGTCGCTCACGCGCAACGGTCGATCATTACAGACGCGAACATTCGTGGCGTCCCGACGCTGCTCGTTGAAATCCTTTCCGAAGGAAATCGAAAACTGGACGAGACGATTAAGCGGCATCGCTATGCGCATTATGGCGTTCCTGAATATTGGATCATCGACCCGGAACTCGATCTGGTCAAAATCTACCGATTCACCGCTGACCGATATGGTCAGGCAACCATCCTGACCCGTGAGGCCCAAGACATCCTCAGCACACCGCTTCTGCCAGACCTGAGCGTGCCCCTGGTCACGCTGTTCAAATAAGCCCCCGTGCCGGGCCGGTCGAACAGGTTGTCCAATGGCCCTGGTCCAACTTCCAGCACGGTCACCTCATCGATCCGCTTCCGATCCCCTTGCCTCCCGATTGGACTCATCTGCTTGAAACGCCTTTATCGCTCCAAGAACTTTCTCGGATTCGAACCTGCATCAATCGCCAAGCTCCTATCGGCTCGCCAGACTGGCAAACGATGATCGCAAAATTATTCGGCCTTGTTTCAAGCCTCACGCCTCGCGGTCGCCCTCGAAAAATCCCAGAAAAGTAGCCTGTTCCTTTTTCTTCTTCCTTCTTTTCTGTCCCCTTTTCTTCTTTTAGTACGTCAGAATTATGCCCTTCTCTAAATAACCTCGCAGGAGGTGCTCGGCTCTTCCAGCTTTTGTCGTAATGTCAATGGCAATGTTCGAGAGCAAACCGTTCTCAGTGCCGAAGAAATCTGCAAAACCCCGCCGTGGAACCCCATTAACTACTGCTCCGCGATTTCCAACAAATCCGCCCCGCCCGACGTTGGGCTGTATTACGTCATCTAACGCGAACATGAAACGCGAGCGCCACTCGACAAAGACTCCTCTAATCGCGCTTGAGAACCGGCCGCCAGCCAACAACCTAGTGGCTTCACGCGGAGTCAAGAATTCTTCCAAGGCGGCTCTGTCTCCACGGGCAATCGCATCATCAACAACTCGAGCGCTTTCAGTTACGATGCGCTGCATTCGCTCAATCAGTTCAATGCGCTGTAGTGCCTCGGATGGCACGGATGGTCTTGCGGTTTCAACGGCCTCGGAAGCGGCAGCTCTCGAGCCCGATCTCGTTGCCGCTCGAGTTGCCGGCGCCGCTGGTGACGCTGGTCTCGCCGCCTCGACAACGTCGCTAGCTGCGGCTCGCGCAGTGGAACTGCTACCGGATCTCGCGCCTGTGGTCGCCGCACTTCGAGTAGTCGAGGTAGCGGTCGCCCTTGCTGTTGACCTTGTTGTCTCTGAAGCTCCGGTTCTCACGGCGGAACTGCCTCCTGCCCCAGTGGTAGAGGCAGCCGCAGACGTTGTAGCAGCACCTGTTCCACCTCTCAGTGCACTGATGGCAGCAGAACCGCCTCTTACAATGCCAAATGTCACCAACCCGATCGCAGCATCTTGAACAACTGCTCCCACAGTTTGTTCTTGTCCTGTGAGTGCACGTGTTGTCGCACCTCCAGCCACTCCGGCCGCAGCCGCAGCCGTCGCCTGTACGGCGAGACTTGCTCCCATAGTCAAACCGGCAACCGCGCCCGAGACCGCACCACCGGCGGCCGACGCGCCAACCGCTCCCCAATCACTAACTCGTCCCGTTGTTACGTACTGCCGGCCTGCCTCAATAGCGCCGCCAACCACTGCACCGACTGCGGCACCTACTGCTGCAGCGATAAAGTTGATAGCGTGGCCATCAGGATCAATGGCTACAACCGGTTTGTTCTCTACGTACGTGTAAGGTTGGAAGTTCGCCTGTTCGAATGCGGGCGCCTCGAAAACTGCAGGATCGGTGCTTGTCCACCTTCCCAACCACGCCGCGTAATACCTCGCCCCGTGGTAATACAGCCCGCTCTCCTCATCCCGCTCCTTGCCCGTGTAGCGATAACGTTTCAGGGGCACCTCGATGTCTGTGCGCACGGCGTTGTACGCTGTACTACCATAGGCGGTGTACTCCTCGTAGGAGATGATCTGCGCCTGGTTGTCCAGCTCCAGACTCGCCGAACCGAGGTGATTGCCGAACTGGTAGCGGATGAGTTGTTGCGGCGCGGGGTCGTTGCCTTGCGTGCGCGTCTCTACCAGCGCGATGCGCTGCTGGTCGTCCATGAGGTGCAGCGTCTCGCGCTCCAGCGAAACGGCTGTTCCGGCCCCGTCATACTCGCGGTAGACCTCGAAACCGCCCAGGTAGATTCGCTCTTTCTGCCGCGTTCCGTTCTGCCGCTCGGTCACTTTGCGGACGCGCTGACCGGTCGAATCATAGACGTAAAATGTGCGCTCCCCTTGGTGTTGCACGCCGTCCGCGTCCGAGATATTTACCGCCTGGCGCTGGGTCATCTGCAGTTGGTCATTGAAATCCCACTGCATGACTTGCAGGTGCGGCATGCGGGTCATGTTGCCATGGGCATCGTGGCTGTAGGGCTCGATGGCGGCGCCGATCGCGGTGCGGCTCAGGCGGTTGCTGGCCTTGCCGGGTTCGAGCAGGCTGGTCTCGTTGTAGGCATACGTCCTGGTCCAGCCAGGGTGGGCCGGATCGCTGCCTCGGTGCTGCATCGAGAGGAAGTTGCCGACGGCGTCGTACACGTAGCGCTCCAGATAACGCCCCATGGCGTTGCTGTCGCCCGGATGCAGGATGCCGACGCGCGGCGCGTCGTTGTAGGAGTGAGGTGTCGGCGCGTTGGGCACGCCGCCCACCTGCCCCAGGTGCTCGCGGCCGGTGGCTTCGATCAGTCGGTAGGTCGCATCATAGGTGTACTCGGCGCTCGGCTCGACGCGCTGGTTGCGGAAGTAGATGGTCTGCTGGGCGTCGTCACGGATGTGGGTGATGTTGCCTGTCGGGTCATAGGTGTAGTGTCGGTTCTGCACCTGGCAGCCAGGCCAGCCCGCCGGAGGCGGTTCAGGGCAATCGTTGGGGAACGTGGCGGCGTTGCGCCGAGTGAGCAGATGCACCAGGCGGAAGGTGAGCGGGTCGTAGGTGTACGTGGTTCGGACGCCGTTGCCGTACTCGATCAACAGGCGCTGACCCTTGGCGTCATAGTCGATGTCGGTCACCGCGTGCAGGTTCCCGGTGGCGGGGTCGAGGAGATTGCCGGGCTCGGCGTTCTGGTTGAGCCAGGCGTGCACCTGTTCCAGCAGGTTGGCCTCGTTGTAGATCGGCTGAATGACGTTGACTGTGGCGCCGGGCTGGTCGCTGTGCGGCGCGATCAATTGGATCGGGCGGTTGAGGGCATCGTAGGTGGTGCGGCTGGTGTAGGTTTCGGCTTCGAGCGGCACGGCGGCGAACCAGTCCAGCGTGGCCTTGTAGTCTCGCGCCAGTTGCCTTCGGCTTTCGAGCAGGTTGCCTTTGAAGTCATAGCGATCGCTGGTGACGATGCCGGCCTGGTCACGCAGTTCCACGACCTTGTCACGCAGGTTGTTGTCCTCCGGGTTCGGGCGGCTCTCGCCGTAGATGCTGCGCCCGACGAGCACCTCGCTGCCCGCGCCTTCGCTCAGGAATGAGTCCGTCGGCCGCTGCAGTGGGTCGTAGGCGGTGCGGAAGCGATGGTCACGGCTATCCCAGGCATAGAGCGGCTTGCCGGCGACATCGTTCAGCATCCAGCGCTCGCCGGCCTCCATACTGGCCTGGTGGATGCGGTTGCCCAGCATGTCGTAGTCGTAACGCATGACCACGCGGTCTTTGGCGTCGATGACCGCTCGCTGGTTGCCTTCGATGTCGAGAACGATCCGCGTTCGATGAAATTCCTCAACGGGCGGAGCGGCCGGGGGCGTGTCGCTGTACTTGAGCTTGTTGTGGGCGACGGTGAGGAAGGTGCGGCCGAGCGAGTCGGCGTGGGCGACGGTGGGTGTCGCGGCATGGACTTGCGTCTTCTCGGCGGCCCGCGTCTCGTTCGCGCGATCGGTCGCGTCAGGATAGCGCGCCGCGAAGGCCGCCGCGTGGGCCGCATCGGTACGCAGCGCATGCCAGGTGGGGAGATACTCGCCATCCGGCAGGCGGCGGAAGAAATCGCCGACATCGGGATCGGTCTTGGGGTCGGCAATCAGGACCGTGTCGTTGACGTCCCAGGTCTCTTGCCGCCAGGGATCGAAGACCACCTTCTCCCAGGTGTGGTTGGGGTGCAGGGTTGCCACCACCCGTTCGACCGGGTCATAGAAGAGCACCGGGCTGACGCCGATCCTGACATCGAACTCGAACCGGTGCCTGTCGCTGAAAAACGGCTCGTACTGGCGAACCGGCTTGCCCTTGTTGTTAAAGATGGTCCAACCGCTGCCGACCCAGCGCGGGCTCACGTGGTTCGGAGTCAGGACCGGCTGACCGTCCACGCCCAGGATGATCTTGCCGTTGGCGTCGCGCTGCGGTACCGGCCCCGGCTCGGCCTGGATCTTCTTCTGAATCTCGCGGCCGAAGCCGTCGGAGTAAGAGAGGCTCACTTGGACCTTGGTTTGCTGGCCCGCCTGGAGGTCGCTCACATGGGTCTCGCGGGCGAGCGTCGCGGCGACGGCGGGTGGCTTCTTGACCGGATCGGGCTCTCGCCAGTAGGCCGTCAGGTCATAGACGATGCGCGTTGTGGCGTTGCCGAGGAGCGTGGCCGCCGTCGGCCCCTTGGGATTGGCCAGGAACGCGTCAATCTCGGCCTGGGTCAGATCGGCACGGAATCCGGTGAGGGAGTCGCCGGGGACTGGAATCTCTTCCGGCTTGCCCATCACCGCGGTGCCGACGACCATGCCAAGGGCGTCGAAGGCCACGGCGGAGCGGTTGCGGTTGGGATCCATGACCAGCCACGGTTGCAACACGCGGTAGTCTTGGGTGCGTCGGGTGATCACGCCGCTCGTGTCGCGCTCGCCTACGGTGACGCGATTATCCAGGGCATCGCGCGTCTCCTGCACCAGCAAGTCGTAGATATCGTAGGTAACGAAGCTTTCGGTGCTCACAGCGTTGGTATGGAACGGGTCGCGGTAGCGGTGCGGCAGGAAGTAGTGCTGGCGCGCGTAGGCCAGTTCCTGAGGCGGCGTATGGGACGGGTGTGGGGAGTAAGATCCTCCCGGAGGGGATCCACCAGTTGGCGTCGCCCTCGGTGTGGACGTAGCGGCCTTCGTCCTCGAGCATCGTGTCGGTGACCCGCCCGCCATAGACTTCGGCCACCAAGCCCGGCGTGAAGGCAAGCTTGTAGCTCTCGAAGGGCAACGCGAGCGACTGCAATTCGCCCAGCGGCAGCGGCCCGCCGAGGTTGTTGCGGCGGTAATAGGTACGCACGTGTTCGATCAGGCGACGTTGCTTGCCGCCAGTGGGCTTGTCTTTGTACTTGATCTCGGTGTCGAAGACATGGTCTCGTCTCAGCCCATCAAGGTCCGTAGGATCAAGCCGCACTAAGTCGGAGAACTGGAACCGTCCGGCCGCACCTGTCGGCGTGTAACCGGTGAGTTCATAGGTGCGCGACTCGCAGGGGAGCGGGGTGCGATGGTCATCGGCCGTCTCAACCGCATTGGTGACGCGGTTCCCGGTGTAGGTGAGCAACGGGGTTGTTTGCTTCGCTTGATCGGTGGCATCGAGTCCGGTCAGACCTGGGTTTGGCACCTGCTGCACGTTTCCCTGGTCGTCGACAACACGGATCTGCTTGCGCCGCCCATAGCCAATGGCCGCCTGCTTGAGCACGTTGCCAAAAGCATCGACCTCCAGCGTCAGCGCGTGGCCGATGCGCGGATCGGCCGGCTTGCGTTCGTAGTGGTAGCTGAGCGATTCACGGGCGTGGGTAAGGAATACGCCGTGGCGATTCGGTCCGCGGCGTTGCAGCACACGAATCGTAAAGTTCTGCTCGGTGACGGTGTAGGGATGCGGCTCTTTGTCCGTGCCGTCCAGCGCATAGACCTCCTGGCGCAGCATAGAGCCTTTGAGGGCTCGGCAGGCCTCGCGTTCCTCCTCTACGGTCAAGCCGTCGGGCAACACGGTGTCCTCGAGCAGCAGCGCACGTGCCTGAGCGTCAGTCAAACCCGGCTCGCGGTAGTACTCCCCGACGTCGTGTGCATCAAGAAGGCCGGCGAAGAAGTCGGAGACGTGGTTGCGGTCCACGTACATGCCTGTATGGAACCACGTCTTCGTGAGCACGGGCGGCACGTGAGAAGCGGCGTCAATGTTGGTTGTCCCCTCACTCCCCACTCCGCTGGGGGCGAGGGAGGAAAATTCCTCCGTGTCCCACTGCTCTACCAGGCCAAAGCCACGGAACTCGCGTTCCTCGCCGTCGAAGTAGCCGTGGTGGTAGGCGTAGCGGGTGACAAAGCGATTGCGGCTGATGCAGTCATAGGTTTCCACCCGCTCGACCACGTGCACCGGCAACGGCAGCCTGGTGATCCAGGGTCGGCCGGCCTGTTTGTCCTGGAGATAGAACTTGGTCGATGGAGCATAGTGAACTCGGGTCTCCGCGCCGAGGTTGTTGACCGACTTGACTAACAGGTGCGGCTTGGTCCCTCCCATCAGATCGATGTAGCGCAGAGGGCAGCGCGCATCGGCAGGCAGCGGAGACGACCAGACCAGGCAGGCGGTGCCGTTTCCGAGCAGGTCGGCCGTCATCACGGAGGCGACATTGTCAACGGGTGGAAACTGGACCAGACGCCGCGCTTCGCTCAACCGGTTTCCCGACTGGTTGAAGTAGATCCGCACGCCCTCCCGGTGCAGGTAGATGATGTCGGTGGTGCCCGAACCGTCGATGTCGGCCAGGCGAACGCGGCGCTGGTCGAACTGGTCGGGGCGGTCGAACCAGGGCGCGTTGTCCATCGTGACCTTGGCGCCGAAGCGGCCATAGCCCAGGTTTGGCCAGTAGCAGACCTCGCCGTTGCGGATACGCACCAGGTCGGTGAGGCCGTCGCCCGACATGTCGGCGAGGTAGATGGATTGCGTGCCGTCGGCAAAGACCAGGCGCGGGCCTTTTTCTTCATCCAGCGCGTGAGCGATTCGCTGCGCGGGGCCAAAGCCTTGCTCCGCCAGCGACGGATGCCAGACGAAAGCGTCTTCTTCGGTAATCAGCACGTCCGCATGGCCATCGCCGTCGAGGTCCACGAACTTCAGATTGGGGTCGCGCATGTCGCGGTTGAGCCGCGACGTGAACGGACGGAACGGCTGCCAGCCCTCCGCCTCATCGTGTTCGTAAAGGCCCGGCGTGGGACCATCGAGCACCACCAGATCGGGCTGGTCGTCGCCGGCGAGATCCATGAACTGCGCGCCACTGCTGAGGGCGGCGTTGGGCTTCAGCGCAACGGTTTCGAGTGCTGAGAACTTCGCCCTCACAACTTCGCTGCCGTCTGGCAACTTGTCGGGTATGGGGCTCAGGTTGCGCTTGTAGAACCATGCACCGCCCTGCTCCGTCAGGATGCCGGGGATGCCTTCGCCGTGAAGATCGGTCCACTGGTAGGTCGAGCCGTCGAGGCCGGCGGGTAGGTTGTCGAGGCTGTCGGCATCGAGTTCGAGAACCTGGTCCTGGATGGCGGCTTTGCTGTACTCAAACTCGAGTGGTGGCAGCGACTTCTTGAGGTACTTGCCGTCCGGCTGGCGAACATAGCCGGACTGCGTGATGCGCCGAATGAACGACGCGAAGCGGGTGCTGCCCTGATGGGCGAGTTCATCTTGGATGGTGACGGGTTGCCTGTAGTCGAGGTCGGCGTAGTCGAACTCGGTAGAGCGCACCAGGCCGTCGTAGCCTTTCTCGCCCGTGGGCAGATCCGGGATGTGATGGAACATGAGGACGCGACGGCACCGGCGATAGGTGCGCACCTCGAAGCCGGCGCGATACGAGGAGAAGGGGTCGGGGCGAACCGCCCACGGTTGTCCCGCGGACGCCGAGGCTCGGACGAACCGATGATGGTTGGGTGGTGCGTCGGGATTCACTTCCTCGTAGTGGCCCTCCTCGTAGTCGAAGACGACCTCGAACATCCAGTCATTGTCCGGCAGCTCGGCAGGATCGAAAGCTTGCCACGTGGCCGGATGGCGATTGGACGTGCGGTTGCCGTACTTGATACGTTTGATGTACCGCTGGGCAGAGCGGCTCTGGGAGGTGCGATTTCGCTCGTTGGCCTGGCCGCGATCGACGTTGGCGTCGTTTTCTCTCGCGTACTCGTAAAGGATGGCGTTGCCCTTGTCGTCGTAGCTCACGCAGATGAGCCAGGAAAAAATCTGCGAGGGGTCTTCGGGATCGAAGATGCGGGAGTTTGGATCCTTCCCGTACAGCGTGGTCACGTTGTCGCGGGTGATCGAACGCCAGTGGATCTCACCGGTGGCCACCTGTGTCCAGCGCTCGATGCGCGCGAACAAACCCTCGATTCGGGGGCGGTAGCGATGGATGACGTAGTCGGGGATGCTGGTCCTGTCCTCGAAGCGGGTGCCGTCCGGTTTGAGCACCGGCACCAGGTCTTCGGCGCCGGAGAGGATGTAGACGTCGGACTCCTCGGCATCCCGATATTGCGGCAGCCCCTTGTCGGTCTTCCGAGTGATGGCAGGCAGCGACAGGCTCCAACCGAAGCCGAACGGGCCGTTGCCCGCACCGGAGTCATAGGAGAGCGCAAGCTGGGGGCCGAAACCCGATCGCCCAGGGCTAGTGGCGATCGGTACAGACATGGAGCCGGTACCGGTGACCGGGTTGGCGGCGAACTTCTCGCCGATGCCTCGGATCGCGCCGCCGCCTTTGGGAAGTGAAACGGCAGGAGATGAAACACTAAATGATGGTTCTTCAGAGGCGTGAGCGGATGACAGCGGTAGCGATCTAGAAGCCGAAGACGACGTGTACCTGGGCTGCTGGTGCTCTGACTTCATACGCACCACCCTTTTGAGCCAGGACGTCTCGACTGTCAGAGAACAACCGCCATGCGGAAAAAGATGGATGGGCTTTTACCACCATTCACTGTGTTTGTCTAGGAGTGATTATGTAAACTCTGCTCTAGGCAATCTGGTTCTTCTCCTAGCTAGAATGAGTTTGGACTGGCGTCTCATACTCCCTCTCACAGAGGCTTCGCGCGATAGTATTTGTTCTAGAACTATGGTGATGCGAATTCTCGGATTTCCAGTTGAGGCTTGAGCCTTTGAACCTCTTGGGAAACGTTGCAAGGCAGACACCCGATCTCTATAATCCCTGCGACGCTTCCAGCGGGCTGGCGTAGCTCAATCGGCAGAGCAGCGGTTTTGTAAACCGCCGGTTGGAGGTTCGATTCCTCTCGCCAGCTCCATGCCTGCTTTCTCAATCCGGGCCCTTTTCCTTGTCTCATCGCCCGCGGCACAAGCCGACGCATGACTGTGCCGGCGGCGGCTCCATACTAGGATTCGAATGTGCGGGGTAACGGCCATCATCTGATCGCATACGCACAGGATTGCTCATGGACAAATGTGCCGCGTATCGCCTTGCTTGGCTTTTCTGATTGGGAACGCGAGGAAGATTCACGGTCCCCCTCGCCGAGGAGTGAGCGAAAGGATGGCGTGTCGAGGACAGTTCGCGAGGACAGTTCGTTAGTGCTCCGTTTCCGTGAGGGCGCTCTCGCGCTCGATTTCCTCGATCTCGTGATCCGACTTGCCCTTCGTCATGGACGGATGCAGGCCGTATTTCTTGAGCATCTTGTAGAAATCGGCTCGATATCGGCCGGCGAATTGCGCGGCACGGGAGATGTTGCCGCCGGTCAGTTGCAGAAGGTTCTTGAGGTATGTCCGTTCGAATTCCTCCCTCGCCTCCGTAAGCGGCTTGAGCGGCGCCTCCGGTGAGACTCCCACCGAGGGCAGAAGGTCGGGCGTGATCATGTCTTGGCGCGACATCACGACGGCTTTTTCAATCACGTTTTCCAGCTCGCGCACGTTGCCGAGCCATGGATTCACCATGAGGCGATGGAGGGCGGCCGGTGTGAAGCCCTTGATTTCTTTGTTCGCGCGAGCGGCGCTCAACTTGAGGAAATGCTGCGCCAACAACGGAATATCGTCGCGGCGATCCCGCAGCGGCGGAATAAACAACGGCACGACCGAGATACGGTAATACAGATCGTTACGGAACCGGCCGTGCTTGACCGCTTCGCCCAGATCCTTGTTCGTCGCGGCGATGATGCGAACATCCACCTTCGTGGTCGTTTCCGCTCCGACCTCTCGCACCTCCCGCTCCTGCACGGCTCGCAGCAATTTGGCCTGCATGGACAGCGGCATTTCGCCGATCTCGTCCAGAAACAGCGTCCCGCCGTTCGCCATCTGAAACAGACCGCGCTTGGCGCCATGGGCGCTCGTGAACGCCCCCTTCACGTGGCCGAACAGCTCGCTCTCGAACAGTGTTTCCGGAATGGCGGCGCAATTCAGCGCCACAAACGGCCCCTTGCTCCGCCGACTGTTGGTATGGATGACCCGGGCCATGACCTCTTTTCCGGTCCCTGTTTCTCCGAACAGCAGAATGGTGGCATCCGAGTCGGCCACCTGGGCGATCTGTTGAAACAGCCGCTGCATCGCCGGACTTCGCGCCACCACGTTTTCCAAGCCGTAGAGCTCCTTGACCAACGACTTGAGCCGTTGAATCTCCCGGCTCATCCGTTGCTGCGCCAACGCCTTTTCGATGGAGGCCTTGAGATCCTTGTCGTCGAACGGCTTGGTCAAATAGCCGAAGGCGCCGCGCTGCATCGCTTCCACCGCATTGGGAATGCTGCCATGGGCCGTGAGAATGATCACCGGCAGGCCGGGATGAATGCGCAAGAGTTCCTCCGTCACGTCCAGTCCGTCTTCATCCCGGAGTCGCAAATCCGTGATGGCAAGGTCGAACATTTTCTTTTTGGCCGCTTCAATCGCCTCCGCTCCCGTCGCGCAAGGAGTCACCACGAACCCCATGGCGGCCAGTCGCATCTTCAGCAAATGGAGCAATCCTTCGTCATCGTCAACGACCAACAGATGTTCTTGATCCATAACGTTCCTTCCAGGTGAGTTAGGGGGTCAGATCCGACGGAGGAGCCGGAGCCACGGTCGACGGAGGGCGAATCGGCCGCACTTTCTCGCGCATTTCCTGGTCGATGCGTTTCAATGCCTCCAATTGGGTGGTGAGATCCTCGATTTTTTTGTCCCGCTCCGCCAGTTGCTTCTGCAGCGCCTGCAGCGAAGCCGACTCCATTTTCTTGGACAAGGATTCCAGCCTGCGCTCCCGATCGGCCAAGTCGCGTTGCAACATTTCAATCAACTGAGAACTTTCTTCCTTGCTCAAACGAGCCTGTTGGAGCATCGCTTCTCCCTCAAGCAAGTCCCGCACCAGACGCTCGGAGACTTGAGCCAACGAGACGTTTGCACCGGCAATCGTCGGAGCTCCGGCCACCGCCTCAAGCCATGAGATTGACGCCGGAGCCGGATGCTCTCGCAACAATTGCAACCAGGCCTTTCCCGAGGCCGCCAGTTGGCTTTGAGGAGCCGTCTCAATGAGCTTTAGAAAATAATTCTCCGCGATCTCTCGCCTTTCATAGAGACCAAGCAGCGCCCGCACGAAATAGGCGCGGTCGCACGAGGCGGTTTCCCCGCACGTTGCCAGGGCGGCTTCCTGCTTTCTGATCAAAGGTGGAAGCCATTTCGACTCTTGCGCGTCCAACTTGAAGAAGGGCTGATCGGGGGGAGTCGCGGGCCATGTCATGCAACCGCCCAGAAGCGCAATCAGAAGCCCGGCCCCTACACTCAGCCTGATCATGATGTTTTTGCCTTTCCCTCTTTTGCCGACCGTAGGGTAAACCGTACAGTGGTCCCTTTGCCTGTCTCACTTTCAATCCAAATTCTTCCTCCCAGAGCCTCGACGACTTTCTTCGCGAGCGCGAGTCCCAATCCGCTTCCCGCCGAAGAGCCTTTTGCCTTTGTCCGCCCCTGATAAAATCGCTCAAAAATATGAGGGAGATCTTCCGCCGCGATGCCGGGCCCCATGTCGGACACCGCCACCTCCAACAGACCGGCCTGCGGGTTCGGCGTCATCAGCACTTTCACGACGCCGCCTTCTGGACTGAACTTCAGAGCGTTCGACAAGAGATTATCCAGCACTTGCTCGATTCGAGCGGCATCCGCCTTGACCCAGACCCGCTCTCCGGGATGCTCGATCAACAATTGGACGTGTTTTGAATCGGCCAACAGACGGACTTTGTTGATGGAAATGTCGGCGATGCGTCTGAGATCCACGGTCACGATTTGATACTCCATCATGCCCGCGTCCATCTTCGACAGATCGAGAATGGTCGAAATCAAATTGATCAAACGTCGGCAACTGTCGGCCATAATGCGAAGGGTCGTTCGCTGGTCTTGCACCAGAGGTCCCGGAATCTCATCAAGGAGCAAGTGCGTGCCTTCTTGAATCGACGCCATGGGCGTCCGCAATTCATGAGAAACGTGAGCCAAAAACTCCGTTTTCATATCGTCAAGCTCCTGGAGTTTGGCTCCCATCCAATTCACGGTATCGACCAGGTCTTTCAACTCCGCGGGGGCCTTAATGTCAAGCGACCGGCCGAACTTCCCCTGCCCGATCTGCTTGATATGGCTCTGCAACTGGCGAAGCGGCCGAAGAATCGTATAGCTCGCGGTAGCGGCAAGCCCCAGACCGAAAATCAACGCGACCAGCACCAACTGCTGGGTCACCGCCTCGGCTTGAACGGCGCTGGCCCGTGACTCGCTCACTCCGACGCTTAACCGGGCCTCGTGCAGATCCAGATAGCCTTGAATGAGGGACAACATTTGATCCGTCAGCGCGTCACGTCTGGCTTCATAGTCGGCAAGGTTCACGGACCCATTGTGGCCTGACATGCTGAACCCGCTCTGAAAGAGCGCCACGCGATTCTCCAGCAGGCGGTTGGTCTCTTGAAGAAACGCCCTCCCCTGCGGTGAATGCTCCTGGCTCAGCAACTGCTCGAGATTTCTTCTGAAATCGTCGACCTCGTCGCTCAAGTTTGTCAGAAACGCCGCGTCCTTGGTCGCCAGATATTTTTTTTCGCTGTTGAGCTGCGCGTAGAGCGACCCCTGCAATCGTTTTGCGGATTCCACCGCCGGATAGTGCAGCAGCGCCATCTCCGTGCTCATCCCCGTCAAGTGTCTGAGCTGATAGAGGGCGTACAGGTTGACTCCTCCCATGACGGCGATGATCACGAGAGACGTCAGAAGCAGGCGCCAGAATATGGAGAGTCGCACGATCCTGAGCCCTCTGCGTCGGATACGTCCTTGTGCACGGGATGGAGACCGCGGTAGGAGCCTCCCCTGAAAGGTTCCTTCCCAGAGTGTATGGTAAGCCATACACTATTTCACTTCCTGCCGCAAGCGATCGCGTTTTATTGTACGCCCATCACTGGTATCGATTCATTCGGCCGGCAAACAGGCGCTGCCTTCTTGTCGAACCGCGCAGCAACGCAAAAAGATGCCCGCGAAAGAGCAAGATCGCGGTGGCAACCGGCGGAGTGAACACAAGCAGCATGATCCATTGAGTGTCCGGATGAAACCCGAGGTAAGACAACCATCCTCCCACCAGCGTGAACGGCAGAAGCAACAACTGAAGAAAATCCAAGCCTGCTCCCCTTCCAACGGAGCCCGACAACTCGAAGAACGAACGCAGGCCGTCAGGGGAAAGCAAAATCGGCAGCATCAACAACGCAAACGGAAGAAACCACTCGATCCAGTGTTCCAGCACGAACTCATAAGAAATTTTGAAGACGTCGAGCGGCGAGTCATGACGGACCTGATAGATCACTTCCGGCACGGGGTTTAATAGAATAAACAACAGCAGCATGACAGCGGAAGCCAGAAACTGTCCATAGGGATTGGCCTGCGTGCCCATCTGGAGCGCCATCATCGGCAGCCACAGCACGAACCCGACCCCGATCACATCCCAGAAATAATGGCCGAAACTCTCGGGCACATCGGCCGGCTGAATCGTTCGCGTCGCGCTCAGCGACTGTTCGATCAGACGCAACGTCGCGCCCACGAGAAACGCGTTCGCGATGCCGAGCAGAAGGCCGCCACCCATGCCCAGCGGCGCGGCGATCCTGGCCGCCCCGACGAACAACAGGCCGAATCCCACGAGGGCAAGGACCGTCACCCAGCTTCGCTTGAGCGATCGCCAGGTCGCCCGCAGAGCTTGGCCGTACAATTCGATCAGCGATGAAAGGAAAGCGCCCATCGTGAGCCGTACCCTACGTTGGGAATCCGGCGAAGGTCAAGTCGCAAGTCGAAAGAAACGCGCGGCGAACGCCGAGAGTCTTCGGTTGACTTGCGAAGACCGATGATTATCAGTGAGTCATGAATAACCGACGGCTTTCCATTTTTCCCGACAAAGGATGATCGGCGATGGATGTGAATCGAATGACCCTCAAATTACAAGAGGCCTTGCACACCGCGTCGGCGCATGCCCAACGCCGGAGTCATCAAGGCATCGACGTGGAACACTTGCTCTTGGCCTTGATCGACCAAGAGGGCGGCATGAGCGCCGGCTTGCTCGAACGGGCCGGTATCGCCTTGCCGGCCGTCCGACAGGCCATCGAGCAAACCTTGGCGAAGTTGCCGCAAGTACAGGGAGCCGGCGCCACCCCCGGCCAGCTCCATTTGACCGCGCGGCTCATGCAGGTCCTCACGCGGGCAGAAGAGGAACAAAAGTCCCTGAAGGACGACTATCTGAGCGTCGAGCACGTTCTGCTCTCGATGGCGCAGGAAGGAGGCGTCTTCAAGACATTGGGGCTGACCCGTGACCGACTGTTGGCCGCGCTTCAACAGGTGCGCGGCAACCAGCGGGTCACCACGCAAGATCCGGAAAGCACCTATCAGGCGCTCGAAAAATACGGCCGTGACCTGACCCAACTGGCCGCGCAAGGCAAACTCGATCCGGTCATCGGGCGGGACGACGAGATCAGGCGCGTGATCCAGATTTTGTCCCGCCGCACGAAAAACAACCCGGTCCTGATCGGCGAGCCCGGGGTGGGTAAAACGGCGATCGTCGAGGGACTGGCCATCCGCATCGTCAAAGGGGACGTTCCCGAAGGACTCAAGCACAAAAAACTGGTGGCGCTGGACATGGGTTCGCTCATTGCGGGAGCGAAATACCGAGGAGAATTTGAAGAGCGCCTCAAGGCCGTGCTCAAAGAAATTCAATCGTCCCATGGGCAGATTCTGCTGTTCATCGACGAATTGCACACGGTCGTCGGCGCCGGCGCCGCCGAGGGAGCCATGGACGCGGCCAATCTGCTGAAGCCGATGCTGGCGCGCGGCGAACTGCATTTGATCGGCGCCACCACGCTCGATGAATATCGCAAACACATCGAAAAAGACGCGGCGTTGGAGCGCCGCTTCCAGACCGTGTTCGTGGATCAGCCATCCGTCGAAGACACCATTTCCATATTGCGGGGGCTCAAAGAACGGTACGAGGTGCACCACGGCGTGCGGATCAAAGACAGCGCCTTGGTCGCGGCCGCCCGCCTCTCACACCGGTACATCTCGGATCGGTTCCTGCCCGACAAGGCCATCGACCTGGTGGACGAAGCGGCGGCGCGCCTGCGGACGGAAATCGACAGTCTCCCGGCCGAGCTGGACGAAGTCTCGCGCAAGGTGCTTCAGTTGGAAATCGAGCGGGAAGCCTTGCGCAAAGAAAAAGACCCGGCCAGCGCCGCCCGGCTGGCCGCCCTCGAACATGAATTGAGCGAGAAACAGCGCGACCTCCAGGCCTTAAAAACCAAGTGGGAGTCCGAAAAAACCTCCGTCTCCCGCCTCCGCAAAACCCGCGAGGCGATCGAGGAGGTCAAGCGAAAGATCGAACAGGCGGAACGGGCCTACGATCTCAATCGGGTCGCCGAGCTTCGATACGGGGAACTGCCTCGATTGGAACGCGAACTCGCGATCGAACAGCAGCAGTTGGGCAAGAAACAGGGAGAAGCCAGGCTTTTGAAAGAGGAAGTCGATGAGGACGAGATCGCGGCCGTCGTGAGTCGCTGGACGGGCATTCCCGTTTCGCGCCTGCTCGAGGGCGAGGTCGAAAAATTGTTGAAGCTCGAAGAGCTCCTTCATCAGCGAGTGGTCGGGCAAGAGGAGGGAGTTCGAGCCGTGGCCGACGCCGTCCTGCGCGCGCGATCCGGCATCAAAGATCCCAATCGTCCGATCGGATCATTTCTCTTCCTCGGCCCGACCGGCGTGGGGAAGACGGAACTGGCCCGGGCCCTGGCCTCGACCCTCTTCGACGACGAGGGCAACCTCATCAGGATCGACATGTCCGAATACATGGAAAAGCACACGGTCGCCCGTCTTATCGGCGCGCCTCCGGGCTATGTCGGCTATGAAGAGGGCGGGCAACTGACCGAAGCGGTGCGGCGCCGGCCCTTTTCCGTCATCCTGTTCGACGAAATCGAGAAGGCGCATCACGACGTCTTCAACATTCTGCTTCAGGTGTTGGACGACGGACGGCTGACCGATTCCCACGGCCGCACGGTCGATTTCAAAAACACCGTGTTGATCATGACCTCCAACATCGGCAGCCCCCACATCCTCGAAGCGCAACGCAGCGGCGGCACCTACGAACAGGTGCGGGCGGTCGTCATGGGCGAGTTGCGGCAGCATTTCCGCCCCGAGTTTTTGAATCGGGTCGATGAAGTGGTGGTGTTCCACGGTCTCAGCACGGAGCACTTGATGAAGATCGTGGACATTCAACTGGAACGGCTCCGCCGGCGGCTCGAGGAACGGCGGATTACCGTGACGTTGACCCCGGCGGCCCTTCGGCATCTCGGCGAGCGAGGGTACGATCCTGCCTTCGGGGCAAGACCGCTCAAACGGCTGATCCAGCAGAGCGTCGAAACCCCCATCGCCCGCATGCTTGTGAAGGGCGAACTGCGGGATGGAGACACGGCGGCGATCGACGTCCAAGACGGCCAGGTGGTCATCACACCCGTCATCACCGCCGAGCCGGTCCATACGGCCGAAGGTCGATCCTAAGCGCGGTGTTTTCGCCGGTTCGCAACGGCCTTCGCAGGAAAGTCCATCGCCGCGCCCGTCTCGACGACGGGCGCGGCGATCGCATTGCGGCGGTGGAACAAAAGCCGGCGAGCCGACACCGCTCACTCTCATAGCCTGCATCTCCTCCGGCTACCGATCGGCTTCTTGCCCCTCGACAACGGGTGACGAATCCCGCTCCGCGGAAAACGAAAGGTCGCCCGACCGGTCAATCTCGGCTGATTTGTTGACAGGGTTTCACTCGGCACGTAGGCTAGCCGGGAGGCTATCTATGACTCGCAAACAAGTCGTCATCATTGGAGGAGGGTTCGGAGGACTCACGGCAGCCCGTTGCCTGCGGCAGGCGGACGTGATCCTCATCGACCGCACCAACCACCATCTATTTCAGCCGCTGCTGTATCAAGTCGCCGCCGCCGCCCTTCCACCCGGCGATATCGCGTGGCCGTTCCGCACGATCTTTCGGTCGCGTCCGAACATCAGGATCGTCATGGACGAGGCGACGTCGATCGACCGATCCGCTCGAAGAGTGCATTTGCAAAACAGCCCCCCCCTCCCCTTCGACTGCCTGATCGTCGCTCCCGGTTCACGCCACACCTATTTCGGCCACCAGGAATGGGAGTCGTTCGCGCCGGGGCTCAAGACCATCGCCGATGCCATCCGCTTGAGGGAAAAACTACTCCGCACCTTCGAAGAAGCCGAACGGGAACAAGCCGCGACCGGCACGCACCGTCCCCTGACCTTCATCATCGTGGGCGGAGGTCCGACCGGTGTGGAGTTGGCCGGAGCCCTGGCGGAAATCGGGCGGAAGGCGATGGGGCCTGAATTTCCCTCGTTACGACTCGACGACCTTTCCATCCTTCTCGTGGAAGGCGGCCCACGCATTCTCCCGGGATTTGCCCCCGAGCTGTCGGCCAAGGCCGCCGCCTCGCTCGAACGCATGGGGGTCACTGTGAAGGTCAACAGCCCCGTCAGTGAGATCCGCGCCGACGGCGCGATGATCGGTGCCGAATGGGTGCCCTCGACCAACATTATTTGGGCGGCGGGCAACAGAGCTTCGTCGTTGATGGATTCGCTCGGCGTCCCACAAGACCCGTCGGGGCGGGTGAAGGTCCGTCCGGATCTGACCATCCCGGACGATCCCTGGATCTTCGTCATCGGCGACGCCGCCCATTGCGCGGGAGACAATGGCGCGCCGTTGCCCGGCCTGGCTCCTGTCGCCATGCAACAGGGGCGCTACGTGGCGGAACTGATCGAGAAAAACCTCTCTCCCGAGCGGCGCAAGCCGTTTGTCTATAAAAACCGCGGCATCCTGGCCACCATCGGACGGGCGAGGGCCGTAGCCCAGTTCGGTCCGTTCCATCTGTCGGGCCTTTTAGCCTGGCTGATTTGGTGTTTCGCCCACATCTTTTTTCTGATCGGGTTTCGGAATCGCATTCGCGTCATTTCGGAGTGGGTCTGGTTCTATCTCACGTTCAAGCCGGGCGCGCGACTGATTTTCGACCAACAAGACGAGCCGCACCGCGACTCGCCGGCCGGTCCGTCGATGGACAAAACCGGGTCTTCCCTCTCGAAACACGTCCCGACGTCGCCTCGCCTCCATCTCGTCAAGAAGACGGCGAACGACGAGTGATCGGCATCTTTACGTCTCTGTCACTCTAGCCTTTCTGATGGTACTCCCAACGTTCGCTAACTTTGGTCAAGATGAATGGGGGATCGTGCAACAGCAGAACGACCCTGGTCTCTGGATTCGAGTAAAGAACGAACTTGCTCTCACCAGGAAGGACGGCTGATAGAAGAATTGTCTTACAGTGAGGCGCGAACCAATTACCCGATCACGACCGGCCCGCCGTTGGCGTCGATGGTTTGGTTGCTCTTGGCTTGCTTGCCGATCCTCCATTCTTTGTCGGACACTTCGAGCAACCGCCCCTTCATCGTGTAGAACGTCCCCTTGGAGAACCGGACAAGGTCAGGCTCCGTCATGTCGAGGCGCAGCAACACGATCCCCGTGGCCGCCTCGGTCATCGAGACCTGCCGGGCCGTTTTATTCAGATCATAGGCCCGCCGCTCGTTGAACATGAGTGCACTGTCCACCACCTTGGCCAACATCCGTCCGTTTTCGTCAAACAGGGCGAAGTTGACCAACAAGGCGCCGGTCGAGGGATGCCGGCTGATTTGGATGTGCGGAACTCCGTCGATCATGATCGTGCCGTCCGAATTTCGATACAGGTTGGAGCCGACTTCGATGTCCATGGTCAGGTCTTCCGTTTCTGGCTTGAGATGGCAGTGGAAGCCGCCGCTTGCAGCTCCTTCGATCTGATCAGGACTTTTTGATGCGGTCGAGAATCAAGGCGACGCACCCGCCGAGCAAGCCGCCTCCTACGACGGTGGTCATGAGCTCAACCAACTTCAAGTCCCACACGGAGCCCTGGGCCTCCATGACTTCCCGAATGCCGCCTTGCACCATGATGACGGCCAGAGACATGGTCGCTCCGATGAAAAACCACCACAGAAAGACTCGCAGAGTCTGAAACACGGAAATCCTCACGCCTCCAAATGACGGTCGAACGAGCGATACTGCACGGCCTCGGCGACATGCGCGGCGTCGATTGTATCAGACTCGGCCAGGTCGGCAATGGTCCTGGCGACACGCAGAATCCGTCCGTGCGCCCTCGCGGACAGCCGTAATCGGACCATGGCTCGCTCCAGGAGATCTTGCGCCGTCTGATCCAACGCACAATACCGTTTTAACTGGCGTGGCTTCAACTGGGCGTTCGTGTACATGCCTTCGTGCCGATACCGAGTGCGCTGGCGATCCCGAGCCGCCATCACCCGCGACCGGATCGCCGCCGATTTCTCGGCGGACGGCGCCTCCACGCGCAGTTCCTGAACCGGCACCGGAGGTATGTCCAGATGAATGTCCAGCCGATCGAGCAAGGGACCGGACAGTTTGGAGCGATACCGACGCACTTGCATGGGCGAACAGACGCAGGGTCTGGTCCGATCTCCGTAGTAGCCGCAAGGGCAGGGATTCATGGCCGCCACCAACATAAACCGCGCGGGATACCGGAGCGATCCACTGGCCCTGGTCAAGGTGACATGACCGTCCTCCAACGGCTGCCGCAACCCTTCCAAGACTCCCCGTTTGAACTCCGGAGACTCGTCAAGAAACAGGACGCCGTTATGAGCGAGCGAGACTTCCCCCGGCTTCGGCACCGTCCCTCCGCCGATGAGACCCGCGTCGGAGATACTGTGATGAGGGGCGCGGAACGGGCGAGCCGTCAACAACGGACGTTCGGGAGCCAATTGCCCGGCGACACTGTGCACGCGCGTGGTTTCGATCGCCTCGTCCAAATCCAACAGCGGAAGAATGGACGGCAAACGACGGGCCAACATGGTCTTGCCGGACCCGGGCGGACCGACCATCAACACATTGTGTCCGCCGGCCGCGGCCACTTCCAGAGCCCGTTTCGCGTGGTCCTGCCCGCGGACATCGCTGAAGTCTTCCTCTTCCGCCGGCCTGGCCGTTTCCAGCATGCCGCGGTCGAACACCATCGGGGAAATGAAGTGGCTTCCGCCGAGAAACTCCACCGTCTGCGAGAGCGTATGGACCGGATATGCAGCGATACCTTCGACTAAGGCGGCTTCCGGACCGTTCTCGGCGGGGAGGACAAGATCGTACCCTTTGCGACAGGCCAGGCCGAACGACAACGCGCCCGTGACCGGCTTCACCCGTCCATCCAATGACAGCTCCCCGATCAGGACGCGACGTTGCAACAGCTCCTGAGCAATCACCTCTTCGGCCACCAGGATGCCGACGGCGATCGCCAGATCAAGCCCTGATCCTTCCTTCTTGATACCGGCCGGAGCCAGATTGACCGTGATGCGTTTGGCGGGAAAGTGAAATCCGGAGTTTTTGAGCGCGGAACGTACCCGATCACGGCTTTCCCTCACCGTGGCGTCGGGTAATCCGACGACCGAGAATTGGGGAAGGCCGCCTGAAATATCAACCTCGACGTCGACCAGATGGGCATCAAGACCGACGAGAGCGGCACTCGTAACCTTGGCGAGCATGAACCGGACAGCCTTTCTCCCCCCAACGGAGGCGGATTATAGAAGCCACGCACAACGGTTGCAAGAAACGGCCCAGTCAAACGTTTCTCGGCAATTCTGCGCCGCTGCTTTTGGAGTATAATGCGCCCATGCGCCGCCGGCACACCAAACCGAAGGAACGGCGTCGGATGATCTTGCTCCAAGCGAAACGACTGTCCTGGCCGCCGATCGTTATGTGCGTCTGGCTGGCCCTCTGCCAGCCTTTCGAGGCGATCGCGTCCTCCGCCACACCGGTTCTCGAAAACAACCGTCCCGTCTCCGCACAGTCGGCCGGAAAAACCGGCGCCTCCGTCGGGTCGGCCATGGCGGTGCTGGCGACGCTCGAACGGGCCGGCGTCCTTCCACCGGAGGGAACCAAAGAAGCCGACCGCGTGATTCGATCCACCATCCAGATCCAGTCGCTGTTCATGAAGAGCGCCGACCCGGCCGTCCGGACCTTTTTACAACGCGCCCTCGCAAACAAAGCCGACGACCAGGCTGAACAACGATTGGCGGAGTTTGGATCGACGGGATGGACCGCGGAAGTGTTGGAGGCCCTGGCCGATGCCGCAGCGGCCGCCTCGCCGGACGAGCTTCGGTTACTGTCGCCCGGACTCGCCTCGTTCAACCTCTCGACGGAGGACTTTCAGCGTTTCATGCAATTGATCAAGGACGGAGAGCGGGCCCTCGCTTCACAGGGGCGGACGTTCGGCGAGATCTTTGCCGATCAGCGCAAGATGATGCCGGGCGCAACGGCCCGATAAGTGTCGCAAGCGTGACGTTCCGGTTTTGCGTGCCGAATCGGCCTGAGTCTCAAAACGAGAAACCGGCCACGAGACTTTCACCTGAACTGCCACAGGAGGGACGCAACCATGGCGACCAAAGCTTATATTCTCATTAAGGTCAAAGCGGGCAAGGCCAAGGACGTCGTCGCGGCGCTCAAACGGATCGCCGGCGTCGAACAGGCTCATTCCTGCTTCGGACGGCCCGACATTTTCGCGTTTATCAGCGTGCAAGACGAGCGCGCTCTTTCGGACGTCGTCATTTCAAAAATTCACACCATCGAAGGAGTTGAAGAAACCGACACGCACATCGTGGCGGATCCCTGATCGGCTCAGCGGGCTGATCGGCGTCGCGATTGCCCGCCTCTTTTCGATGGCGCGTGGATGGCGCGCAATCACCTGTCCGGCGCGTTACCGCGGAGGACCAGGCGGCGACACGGGCGCGCCGTTTAATTCCGCGGACCGATAGCAGGCATCGGCGATCTCCACAGCGCGACAGCCGTCTTCGCCTGTGACGGGCATCGGCAAGCCGGCGGCGATCGATTGCAGAAACGCCCGGAGCGTGTAGAGAACCGTTTGCGAAGGAGGATGTTCCCGTTCTTCCCGCTCCCCGCCGCGACCGATCCAACGAACCAGACGGCGCGGCCAGTCCGCCCGGATCCGGCCCTGTGATCCGATCCATTCCACCGTTCCAACCCGCTCTCCCGTCACTCGCGCCACGTCCAAGACACAGACCGTTCCTCCCTCTGTGATCAGGCGGGCGGAGACGACCGTCTCAGGGGCGTTCGCATGGGGCCGGTTCATCGTGCAGCAGACCTCGCGCACCTCTTCGCCCGTCAGGTGTCGGACCAAATCGAGCAGATGCACTCCGATCTCCAGCAAAGCCCCTCGCCCGCCGTATCCCTGAGCATGATCGGCCCTGTTGTCTTTGACTTCGACGTGACTGGTCAGGAGCAGCCGCTCCGATCGACCGAGACGTTCCTTCCAGACGCGAACTCCTTCAATGACGGCGTCGAACCGCAAGGTCTGGGCCGTCATCAAGGGCACGGCCGCTTGCCGAGCCATGGACACCATGGCCCGTGCCTCCGCTCCCGAGACGGCCAAGGGCTTTTCGATCAACAGAGGTTTGCGAGCTTGCACCGCCAAACGACAAATCTCGGGAGCCAAGACCGGCGGAACGACGGCGATGACCGCCTCAACGGAAGGGTCCGCGATCAACGATTCGCCCCGCCCGTACATCGTGACCGAGTGGGCGCCGGGCAGGTCCAATCCTCGATCCGGATGCCGCCGGCAGACCGCCCTCAGAACGGCGGACGAAAGGTCGTGGACGATATGTCGAGCATAGCGAATCCCATGTCGCCCGGCGCCGATCAATCCCACGCCGATCGTTCTGCCGAGGCCGATCGGTTCACCGCTGCCGATCGGCTCATGAGACCTGTGATGTTCCGACATGTCATCCCCGCATGAATGAGAGGGCACGCGCCGATTGGATTGTATGGACAGCACACTGGACGGCGCGGCCCAACCATGGCACAAACGGACGCCGAAGGCGAGAAAAACCACGCGGAACCGGCGAACGCAAGAAGCCCCGCAAGCTTCCGTCGCGGGAGTCCGTTGACAATCCGGCGAACGGCTCCCTATATTCGATCGCATGACCGCAACCACTCACACGGCACCATTCACGCTGCAACAAATCGGTACGGGAACCGCCCGGTTCCCCAGCGGCGTGCCCATTCCCACCCACACCGACCAAATGGTCGACCCCTATTTCCGAACGAAGATGCCGAAGGAACATCAGATCGACTGTCTCTTGTTCTGGCCGCAGGAAAAAGGGACCTATCCGGGCATTGTGTTGCTTCACGACTGGTGGGGCCTGACCGGCCAAATGAAGGATCTGGGCGCCCGTCTGGCCTGCGAAGGGTACATGGTCATCGTCCCCAACCTGTATGGCCGACTGGGCGGCATGGTGACCGCCAATGACGACGTGGCTGCAACCTTGTCGGAAAGGCTGGACCAGTCCCTGGCGCTGACGGACATCAATTCCTGTTGTGAATATCTCAACACGCGCACCATCGCCAAGCGAAACGAACATGCCGTGGTGGGCTATGGCATGGGCGGCTCCTTCGCCCTGCGGTTCGCCTGGCACCGCAAACGCCTGAGAGCGGCCGTCTCCTACTATGGCACTCTGCCGCAACCGACCGGTGACCTCATGAAGCATCTGTCAGCCCCTCTGTTGGTGCACCGGGCCGGGAAAACCTCGAACGAAGACATTGAAGCCTTTCGCGCCGCCGCCGTCGGGCAGGGCAAGAAGGTGGAAACTTATCACTATCTGGACGCCGCTCGCGGATTTTGCAACGACGCCAGGCCCGATTTATACAGGGCCGACGACGCAGCGCTCGCCTGGGAGCGGACCGCGCGGTTTCTCAAAACCTGTTTTCAAGGGACATGACGATCGTCTCCTTCCTGCACGGGATTTGACGATGCGCGGAAAGGTCGTTCCAAACCAATACACCATCCTCGGCATCCTCACGGCGGCTGTCGTCTTGTGGTGCCTGGTGCCGACGGCCGCCACGGCGACCGAAGATGTTTCACCGGCGGCCTTGTTCAACATCGTATCCGGTCACTCGTCCCGACTCGCTTCGCTCGATTCGAACGCCGCCGCCACGGCGCTCTTCATCTCAAGCGTCGGCCCTTCCCTCGGTCTCCAAGATGTGGCCGGTATCCTGAGCGCCAAAGGCATGGGAGTGTCACCCAAGGTCGCCCAGGAACTGGGCCTTGCGGACCTATCGCAATCGGTCCATCAACTGATGGCCGCCTTGGCCGTGTGGCAACTGGCTGAGTCGGCCTTTCCGGCGTCGTCCACGACCGACGCCCCTTCAGAAACGCGAGCAACTCCCTCTCACGCTCAACAGGAATGGCTGAGCGACACCGTTCATTTCACCGGATTGCCGGATTTGTTGAAACGGTTGGCAAGCCCGCCCTCCCACGAAACGCCCTCCTTGCCCGCTTCTTCAGCGGCGCCGTCAGACTTGGCTTTTGTCGCGGTGAACGTCGCTCGCGAGGCGCAGCGACAGGCGCTGACTTCCTGGTGGTCGCTCCGTGAGTGGAAACACCGTGTCCGTCGGACCAGAGGCCTCACTCGCCTCTGCGGCACTTGGCAATGGATCATCCATAACCATCAGAACCACCAGGAACAGAAACTAACCATGGTCTTCCCGCCGCCTGGCCGAACCACAACGGAGAATCCGCTCCCGGTCGAAACTATCGTGCTTGGCGACAGTATCTACTTACGGTGGGAAGACCGCGGCTTCGTGCAGGAAGACAGTTTGCTGTTCGTCACGGAAGGGCACAAACGGGACGGGATGACCGACGCCATGAAGATCGAAGGATCGTTTCTGAACAATCGAGGCGGATGGGGCCCGATCTCCGGCAAACGTCTTGCGCCCTGTCCATCCGGGTCATAGCCCTCGCGCACGACGTCTCGGCGACAGCACTGCTCCACCACCGTCGTTTTACTCTCCCGCCGGTCTCATCCCTTGCCAGATCCGCCAGGCCAGCAACAGCCAACCGGCAATGAACGTGAGGCCTCCGATGGGCGTGATCGGCCCCAGCCACCGCCAATCAAGCAGCGCCATGCCGTAGAGGCTTCCGCAAAACAGCACGAGCCCGGCGGCAAAAAACCATCCGGCCTTCACAAGTCGATGCTCCTTGAACACCCACGCCCCCATTCCGCTGAGAATCATCCCAAAGGCATGGTACATCTGGTATCGCGTGCCGGTGTCATAGGCGGCCAACATCGACGGCTCCAATATGGACTTGAGCATGTGCGCGCCGAACGCCCCGGCCGCCACGCCGAGCCCTGCCGCGACACAGCCGATCGCCATCACCCGACGAGCCGAAACATCCACATCCATCAATCGCAGCTCCTCTCGTTGCTTCCCCGTCCTCACAAGCTGGCGCATCATACCGTGATCGCCGGCCATATCGCCATGCGCTCTTGCCGGAAGAACGGAGCACACTGCCTATCGCGAACGGGCCATGACACGAAGGCGATGACGACCCCTCGAGTAATGCAGAGAATGCCGACCGGCCAAACAATGCCGCTTTTCAGACATGAGGCGGCCGTGACACGAAGCCTTCTTTCTGGCCACGATCGCATCCCGAATGCTGTCAGAGTTTCCACGCTGCGACCGACACGGCATGGTTGCAAGGGGGTATCTCCCCTTTCTGCATGGGCTTTCGCGATCACCCGTCTCGTGGCGAGGCGAGATCTTGCTCACCACTCTTCGAGCGTCATACAACGATCCAAAGAATCCGCCTTTCAGAGAGGCGGCGCTTGCGCCTCAATTGGTGAGTTGGTATGGTCTATACAACTGCCATGCAGAGGGAGGGTCCATGCGTTCGACCAATTTGCTCAGAAAGGCCAAACCGGTGAACGTCCGGGAAGCGCAGGCTCAACTTTCGAAATTGATTCGGTCCAAATCACCCGCCCTGGTCCTGTCGCACGGAAAACCTGTTTCGTTTCTTGTGTCTTACGAAGACATGTTGGACTTGGTGGAGTCCCTTGACGAGCTGAAGGATAAGAAGCTGTTGGAGGAAATCGCCCGAGGGCGGACGGAGTATGCGCAGGGGAAAGCGATCCCGGCCGAGAGACTGTTGAAGAGAATGGGCCTTTAATTGAGCTACCACGTCGTCTTTCCCAGCAAACGAGTCGAACGTTCGTTCGAGAAATCGCTCGCCAAGATCTCAGCCGATTACCAAGCCGCCATTGCCGCCGCTATCAGATCCCTGGCCAATAATCCCCGGCCTGAAGGCAAACGCACGAAACGGCTGACAGGCGGAATTATCATGTCTCAATTCATTGCCCAGTACCGGCTACGGATCGGTCCTTACCGGTTGCTCTATGACATCGACGATCAGAAACGGATAGTGGTCCTGCTCAAATTGACCAAACGAGAAGAACACACTTACACCTGACGCCACTACACCTGACATCACACTGCGCCCTTGCCACCTGAAAGCAGGCCGTGATGGCCGTCGCTCATCGGAGAGGAATCTCCGAAGCATGGACGGACCGGATACGGAAGAACGGTGAGCGTCTTCGGATCTATTTCTCTCCTGATTCGGCTGGCGACTTCTTCTCCAAATGGCGTCCTTTCCGTCCCTCCTCGTGCAAGCGCCGACTGCATCATGCCTTGCACACCGACATCAGGCAATAAACACTTCGAACGCCTCCACCCGGCACATTCACCACCGTCGGTCCCCCACTTCCTCCCTGTGACAGTCCCTCGCACCGACCATCCGTGACGGAGAACATGGCCCCAATGGCCGCAAGCCTGGCCTTTATGGGCCGTCATATCGATGCTCGGAGTCGTTCTTGGTCATCTCGGCTGGTGGTTAGCCATAATCCGGCCAGACCGCTGGCATTCGACCGGTAATCAGAACAATAGAGGCTTCCCGTTCATGGGCCCCCTCATGATGAACGAAGCCCTGACGACACACGAATGATAGAAAGCGGGACTCGCGGAGTACCGGCATGGCTTTTATCTCGCCTTTGGCCCATCGGCAGAGGAACGGCCTGAAGGCTTACTGACCAGCACAGACCACTTCCCACAGGGCGTGATTGATGGTCTCCGGTTCGATTGGCAGCCACCGATCCGCGTCCACATAGCCTCTGGAAGCCTGGCCGGTTCCCATGTGGCCGGTGTATTCCGTGTAGGACAGGAAGCGAACCAGCTTTTGGCTGCAATCGATTTGCCTGAATGTCTCGCTTGAGAAAAACCGGTGCGGGGGCATCATGAACAAACCGAACCCGACACTGCCTTGCATCACCTTGTAATCGGTCAATTGCCGAACGGTCACCACCGGTCCTTCCTTGATCATGACATGGGGGTCGATGTAGACACTGCGGAGCCCCGAATCAAGATAGTCTCGGTCAACGGCCACCCAGTTGGCATGGGCTGGACTGTGCACCACCGTCAACAGCACAGAGAGAAAACCCACCACCATCGTGACGGTAAGCGAACGAGCGACCTTCGAGGAGGAATCACCTATCCTTCGAACACGTGACCGCATTTCAAACAATGTAATTTCGCCGCCACGATATTTTTCCATTCCTCCAGTTTTTTCTTGTACGACTTGTTCTTCCACGTTCCGTATCCAACCCAAATACCAAGGAAGCACAGGGTGGTGATCAAGTCCAGCATGGCCTTTTCGTTCTCCGATCCGCCCGGTGTGCCGAAGCCTAGAATGATTCCGACGTTGATTGGAATCGCGAGCAAAAACCCCTGAACATATCCCCATGGCTGCCGTGGGGGGGTATATTGCTCCGCCATACCGCCTCGCACGCCTTCGATCGCCTCTTGACGGATCACATCACTGAGTCGCTTGGTCCCCTCGGCATTACACGAAGGACACGTGACATTATCCGACATGTGACACCTCCTGCGGAATAGACATGGGCCGGAAACCGGTCACGATATGATAATACTTTTACGAAAGCCTCGCCACCTCCCCCTCCTCATCGGGTCCGGCGCCTGAGTCACCATCCTTGCTTTGTCGCCCCCCGAACTTCCAAATCTCGGCCCTCTGCCATACAATGATCAAAGACGAACTTACCGCCCAGGACACATAGGAAAGGAGCCGCCCATGACGCCTCTTGCAAACACAACGGTTTCGTTGTCACTGACCATCATGACTCTCCTCACTCTCTTCACGGGGACCGTGCCGTCCGCCTTCGGCGAAGGAGGAGCCCGCCGCGACGTCATCCGGCACGCCGTGGTTCAGACCGCGGAGGCCGCCGCTCCGATTTCCCTTTCGACGCGCGCCACGATTCTGGATCAGAGCGGGAACGTCCTGCGACAAGGGACCAACGGCTGGACGTGCGTTTCCGACAATCGAGACAAGGGCGGCCAGGGCCCCGTCTGCATGAACGAGTCTTGGGCCGAGTTTGCAAACGCCTTGAAAGCCGACCGTCTCCCCGCCGGCAACCAGATCGGTATTGCCTACATGTTGCGTGGCGGCCGGTCAATGAACAGCCCGACTCCCTCCGCCATGGAGGCGCCGGCTGGTCACCCCTCTGTAACAGAATTGGGTCCCCATATGATGGTGAGGCTTCCCAACCCAACCCTCTTAGCCGGCTTGCCGACTTCTCCCGACCAAGGAGGGCCGTGGGTCCGGTGGGCCGGGACCCCCTACGCCCATATCGTTATCCCCGTCGAGAGTGATCATGCCCGGTAGCCGGCGGCGGTTCGATTGTGATCATATCCCATAGGAGAGACGACAGGTGACAGGATGAGAATGTTCCAATTGCGCCAGACCATTCATTATGAATTGACCGTCGCGGCGGGGACCGAGCAGGAAGCGATCCTCAAGGCGAAAGGGATTCCCTTGACTCAATGGACCGCCGAACCAGGCGAGACCACGGCGGAGTTGGTCGACGAAACCGATGAAATCGATGAATACTGATCACGAGACGGTCACGGCTCCCGATTGCGCGTCATGACGGCAACCTGATGGGGAAGAGAAAGAGTCTCCTCGCGCCCCTGTGTTCCCAAATGCGCCTTCCCCTCGCCCAGAGCCGTCGAATCTCTCCGGATCGGCTTTCTAGGGATGG
>JANDJG010000182.1 GCA_024331085.1 Nitrospira sp. | reverse complement strand
AGGAAATGATCGACATGGCGGACTTTGCCGTCGGTCAATCGCGGATGTTGTACGGCCTGACGATGCAATCCGAACGGCCGGCCCATCGCATGTTCGAACAGTGGCATCCGTTGGGGCCGATCGGCGTCATCACGGCCTTCAACTTTCCCGTAGCCGTCTGGGCCTGGAACGCTTTTCTGGCCGCGGTGGCCGGAGACACGGTCGTATGGAAACCTTCACCGAAAGCTCCGCTGTGCGCCATCGCCGTTCAGAAGATCTGCAATCAGGTCATGCAGCAACAGGGCTACGCCGGCATTTTTTCGCTGTTCATTACGGATCACGTCGACCTTGCCGAGCAAATGGTTCAGGATCGGCGACTGCCGCTGATCTCGTTTACCGGCTCCGTGGCCGTCGGCCGCCATGTCGCTTCCGTCGTCGCGCAACGGCTGGGCCGGACCTTGCTGGAACTCAGCGGCAACAACGCGGTGATTGTCGATGAGACCGCCGACCTGGACCTGGCGGTGCGGGCCGTCGTCTTCGGCGCCGTGGGGACCGCCGGCCAACGGTGCACCACGACCAGGCGACTGTTCGTTCATGAATCGCGCTATGAAGAACTGACGAGCAGGCTGATCAAAGCGTACGGCCAAGTACGCATCGGCAACCCGCTCGACTCCAACGTCTTGATGGGCCCCCTCATCGATCAAGCCGCCGTTCAGGCTTATGTCTTTGCATTGGAAGAAATCAAGAAAGAGGGGGGGGAGATCCTCTATGGCGGCCACGTCTTGAATCGGACCGGCCACTTCGTGGAACCGACGATCGTTCGGGCCAAAAACCATTGGCCCGTCGTCCAACGGGAAACCTTCGCCCCCATTCTGTACGTCATGACGTTTTCGACTCTCGACGAAGCGATCGCCATGCAAAACGACGCGCCGCAGGGACTCTCTTCCGCCATGTTCTCGAATCACGTTCGGCACACCGAGCAGTTTCTCTCGGCCTCCGGCAGCGACTGCGGCATCGCCAATATCAACATCGGGACGTCGGGAGCTGAAATCGGCGGCGCTTTCGGAGGGGAAAAAGAAACGGGCGGCGGCCGAGAAGCGGGATCGGACGCATGGAAAGCCTATATGCGACGCCAAACGACGACCATCAATTGGAGCGCTGATCTCCCGCTGGCTCAAGGCATTAAGTTCGGCGAGTAATCTCTTGAAAATCACCCGCTGTGGAGCGGCGGCGTCTTGTAAGAGACCGGCGCGGGCCACATGTCGGCCGGTGATTGGACCACAGGAGCCCTATCATGGACCAAGCCAAGGCACTGGATGAGCTGTTGCAACGGATGGTGGCGGACTATGTCTCCCACAATCGAGCCGCATCTCTCCTCAAACACATGCTCGATGACGCTGGCGTCGGGCTGACTCCCGTCATCGATCACGTGACGATCCGGACACTCGATATCGATCAAGGGGCGAAGCCGTTCGTCGAATTGGGCTACGTCTATGACGAAACCATTTCCTACGACGATTGGTACGCCAAGGTCTATCGCAAGGCCGGCTATCCCGCTCTTTTTGTCGACCAGGCCTATGACGATGATCGGGGAAAAACCAGTATCATTCCGGCTTGGGTCCGAAAATTCGGCGACAAGGTGTTTCACCACGTGGCGGTGCGCGTCGAGGACATCGAGTCGGCGGTGGATCGTCTCAAGCTGAAAGGCGTGGTGTTTGCCGGCACGATCGTCGGCAATCGAGGCGATCGTCTCCGGCAGGTGTTCTCGGCTCCGGAGACGGTCGACGGCCAGCCGTTCACCGTCTTGGAACTGGCGGAGCGACATCGCGGATATCTCGGATTTCTCCCGCCGCAAGCCGACAGTCTGATGAAGTCCACCGCTCCGCGCTGATCCGAGCGTGCGGCTTCCACGGACTCCTCTCACCCGGACAGGTTCATCGTTCGTATGAAGGCTCGCTCCTCTTATCCCATATCCCTCAACGTATGGTCGGGATTGCGGTCCCTGGCGATCGTTTTCATCAGGTGGTCGCCGAACAGGACAACCAATCGATCGCGTTGATCTCTGACGATCATCGAAGCCGACGGCGGCTTGAACGTGTCGAGGTCTCCCTCCAGCCAGGCGCTGCAGGTAAACGGCAAGGGGTCCAGAATCGTTTCAACCTGGTATTCGTGCCTCAGGCGATATTGAAGAACGTCGAATTGCAGTCGTCCGACCGCTGCGACCAGGGGTTCTTGCCCGGCGACGGTTCGCATGATTTGAACCGTCCCTTCCTGAGCCATCTGCCGCATGCCCTTGTCGAACGTCTTTCGCTTGCCGACGTCGGTCGGTCTGATGCGCGCGAAGATCTCCGGTTGAAACTGCGGCAGCGGTTTGAAATTGAACCCGCCCGTCACCGAGATGGTGTCGCCGATGGCGAAGATGCCGGGATTGATGACGCCGATGATGTCGCCTGGGAACGCTTCTTCGACCGTGCTGCGCTCTTGCGCCACCAGACTGTGCGGTCGGGACAGACGAACCTCACGGCCGAGACGATGGTGCTTGACGAGCATGTCCCGTTGGAACCGTCCGGAGCACACTCGCAAAAATGCCGTGCTGTCGCGATGTTTGGGATTCATATTAGCCTGAAGCTTGAAGACATAGGCGCTGAAGGGCTGCTCGATCGGATCGATAAAGAGTTCGGTACCGTCGTCACCGTCGGCCGGTCTGCCTCCCGGAGAGGGAGCCAGATCCACGAACGCATCCAAGAAACTCTCGATGCCGAAATTCGTCAACGCGGAGGCGAAGAAGACCGGCGTGATCTCGCCGTGAAGAAATCGTTCTTTGCTGAAAGGGTTTCCGGCGATTTCAAGCAGCTCCAAATCATGTCGAACC
>JANDJG010000071.1 GCA_024331085.1 Nitrospira sp. | reverse complement strand
CCGGCGGTTCGGAGCGACCAGGCCAACCCCAGGAATGAAAGCGTGGCGATCAGCCATTTCGATGGATCGAAGTTGTACCACCGCGGGCCGTTGCGATAGTCGGTCGGGTAGGTGTGGTGATAATTGTGGTATCCCTCGCCGAACGTCAACAATGACACCAACCAACTGTCGCGGCTCGAATCGGTTTGACTGTGCGGCTGGCGTCCCCAGATGTGGCAGATCGAATTGATGCAAAATGTGGAATTGAGGACGGCGAAGGTTCGGCCGATGCCGGCCAGCATGAAACAGCTCAGCCCGCCGCGCCACCCCCCGTACAAGAATCCCGCCAGAAACGGCAGCGCCAGGCCCGACAACACGATCGGAACGTAGTACCGATGTTGCCACATGACGATCGGATCCTGCCGGAGTCGCACCGCGTATTTTTCATCGGTGTACCGTTGTCCCACCAAGAGCCACCCGCAGTGGCTGTACCAAAATCCGCGCGTCGCGTTGTAAGGGTCGGCTTCTTGATCACAGGCCGCATGGTGCCGGATATGGTCGGCTCCCCACTTCAGCGCCGAGTTTTGGAGCGCCCATCCGCCGGCGATCAACAACCCCGCCTTGACCCAACCGGGACAGGCAAAGCTGCGGTGCGAAATCAAACGATGGTAGCCGACGGTAATGCCCAGCCCGGTGACCACGTACAATAGACCGAACATCATCCAGTCAAGCCGACTGTACCCGTAGAGATATCCGAAGAGGGGGACGCCGATGACCGTCGCGGCCACGATCAGACAGAAGAGAAACACCGTTGCAAACTGAGGATAGGCACGCCGTGGACCGGTCGAAGCTTGATCGGAAAGCCCTGAGAAAAAAGGACCGGATGGTGAAGAGGCTTTGGAACAATTTGATGCGTGAACCATGCAGGTGAATCGGGCTCTGGATTCCCTTTGGCGCAAAAAACCGGCAATGAATCGGCTGCACTTTAGCAGGTTGCCGGCCGATTCGCCATTCATTTTTTATCAGGTCGGGTGTTCGACGGCGAATCATGTCATGTGCCATGCGGGAATTGTGATTAGGGAGTGAGAGCCGTCTTCAAGGAGAGCGAACCTGAAAGAAATTCCATGCGTGCAGTTCCACCGAAATTTTGGGTCTTGTTTGCAAAGGCGGGGTGCGGTAATATCCCTCCAAGTCAACGAGTCCTAGGCCAGTCTTTCCGGCACGTTGCCGATCGTCGAGACACAATCCAGCGTAGGCTGTTCCCGTGTGTCGATCGGGGGGATCCGGGAGAGGACTCCCTAGGGACGCAATGGGACCCCTAAGTCCATCACAAGGAGGCAATGTTATGAGGCGTTCGTTATCGATCGTGTTGGGCGTGGTAGCCGTCGCCGTGGTGGCGGCGCCTGTCGCGTCGTTTGCGGGCGGGACGATTTCCGGGAAAGTCACCTATGCCGGAAAGTCCGAGCAGAAGGAGTTTCTCTTCTCCAAATTCCCCAACCCGAATTTCTGTAACAAGATCCCGACCAAGGGCTTGGCGGAAGGAGATAAGCGGTTCATCAGGACGATCGAAGTGGGTAAGGACGGTGGCTTGAAGAACGCGATCGTTGCGGTGGTGGATATCGAAGACAAAGCGTTCATGGACGGTTATGCCGGCACTGAAGTCAAGGCGGAGTTCTGTGATTTCCAGCCGTTCAGCGGCATTGTCGTCAACAATCGGCCGTTTAAGGTCGAAAACTTCGATGCCGATCCGGATGATCCCAAGTCGGTGGCAGGCGTGCTTCATAACCCGCACAGCTTTGTGGTGAAGGGCGCGACCTCCGCGACCGGCTTCAACATCGGTCTTGCCAAAAAGGGTGACAAACTGGAAAAGCCGGTGGTGTTCCGCGGCGGCGCGGAGAAAGAGGGTTACTTCCGTTTGCAGTGCGATCAGCATGAGTTCATGCAGTCTTTCTTCCTTCCGGTGAACAATCCGTACTACGCGGTGGCGAAGGAAGACGGTTCGTTCGAGATTAAGGATGTTCCGGCCGGCAAGCATAAGGTGGTGGCATGGCATCCGTTCGCTGGGAAGGCCAAGAAGATCGAGTTTGAGGTCGATGTGACGGACGGTGGAACGGCCAACCTCAAGGCCGAGATCAAGTAAACGACTTATCTCACACGGGTCTCGTCGAAAGGCAGCGGACCATCCGCTGCCTTTCATGTTTTTGCGGAGGATCGCTCCCTTCGCTCCTTGCCTTTCGATTTCCGATCTCGGTAAGATCTCTTCTTTCTGCGGCATTGCTGATGACAGGGGAGGCGCGTGTCGCGAGAACTTTCGCTCGCCGAGGTTTTTCAACTCGGCTACTACTGGGAAACGAAAATTTTATTGACCGCGGTGACGCTGGATGTGTTTTCCGCGCTGGACGGCACGCCCAAAACCGCCGGTGAAGTCGCACGCCGGATCGACGCCCATGAGCCGACGCTCCGCCTGTTGTTGAACGCCCTTGTGGCCATGAACTTGCTGACCAAAGAAGGCGATCGGTATGGCAATTCGCCGGTCGCGGACAAGCATCTTGTCAAACGGTCGCCCCACTATGTGGGGCACTTGCTGCTGCTTCATGACGCGGAATGGAACAATTGGGGCAAGTTGGAGGAAACCGTTCGCACGGGGAGGCGGGCGGTCGATCGACACGTGTTCGAGACCGATCCGGAATTAGGCGGCAACGTCTTGGCCGTATTGGATCGGATCGGTCGGCAGAGCGGCCCGGAATTGGCGAGACGCCTTGGGTTGAGCGGGCCCGTTCGTCTGTTGGATTTGGGGGGAGGAGCCGGAACGAACGCGATCGCGTTTTGTGAAGTATATCCTGATTTGACCGCGACGGTGTTCGATCTTCCGACCACGCTCCGACTGACGGAGAAGACGGTAAAAGAAAGAGGATTGGCCTCGCGGATCGCCCTGCTTCCCGGCGATTTTAACCGGGACCCCCTCGGCGGCCCCTACGACATCGTGTTGATGTCCGACGTGTTGCATTATCAGACCGATGAAGCGAATGAAGCGTTGGTCGAAAAAACATTCGCCCACCTCGCGCCTCAAGGGCGCTTGGTCATCAAGGATCGTTTTCTTGACGAGGCAGGGACCGGTCCCGCATGGACGACCGCGTTTGCCGTGCACATCCTGGTGAACACCCAGGCCGGGAGTTGCTATCGATGCAGTGATGCCATGAGATGGATGATGAAGGCCGGGTTTGCCGACATTACGGAGTTGGAAAAAACGGCCGTCGTCCAAGGCGTCAAGAGTCGGGCGATGTGACGCATGGTGTGCGAAGCGACGACGAATAGGCCGGGCGCTTTGAACCGAAACAGCCGGCGAACGATCTGACGCGCTGACGCAAGAGATTTGGTAATGGATTGGCTGCGGGAGTCCGGATTTTTCGGCACACATGCCACGGTGGGGGCGGACTTGAGCCAATTGATGGCGACGCTCTTTACCGTTTTGTTCATCGTCGGATGGGTGCAGGCTCGCAAGCAACACACCGATGCTCACCACTGGTTGATGTTAGGCGGCATGGTTTCCATGGCCGGTTTCTTTGTGGTTTATTATCTGTTCCGCCAGCTCGGCGTCTTGGCATTCGAGGGGAAAGAAGGGTTCGGCGGTTCTCAGGAACTGTACGACCGCGTGTTCGTCCCCGTGCTGATTCTTCACATTACCCTCGTCATCGTCGGTCTCATCATGGCGGTGTATCTCATCGTCCTCGGCTTTCGAGTCCAAACGTTCGTCGGCGGGAAACGGCGGCTGAAAGCCGGTCCCAGGCAAGCTTCATGGGGTGCCATCGCCAAGCTGTGGACCGCCGTCGGCGGCTTGATAGGAACGTATCTACTCTATTTGCATCTGACGGATCGTCTTTCAATGCGGAGGTCCAGCGTCTGGATCGCGTTCATGCTCATCTTTACGGTGGTTTTGCTGATGGAGATGGCGATTCAACGGATATGGCCGGACGGAGCTCAGCGACATCGGGCGCTCGGTCGGTTCACCATGGTAATCTACTGTGTGCTGTTCGTGACCGGAAGCTTCACCTACACGATGCTGTACATTCTCTATCCAGGAAAAATCGGATGAAGATCATTGCGGCGAAGCGACGGCGCATGGCCGTCGAGCGAGTCAGGGGTTCGGCCGCGAGTCGGGTCTTGCGGTCGCTGCTTCTGGAGCAACCGGCGGATACGGGACGATGTTGACCTGCGGCTGTGGGCGGTGGATGCACACGGAGGGGATCGAGGAACGGGCTTGCGAAGATGGAGCGGCGCAGTGGTTTATTCGGTCCGAATGTCGTGGGTGCGGACTGAAGGTGGGTGTTGATGTGCCGGCCGGTATCATCAACGGATTGGTTGATCGATTGATGTGGACAGACGAAGCGCTGCATCGGTTGGACCGAATGCCGCCGTACCTGGCGTCACTCGTTCGGCAAGAAGCGGAAGAGCGGGCCAGAGCCAGAGAGGAAAGGGTTATTACTTATGACTCGCTCCTCAACCCGTCGTCCGAAGAACGGATCGAGTGGGAACCGGAAGCGGAACGACGATTGGAAAAAGTGCCGGCCGCCGTGCGGGCGATGGCGAAGATTGAGCTGGAGCGGACGGCGGTCGAGCGCGGGATGACTGTCGTGACCGTGTCGCTGATGGAAGAGGTCAAGGCGAAGTATTTTGGAATGGGAGCTCGGCGGACGTAGGAAACGGAGCCGTCGCTCGGAAACGCGCGACCCGACGTGCGACTTGTGGTCCGCTTTTCTCCTCAAGCGTCACGTTCGGCGGGGGAAAGATGTTGCATCGGATGGCCTTGCGAGTGCTTCCCAGCTTGAGCCTGGCTGTGACGGAGGAGTCCGTCCGAAAACGGAAACGGCTGATCATGCTTGTGCCGGGCTTGGTCGCCTTCGCGGTGTATCGTGCGGCCAAACACCTGGTGTCGATTGCGGAGCCGCTGACATTGCTTTTGTTGAGCAGTCTGATTGCAATGGCAACGGCCCTGTTCGCTTACCGGATCGGGCGATCCGCCTCCTGGGGAGTGATTGCCCGCCAAGACGGCGGACGTGTTCTCGCGTGGATGGGTTTCTGGATCGGAGCGGTCTACGGCGCGCAGCTCTCGCTGCTGGTGTTGGCGCTGTTGTGGATGGTGGGCTACGACTATCTGCAACATCCGGATGGTCCCGCCATGATGGCGATCATGGTCGCGTGCACGTCGGTGGCGCGAGATGCGTTTGAGATCGGCCATGTGCGCCGGATGGCCGCAATGGGGAGACCGTTTCCCACGTTCCCCGACGGAGCGCCGTTGCGAGACATGATAAGGAGCCGCGCGGCTCAAGTCGGTCCCTGGGTGGCGGCCGGATCGGTGATCGGTGCGGCGGCCGCGTTCCTCGATCACGTGGTCATGGGGCAGCGGGCGATCATCGTGCAATTGCTTGCCGTGACGGTGTTGGGAGGGGCGATCACCTTGTGTGCCTATTTCGGCGGTATGAGCGGACGTGCCTCATGGACGGCGCGATTCTCCGCGACAAGCGTATCTGAACTCTTCAAGTATTGGTGGTGGCCGGGACTCGCGTTTTCGTCCACCTATTATTTGGTCGCGGCGGGCGTCGGCCTGTTTGTCGTGCAATGGCCGGCGATGGCCCCCGGTTTTTCCGTCGCCGGCGGAGGATTCGTGGGCGGAATGATGGCGCTCTACGGATATTATTTGGGACATCGCCGACACGTGGAAGAGCAACAGGGACAAAGAATCGATGAAGCCCTGCTCCGGTGTCCTTTTGTAATGGGCATTCTTGGAAAAACAAAACATGTGAGCACGCCGATGCCGACTGTTCCTGGATCAAAGGTGTAGCATGGTTGTTCGGGATCATTTGCGACGAGAGAAACGGGTGACGCTCGAATTGATGGGGATCATTGCGACGCTGGTCGCCTTGCTGGGGTTCGTCGGTATGGAAGGGGCTTCCTTGGCCGAGGAGTCGCTGGATGTCTATTTCAACACGCCCGGCATACCGCAAGGTCCCGCTGCGCCCGCGCCTCATGAAACGGCGTACCCGCAGATCGGCTCCTTCGACAGCCGGGCGCTGGTGTGGTTTGTGACTCAGCAGCACACGTATTTCGGCGGGTTCGTGCTGGCGTTGCCGCTCTTTTGCGCCTTGCTGGAATTTCTGGGATTGATGACCTCCAAGCCGGCGTTGTCGCTCCGATATGACGGCCTGGCGAGGGATCTGGCGAAGGTGGCGGTGTTGGCGCTCTCCGTGACCGCCGTCATCGGAAGTCTGATGCTCGCGATGTTTATCGGACTGTATCCGAGCTTCATGACCTACATGGGCGGAACCTTCAAATCGTTTATGCCGGCTTATGCCGCCGTGTTCGTGGTCGAGTCCGTGCTCCTGATCATTTATTACTATAGTTGGGACCGGATGACCGAGCGAGGCGTGAAATGGGCGCACGCGGCCATCGGGGTGGCGACGAACGTCGTGGGGACCGCTCTGTTGCTGCTGGCGAATGCCTGGTCGGCGTTCATGATGGCGCCGGCCGGCGTGGACGCTCAAGGTCGGTTTCTTGGGAACGGGTGGCATCTGCTGCATTCCGTCCTCTGGAATCCGCTCAACGTGCATCGGTTTCTGGCCGACATCATGTCCGGCGGAGCGGTCGTGTTGGCGTATGCCTGCTTCCGGTTCTTTACCGCCAAGACGACCGAGGAACGGGCCTATTTCGATTGGGTGGGGTACGTCTTTCTCTTCGTGACGGTGTGCGCGTTGTTGCCCATGCCGATCGCCGGGTATTGGCTGATGCGGTCGGTCTTCGCGTTTCGGCAGACCATGGGCGTGACCATGATGGGGGGATTGCTGACGTGGATGTTTGTCGTGCAGGCGTTGCTGATCGGAGCTCTCTTTCTGGGCATCAATTATTACATCTGGCAAGGCATGGCGCGGCTGAAGGGAGCGGAACGGTATCAACCCTATTATCAACTGGTGTTCGGCGGTCTTCTGCTGGCGCTATTCATATGGTTGACTCCTCATACGCTGCTCATGTCTGCAGGAGAGGTGAAGGCGATGGGCGGCGCGCAGCATCCGGTCATCGGAAACTATGGAGTCATGTCGTCCAAGAACGGGGCCATCAACGTCATTCTGCTCTGCACCGCTCTCAGTTTCTTGTACATGCGGCGGGCGAATCGGACCATGACGGTGCCGTGGGTCACGACGGGTAACGTGGTGATTGCGGTGCTGTTCGCGGTCGGTCTCGTGAACGTCGCGGGGCTGTCGATTTACGGATTCTACTTGCCGGCGAACGTTCGAGTGGGATTGTCGGCGCCGCAAGCCTTCACGACTTTTACGGTCATCGTCGTCGGCCTGTTGATCAATCGGGCCATGTTGAAGCGGTCGATCGTTCACGGGCCGATTCAATGGGGAAAGATTCCGGCGCGGGGCATGGTCGTGCTGTTCGCCATGGCGGCGGCCTTCAGTTGGGTGATGGGGCTGATGGGCTATATTCGCTCATCCGGACGGTTGGCGTGGCACGTGAGCGAAGTGATGGCCGACGTGTCGCCCTGGGCGTTCACTCCGGACCTGGCGTTCGCCGCGAAAATGGTGACGTTGAACATGGTGGTCTTTTGGGGAGCGGTGCTGGTTCTTTTTTGGATGTGTCAATGGGGTCGGCGACCGGTAATGGGTGAAGAGCGTCATAATACCAATGCGCCGCTGTTGTCGCCGGTCTCTTCACCTGAAGCCTGATGAAAAAGACGGAGAGGGGTAAGCTGATGCGATGGAATGTGCCGATTCGAACCATGGTCATCGCTCTTGTGGCGATCGGATTTGCTTCCTGGCCCGATTTCGGTCCGGCGGAAGGCCAAGTCCTGATCCTGGAGGATTTCAAAGCGAAAGACGCCGACGGGTTTCCTTCGCATTGGGAACACGAAAACCAACGGAGCAAAGCAAAAGGCCGCGAGGCCTACAAAGTTCGATCGGAGAACGGCGACGTCTTTTTGTCGGCGAAGGACGCGGGGCAACGGATCAAAAAAAAGAAAATCGATTGGGACCCCAGAGCCTATCCGGTCTTGACCTGGCGATGGCGGTTATTGAAGGCGCCGCCGGGAACCGAACCGCTCGCCGCCGTCTATGCTTCGCTCGATACCGATCTTCTGTTTATTCCGGTCTTCACGAAATATGTCTGGAGCCCTTCGAAGCCCGAAGGGACGCTCACCGAGGGAGGAATGTTCAGCGGGTCCGAGCTCGTGGTCCGAAGCGGGACGGCGACGCTGGGACAGTGGTTCGAGGAGCGTGTGAACGTGTACGAAGATTTCAAGAAGATACATGGGCATGAACCTGCGGCAAAGGCATGGGGGATCTCGATTGTGGCGGGACCCGGTGTCGAGATTGATATCGGTCCGCTGACGGCGCTTCCAGGAAAATAAATGAGCGAGTCAAGACAGATGAGTCAACGAGTCCGAGCGATGCCGATGGGGAAAGTCCTGGACATTTTTTTGGGAATGGCGGTGATGGGGACCGTCGGAACTCTGATCGGGATGGTCATGGGATGGGGAGCGTTACCCGTTGCCGTGCTGATCGGGTTGTTGCTGGGCGGTGTCGTCGGGTTTTTGGGTGGACGCCGGTTTCTTGTGAGCATTATGACGGGAACGCTACTGGGAGGAGCGCTGGCGTGGTTGGTAGCGGATGTTGAGAGGATTTGGGTAGGCGCGGGCGCAGGCGCCGCGATGGGCGGATTCCTCGGTGTCCAAGTGTCGATGCTGCTGGATTTTCGTGCGGCCAGGAAGGCCTCGTCGGATCGCACCGAGCCGTCGGCGCCGCAACCGTAAACGGTGAGGGAGATGGCGTGGAAAATAGAGGCGTGTTGTATGGATCGATCATTTTTGTCTTTGCGTCGTTTTTTGGTTTGATCGGCATGCTGGTCTATGAGTCGTACAAGGCGAGCAAGCTCAAAGAACTTGCGAAATCCGTGACGTCCGAAACTCAGTCCGCGGCGCCGAAAGCGATGCCCCAAGACTATTCGATGTACAAAACGAAAGTCGGCGATGAGGGGCGTGAAATGGTGCAGATTCCCGAAGGGCCGTTCACCATGGGGAGTAACGACGGTGATCCGGATGAAGCCCCTGAACACCAAGTGTTCTTAAAGGGGTTCTATATTGACTTGAAGGAAGTGACGCAGGCGGAATACATGCGATTCGCCAAAATGACGAAGCGCCCGATGCCGAGAATCGAAGTGTTCGAGGACGACCAATCCAAGCTGCTTCAGCCCGAGTTCGCCGCCATGAGCGTCTCTTGGAGCGACGCGGCGGCCTATTGCAAGTGGGCCGGCAAGCGCCTTCCCACGGAGGCGGAATGGGAAAAGGCGGGCCGAGGCGAGGGGAAAAGGAAGTATGCATGGGGCGATAAGTTTGCTCCGGAGCATGCCAATTTGGACGGGAGCGAAGACGGTTATAAATATCTCGCCCCTCCCGGCTCGTTTGAGTCGGGGCGGAGTCCGTACGGGCTGTATGATATGACCGGCAACGTCGCGGAGTGGGTGGCCGATTCGTACGACGAGAACTATTACAAGAAGTCGCCGTACCGCGACCCCAAGGGACCGGAAGACGGCGACCTCAAAGTGGTCCGCGGCGGATCGTGGCGAGAAACGACTCATAACGCGAGACTCTCCAAGCGATTTGCGGCAAAACACTGGCGTGCGGATATCACGATCGGGATCCGTTGCGCGGCGGATCTTGATCAGGAAAGCGGATCAGTTTCCGCTCCGTGAGGCTGCGCATGCTCGAGACCAAATTCAAAGTCGTTTTTTTGATCGTCGTGTTGATCTGCGCCGCTCTTCCCATAGCGGGCATTATGAAGGGGACGACGTTGACGCCTTACGAAGAGCCGGTCGGAGAAACGACCGCAAGAGTTGAACCGGAAGCCGACAATGTATCCCAGGAAGAGCCGATCGAAGAAGAGATGGTGAAGATTCCAGCGGGACCGTTTATTCGCGGGACCGAGAGCGGAGGGTTTGACGAGCAACCACAACGAACGGTCTATCTGGAGGAGTTTTTTATCGATCGATACGAAGTGACCAACGCGCAGTATCAGCAATTCGTTCTGGCGACCGGACATCGGAAACCGGGTTTGCCGGCGCGGTATGCCAAGAGCGGCGGAAAGATGAAAGGACCCAATCAACCGGTGGTATACGTCTCTTGGGAGGATGCAGACGCGTATTGCCGATGGAGAGGGAAGCGTCTTCCGACGGAGGCGGAGTGGGAAAAGGCCATGCGCGGCAGTGATGGGAGGCTTTGGCCCTGGGGGGATAATCAATTGACCAACGGCGCAAACTGGGCTCGAGTGCAGGACGGATACGAGGTGTCTGCCCCGGTAGGCAGTTTCAAAACGGACCACAGCCCTTACGGAGTTATGGACGGAGCAGGCAACGTGATGGAATGGGTCGCCGATTGGTACCAGGAAACATACTATAGAGATTCGCCAGACAAAAACCCTATGGGACCGGAGTATGGAACCTATCGGGTGCTTCGAGGGGGAGGGTACACGACCACCGGAGCCGACATCCGTATTACGAGTCGAAGCAAAATGATGCCTGATTTTCGGGATGAGACGATAGGGTTTCGCTGTGCAACGTCAGAAATTTCAGAAAATGAGCGGGTCAATGAAAAGACCTGATGCTAGAGAAAATCGAAGTAATACAAGATCAAAAACACGGCCAAAATGATGTTGACAACCATTCCGGCCAAAACTATAATGTCAAACACTTTTGCGTTTTTCGACATGATTTTTTCCTTGCAAATTCAAAAGTCCATACCGTGCTTGCGAGGAGTTGATTAACACAGGGTCACCTCTCTGTCAAGAAACACAAGGCCGGTCATTCATTCCTTTTGATCAGCAACAAGGAGCTATAGATGGCGGAGGCAGCACAGCAGGATAGCGATGTTAAAATCAAAATCGGCAAAATGATTTTCTACATTACCTGTGCAGTCGGGCTGTGGTTTTTTTACTGGTTCGCGGGCATTCAGTGCCCCTGCTAAAGGCGCAGAAGTATCAGGCAAGATTGTGTGCTCGGCTGATTTGGTGAAACCGGTAGAGAGGCAAAGAGGAGAGGAAACAGTATGAGCGCGCTGAACAATCCGGTCATTGCGGTAATCGTGTCGTTGGTCATCGCGGTGGGGTACTTTACGTTGGTTGATCACTATCTGATGGAGATGCAGGGGTTGGATTTTTGGTATCTCTTCCGCCAATAGACTGACTTGACCTGAATGGAAATATGCAGCGAAGACAAGATTGCAAGGTAATTGTCCTGCTTTAAGGAGGTATTTTCATGGGTGTCGTAACCCGGAAGAAGTTATTCTCGATCATCGCGCTGGGCGCGATGGTTGTTGCTCTTCTGCTTCCGATCGTTATGGCGCTTCCATCGCCGGCTACAGGTGAAGAGGCTCCAGTTGCCGAGGGGGCGCAGAAGGAGGGTGAAAAAGTTGAAAAGGCGAGAGATGTCTACTACAAGACCGAAGGTATTGTGGTCGGCGCTCCTGCTCCTAAGACAACGGATGGCCCTGCCGATTATCCGCGATACAACTTTGAAAGCCGGGTCCTGCTCTGGTTTGCCAACCAGCAACATCTTTACTATGGAAGTTTTGTTCTTGCCGTCCCGATTTTTTGCATGATCATTGAATTCATGGGGGTGGTCACGAAGGACAAGGCGCTCGCCAAGCGATATGATCAGTTGGCGTATGACTTCATTAAGATCAGCCTGACCGCCTATTCGTTGACGGCCATCCTGGGCGGAATTCTTATTTTTACCTTTCTGACGCTATATCCGACCTTTTTCTCGTACTTATCAAGTATTTTCCGCCCGGTGATGCATATCTATGCCTTGATGTTTGTTGCGGAGAGCGGAACCCTCTACATTTACTATTATGGTTGGGACAAAATGAAAGAGGGTTTTCTGAAGTGGATCCATTTAAGCATGTCCGTCATTTTAAATGTGATCGGGACACTGCTCATGTTTTTGGCGAATTCGTGGATCGGCTTCATGATGTCGCCTGCCGGTGTTGATGAGCAGGGCCGCTATCTGGGGAACATTTGGCATGTCATTCATACCGCTTTGTGGAATCCGCTGAACCTCCACCGCATTCTTGGCAACATGGCATTCGGGGGCGGCGTGGTGGCTGCCTATGCGGCCTATAAATTCCTGGCTGCAAAAACGGATGAAGAGCGCGCTCATTATGATTGGATGGGTTATATCGCGATGGCGCTCGGAGTGGCGTTTCTCATTCCTCTTCCATTTGCCGGCTATTGGCTGATGAGAGAAGTCTATGCCTATAGGCAGCAAATGGGGATTACGCTTATGGGTGGTCTCTTGGCTTGGTTGTTTATTATCCAGGCCACAATGATCGGGATCTTGTTTTTGAGCACCAATTATTATTTGTGGCAAGCGATGGGCCGCATGCGGGGTGCCGAGAAGTATCAGCGATATATCAAGTACCTGGTCTTTTTGTTGGCCTGCGGGTTCATGGTCTTTATTACTCCGCATACCATGGTGATGACGCCGGCCGAATTAAAGGCGATGGGAGGGCAGCAACATCCGGTTTTGGGCAATTATGGTGTCATGTCGGCGAAAAATGGTGGAATCAACGTTATTATTACGACCACAGTGCTGAGCTTTGTCTGGTACATGCGGGGCAACAAGGTTTCGACTGTGTCGTGGGCAAGGTTCGGTAATATCTTCATGGGAGTGTTTTTTGCCTGCGCATATATAAACATCATATTCCTTGCGATTTACGGCTATTACATTCCGGCGAACGTTCGTGTCGGCCTCTCTGTGCCTCAAGTTGCAACGACTCTTTCGTGCCTCTTTTTCATGTTTACTCTCAATAGTATGATGATGAAAGGGGCCAAGCAAATGGGCCCGATCGAATGGGGGAAAATTTCAGCCCGTTCTCAGTATGCACTCATCATGCTGGCAACCGCCTTTACTTGGATGATGGGGTTGATGGGTTATATTCGTTCATCGGTTCGTCTCTTTTGGCACGTCAATGAAATTATGCGGGACAACTCTCCGTGGGCCTATACTCATACGGTAGGGTTTGCCGCGAATGTGATTTCGGCCAACGTTCTGTTCTTCTGGATCAGTATTCTCTTTGTCTTCTGGCTCGGCAGTTTGACGGCAAAGAAGGCTCCGGTGGAGTCGAAAGTCGGTGTTCCGGGAGCTATCCCGCAGCCGGCTGGAAGTCATTGATGGACTTTTATCTAAGGATCGGCTTTGTGAGAAAGGGAACGGCGTCGCAGTTCTTTTTCTTGTGAAGCGGTAGGAGGGTTAGTACCTTGGGTAATTTGATTGCTGAGGCGCTTTCAATGGGGTGGATGGCGATCGCCATCCTGACCGGGCTTCTTGTCTATTTTCAAGTGTCGATCAGTGATCCTTCCGCCAAGAAACGAGCTGTTTTTAAAACGTTTATCGGGATCATTTCGACCTTTCTCTTATTTGTGGCGATTGCCAACTACAAAACGAATTTTTATGGAGAGAGCAGGCTGTTGCCGGTTTCTCTCGTGATGATTACCGCCACGTCCTTTATTATGGCGTTGTACTTCACCAATCTGAGCGCGTTGCTCAAAATTGGTGGGTTTATGTTCTTTGTTGCGGCGTTTTTGTCCGGATATGGAAATTGGCTCCCTCAGGTGGAGGGGGGATTTCCTCCGGTAGAGGAAAAGCTTGATTTCAATTCTATGACGCCTCAACAGTTGGCCGATGAAGGGGAAAAGATTATTTTTGGAGGAATCGGGAAAAATAAAGAACAGGGAGCTATTGGGAAAGGGCAATGTCCCTTGTGTCATGCCTTCCATGCCGGCATGTTGGGGGAGCGTGCTCCCAACTTGCTTGGATTGGTTAATCGATCCAAGGAACGGTTGGAAGATCCGAAATACTCAAAAGGGAACCCTGCTAAGCGGGAGTATTCTGTGAAAGAGGCTTTCCCAGGGTCTGGAACCGCCGAAAATGCTCAAGAGTATATCGCAGAGTCGCACGCTTGTCCGAGCTGTTACGTGGTTGAGGGATATGGAGTGAAAGGAACGAATGATAGAGAAAGTCCCATGCCAGCCATCCATAAACCCCCAATCTCTTTGAGTCTTCCTGAGTTGGCGGCCGTTGACACGTGGATGTATGTACGTGAAGGTTTGGAGCCCCCTTCTTTTGAAGAAATAGTCAAGTCCTATGAGAAATTTATTCCTGAGGGGGACCGCCCACAACTTCAGGAAGATAAGCCGGCGGGGGGGGCAGCATCCTCTTTAATGGCGGACGGTTCGGAACCTGTTGATCAAATTTTTGCCAAAGCTCAATGTGTCGCATGTCATACCATACCTGGTATTCCTGGGGCTGTCGGCACTATCGGCCCGAAGCTTGAGGAGGGGACGACGGCTGCTCAGCGTATCAAAGCGCCGGATTACAAGGGAACAGCCAAGTCTCCGGCCGAATACATTATGGAATCGATTGTTGATCCAAGTGCCTACGTGGTGAAGCCGTTTCCTGACAACACCATGCCTAAAGTATTCGGTCAAAAATTGAGTGCCGGGGCTCTTAAGAAGATTGTAGATTATCTTTCTCAAGTGAAGGTTGGAGCACCGCCGCCAAAAATTTCATAGG
>JANDJG010000070.1 GCA_024331085.1 Nitrospira sp. | reverse complement strand
CGATCCGCACACACCTTCGTCAACGCCGCCGTCAACGTCGTCTTCCCATGGTCCACATGCCCGATCGTCCCAATGTTCACATGCGGCTTCTTCCGCTCAAATTTCGCCTTCGCCATACCTCGCTCCTTTGTCTAGCTTCCCTCAATAAATTTTGTCCGTTTTCGCAGTCTCGATTAGGACGCCGGGCACAGTGTTTCATTTATGCGAAGCGGCCGCGGCCGTCGAAACCGTCCGCTTCTGTTGCCGGCTCCACGTGCGCCCGATCCGGTGGAGCCCACGACGCGGATCGAACGCGTGACCTCGTCCTTACCAAGGACGTGCTCTACCGACTGAGCTACGTGGGCGCTCTTTATCGTCATTCGTCGTTCATCACCGTCAATACAAGACCCGATTCCCAAGCCCCGAGCGACCCACCCATGACATTCCACCGTTGCCGTTTCACGTCTTCTTTGGAGCGGGCGATGGGATTTGAACCCACGACAACCAGCTTGGAAGGCTGGGACTCTACCACTGAGCTACGCCCGCCCCCGCGACTTCAACGTATCGGCGCTTCAAAGCCCGAGACACTCAGGGCACTTACCCACTGCACACTTTCAACAAGCGCAGCGGCACGAGCAAGCGCGGTTTGGTGGGCAGGCAAGGATTCGAACCTTGGAAGACATAAGCCAGCAGATTTACAGTCTGCCCCCTTTGGCCACTTGGGTACCTGCCCGCAACACGCCATCCCCGCGACGTATTTTTGTTCTGGACAATCACCTTAATCGGGGAATAGCCCTTGATTCACCGATGCGAAACAAGAGCAAACCCCTCCGCGCACTTCTCTTCAATCCGAAAGATTGAAGCGCTGATGCAGCAGGATGGGTCAATTAAGAAATGCTGGATTCTATTGACGAAGTGCTGTTATGTCAAGAGACGATCCGCTCTTCTTTAATTTTTTTATTACCCCGCGGCCTTTATGTTAGCAGGAGGCAGGTGCTCCATCGGTAATCGAGACTTTTTGAGATCCTTTCAGCCACATGACAAATTCTTCTGAAAAATCTAGTACTTGTGTCATTAAAACCTCGGCCTCAGTCCAGGAAAGTTGCGACGGTTTACCAAGAAATCTCTTTTGAGCCACCCGCCGTTCTTCAGCATCCTGGGGCACATAGTATCCACGAAACTCTCCGTGAGAGAACGCGGCCTTCAAACGTTCCGCCCACTGCTCTTTTTGACGTTCCGGCCGACCATGATGTTTCCCTTGTATCTCGAGCTGCGTCCAGATGGCCCATCCGATAAAAACCGCCCACGTCTCATTCAGCGCCTCCCAGGATTCCGATTCCGTCAAGTACCGGACTTCGGTCTCGTGCGGCCGTTGCGCGAGCGGTACGATCGCCACTGCACCATATCGGCACGCCTGCTGTCTCCGGGCAAAACGCAATAGTTCAGGCGTTCCGCCTGCCTCTCCTTTTTGTTCCTCAAGGGTCGTCAAATAATCCATGTAGGCATGGAAGAGCTCGTGGTACAGCACCTGGAGTTCTTGGTGCGTCATGGCGCGCAACGGTTTCAGGACGGCACCGGCTGCGTTGAAGGACAGGGATCGATTGAGCACCATCCGATGGTCACCGGGATGGTATTCCGCCGCATAGGTCCGAAGATCATCGAATTCGAACCGGATAAAATCCGCCGGCATCCGCTTGAGAAACTTGGTGGGAAGATGAAGACGATCCGCCTCGACGATCAATCGGCTCCAGGTCGTCTCCAAGGCTGATCGGACGTCATCGACGGCGGAAACAGCCCCCCCCCAAGAACCGCCCGGCCAATCCCACAACCAAAAAACAAGAAAAAAGAGACCGAACCGCAAGAGGACGGAGAGCCGTACAATGGGCAGAAAGAGTACCGACGACCGTAATGCAGCGAACATGTGGCGACGGTCCTCCCTCATGCGGCCCGGCATGCTTAATCCCAATACCGCGACGTCCTCCACTCCTCCTCTCGTCCCCCCTCTTCGACCAACGTCAGCACATCAAGAAGTTCGGGCGAGACAGGATCGAGGAAACGAGACGGTTTCGAGAGCACCATCCCGCTGGACTTGTCGTACACGTTGACCGGATAGGTCAGGAACAAATGCCGTCTGGCTCGTGTCACCGCCACATAGAACAGCCGCCGTTCTTCTTCCAACTCCTCGTCGGTCAGAAACGAATAGGCCGACGGAAACCGACCGTCCACCACCCAGATCACAAAGACCGCCTCCCATTCCAGTCCCTTGGCCGAATGGATCGTGGACAATACCAGTCGCTCGTCGTCGCGCTCCGTGGACTCGACATCCACGACGCTCCCGTCCGGCGGCTCCAAGGCCAGATCCACCAAAAACTCATCGAGCTCGGCATAGTTCCCGGCGATCGTATGGAGATGATCGAGATCCCGCATACGCTTGGGATAGTCGTCGTACTGATCCTTCAGAATGGGTAGGTAGTAGTCGTACACGTGGGCGATGGAGTCCGCCGGCGACCGATGGTCGTTTCCCGTCAAACCATCCAATGTGTCGGCGAGAGTCGCGAGCGCGCGAGCGGAGCGGCCGGCCCCTGCCCGCAACACATCGAAAGGCCGATCGGCTTTTGCAATCAACGACAACAGGTCCTGAGCCTTCTTCGGGCCGACGCCCTCCACCAGCATGAGCGCCCGGTGCCAACTGACCAGGTCGAGCGGATTGGCGGCCACCCGCACGTGCGCCAGCACGTCTTTGACGTGAGCCGTTTCGATGAACTTGACGCCCCCGCGTTTGATGAACGGCAGCCCGGCGCGGGAGAGCTCGATTTCCAAATCGAATGAATGGAAGCTCGATCGAAACAGCACCGCCACCTCGTTCAACGGCACCCCTTCCTCCCGCAGTTCGAGAATCTTCTGCGCGATGAATCGCGATTGCGCGTTCTCGCCGGCCGCCTCAGCCAGCACCGGCAACGGGCCGTCGAGTCTTCTCGTAAACAGGCGCTTGGTGTATTTCTCCGCCGCCTCCTCGATTATGCTGTTCGCCAGATTCAGAATCGGCTGCGTGCTGCGATAGTTTTCTTCCAGCTTGTACACCGTGGCGCCCGGAAAGAGATCCGGGAACTCCATGATGTTTCTGAACGTCGCCCCCCGAAACGCATAGATGGACTGCGAATCGTCCCCGACGACCATCACGTTGTCGTGCGTCGCGGCCAACCGGCGGATCACGTCCGCCTGCAGCCGATTCGTGTCCTGATATTCATCCACCAGAATGTACCGGTACTGGCGCGAAATCGCCGTCCGGGCCGCCTCATCGATCTCCAGCATCTGCCGCAGCATCACCAGTAGATCGTCGTAGTCCAACAATTGTTTCTGCCGCTTGGCCGCCCGGTAGGCCCGGTGCAGTTTGTCCAAGTCCTCCAGATGGTCGGAGAAATGGCTGAACTCTTCCAGCAGGACGTCTTCCAGGCTCCTCAGCGTATTTTCGCTTTTGCTGAACAGCTCCATGATCGTCCCCTTGCGGGGGAAGCGTTTGGCCTTTTCGTTGAAGCCCAACTGCGTGCGGCATAGGCCGATCAAATCTTCCGCGTCGCCGCGATCCAGAATCGTGAACCCCGGCTCCACGCCAACCGAACGGCCGTACCGCCGCAGGAGGATATTGGCGACGGAGTGGAACGTCCCGCCGCACACGCGCTGCGTGCCGGCCCCGATCAACTCGCCCGCGCGCTCCAACATTTCCTGCGCCGACTTGCGCGTGAAGGTCAGCAAGAGAATGTTCGACGGATCGACGCCGGAATCGATCAAATAGGCCACGCGATAGACCAACGTGCGCGTCTTGCCGCTTCCCGCACCGGCGATCACCAGCGCCGGTCCCTCACCCGCCGTCACCGCCGCCAATTGCTGCGGATTGAGCGCCGCGGCGTAATCGATCATCAGACGCCGCGGCGACGCCTGGTCGGCCGACCGCTTCAACACGTAGGGCTTGGCTTGTCGTTCCATCAGGACGCCATCGGGACGAATGACTCGCGGCGAATGACTCGTCGGATGACCGACTCGGTCGGCGACTCGGTCTGTTAGAGAAGTTTGTGGTATAGCACAGTCCCGTTTTCTTTTATACAGGGTGATCGACACCAGTTCAAACAAACCGGCAAACCGGCCTGCAAATCGGTCCGGCTGTCGATTCGCAGGCGAGCACGCCTGTCAGGCACACACGCCGGCCGCTCATCCCGCCGTCTCATTCCACCGCCACCGGCATGAGCGTCATGATGAGCAGCTTAACCTCGTCAATTCCTGGACGCGATTCGTGGCCGCGCTCGCCAACGGCCGCTACTGAAAGTCGTTCGCGCCTTCTACTTTGCGCCCCGCGCCGGCCTCCGATATAATCGCGCCATGATCTTGGAAAAGGAAATGTTATGACCGCCGCCGATTCTCCATACCGGGAACGTCTCCGCCAACTGGCCGACCTGATGCTCGCCGTGGCCGGCGAGTCGGTCACGATGATGAAGAAAACCGCGCCGGAACAGGCGCTGACGCTCAAGCGACAGAATGAATGGGGCCTGTACCTGGAATTTCTCAAGATCCTGTTCAATCTGGCGGACCGACTTGCGGCGCTCCATATCCCGATCAAGGATCAAATGGACTTCATGAACAGCTTGGAGGACGCCGTCACCGGACGGCTCAAGGACGTGCTTGCGCCGGCATTCGGCGACCGTACCGATCAGATGGAAATCGCCCTGACCATCGGTACGACCGTCGCCGAAAGTCGACGGACGTATGAGCCCTACGCCTTCCTCATCACGGAGGAATCCAAAATCAAGAATGACATGTTCCGCGACTTCGGCGAGAAGATCGCGGACGCCTTCGGCGCACCGGGCAATGCCAAGCTCGGCTCGGCTGCGGCGCTCTGCGCCGGTGCCGTCGTCCCGGCGATGGAGGCGATTCTGCGGGGACAGGCGCAGCCGACCTCTTCTCCTCCGGCCGCCGAACCATCGGAGCAGCCGATGGTTCGGCAAGATCGGCCGGATCAGTCCGACCGGCAACGCGCCACCGGCCGAGACATCAAACTGATCAGCATGGTGTCCAGCATATCCCGTGACGTCGTCGAAACCCGTTGGGGATTACACCCTCGATTTCGAGAAGATCTGACCCCTGATGAACTCCGGCAACTCACCACCCTGTTGAACCGAGTCGCGAAAATCGTTGGCGAACGGTGCGCCGCCGTGGCATGCTCAGAGCAATGGGCATCGACGCAACGGGCCGGCCACGCCTGACACCGTTTCCCATGCGCGAGAAACCGGCTTCGCCGCCCGCACCAACGACCTGACCGTTAACCCAAAGGAGCCAGCGTGGAGACTTCAGCTTCGACCAACGGTTTCCCTGTCCGCCTGCCGCCGAACCTCAGCCGTCTGAACGAGCTGGCGCAGAACCTCTGGTGGAGTTGGACCCTTGAGGCGCGCCAATTGTTCGAAACCATCGATCCGACGCTGTGGCTGTATACGCACCACAATCCCGTCAAACTGCTGGCCGAGGTGAAGCCGGATCGGTTGATCCAGTTGGCGGAAGACCCCTCGTTTCTCCGCCGTTATTCGGCGGTGTTCCGCTTGTTCGATGATTATCTGGCCGACAAGACGAGTTGGTGCGGCGTCCATCAGCCGGATATGACGGGCGCGACGATCGCTTATTTTTCCGCCGAATTCGGCCTCCATACGTCCGTTCCGATCTACAGCGGAGGGCTCGGCATCTTGGCCGGGGACCATTGCAAGGAAGCGAGCGACCTCGGCGTGCCGCTCGTCGGGGTGGGATTCATGTACCCACAGGGATACTTCCGTCAGCGCCTCACACCGGACGGATGGCAAGAAGCGACCTACGCGCCGTTCGCTCGTGACGAATCGCCCGTTCATCCGGCTCGTACGCCGTCCGGAGAGATCTGCCGCTTTACGGTCGAAATGGGAGAACGCCGCGTCACTTCCATGGTGTGGAAACTGTTGGTCGGACGCCTGCCGCTCTTCCTGATCGATACGGACGTGCCGGACAACAGTCCCGAAGACCGCGCGCTGTCGGCGCGGCTGTACGGCGGCGATCAGGAAATACGGCTGTGTCAGGAAATTCTTCTGGGTATCGGAGGCGTGCGCATGCTCCGCGCATTGGGAGTGGCGCCTTCGGTCTGGCACGCGAACGAAGGCCATTCGGCCTTTCTGATGTTGGAACTGTTACGCGAATTCGTGCAAAGCGGTCTGTCCCACGCGGAGGCCAACGAGCTGGTCCGGCAACGCACCGTCTTCACGACCCATACGCCGGTGCCGGCCGGGCACGACGTCTTCCCGTATCATTTAATGGATCGCTATTTCGCGGGCTACTGGGGGCAACTCGGTCTCTCGCGGGAGGAATTCCTTCGACTCGGCGAGACACCGGAATCGCGCGACCGAGGTTTCAACATGACCACCTTGGCCATGCGTCTGTCGGCTCACGTGAACGGCGTCAGCCGAGAACACGGGCGCGTCACGCGGGAAATGTGGCGGCACTTCTGGCCGGGACTGCCGGCCGAGCACGTTCCCATCCGCAGCATCACCAACGGCATTCACGCTCCGACCTGGGTCGCCCCCGAGATGCACCGGTTATACGGCAAATGGCTCAGCCCGACCTGGACGACCGGTTGCGACGATCCGGCCATGTGGCAGCGCGTCATGGACGTCCCGGACCACGAATTGTGGGCCGTCCGTCAAACCATGAAACGGAAACTCATGAGTTTTATCCGCGAACGGGCCAGGGCCGGTTGGATCCAGGGCCGCCTCGAGCCGTCGCAGGTGTTGAGCCGGGGAACGTTGCTGGACCCGGAGGCGCTGACGATCGGCTTCGCCCGGCGGTTCGCGACTTATAAACGGGCGACATTGATTTTTCAGGATCTGGACCGGTTAAGGTGCCTGCTCCAGGATCGGTGGCGTCCGGTTCAATTGGTATTCGCGGGCAAGGCCCACCCGGCCGATGAGCCGGGACGGTACTTCATTCACGAGGTTCTGTCCTACTGCCACGACCATAAGTTGGGCGGGCACATCGCGTTCCTGGAAGACTACGACATGCACATGGCGAAATTTTTGGTCCAGGGCGTGGACGTCTGGCTCAACACGCCCCGCTTTCCCTTGGAAGCCAGCGGAACCAGCGGGATGAAGGCGGCCTTGAACGGAGTCTTGAATCTGAGCGTGCTCGACGGCTGGTGGGCCGAGGGATACAACGGGGCCAACGGCTGGGGCATTCAACCGTTGCCGGAAAACGAAACCACCGTGGCCCAGGACCGCCACGACGTGGAACAACTTTATCGCATTTTGGAGCAGGAAACGGTTCCGCTCTTTTACCAGCGCGATCGCGACGGCATTCCTCGCGGCTGGATTCAGATGGTCAAAGAATGTATCCGAACGATCCCCCCGCAATTTTGCACGACCCGCATGGTGAAAGACTACGTCGGAATGATGTACGCGCCGGCCACGCTCCGCGCGCCTTCGGCATGGTAGCCGAGCACGGCGAGGGCCACCGTCACCTGTCAGACAAGAAAAGAGCGGTCCGGCGTCCGCCCTCGTCGTGGCTCCGGCTTTTTACTCTGCTCTGGCTCACGGCCGTCGCTCCGGCGGCCGCTGCGACGCCTTCCACAATCGAATCGACCGCCAAGGAACTCTACAAGGCGGGGGATTACGCCGCCGTGACGGCGCTCTACCAAACTCAACCTCCCGGAACGGAGCTCCCCAAAGAGTTTCTGCGCCTCTCGTTCATGAGCTACGTGCGCCTCGGCCGTCCGAGCGACGCCTTGCCGATCTACGACCGGTTGGTCGGCCCCGGACGGCCCCACGACGGTTCACTGCTCCGCCCATTGGCGCTGGCGGTCGTCACCGGCCACGTGCGCGACCGCAAGGAACCAGTCCGCGTCGCGGCCTATACCGCCCTGGCGGAGCTGGGTCTGCCGGAGACCGAGCCGATCTTGGAAGACGGACTTCTTGATTCCTCCATCGCCGTGCGGGCGAGGGCGGTCGAAGCGATGGGAAAGGCCGGCTTAGCCCGGCGATCGGGCGCGCCGCGGCGGGCGCTGGGAGATCCGGCACCGACCGTCCGCATCGCCGCCATCAACGTGCTCGGCGAGGCCAAGGCCGAGGACGTGATTCCGAAACTCCTGGAAATCGCCCGCAAGGAAGAAGGGCCTGAATCGATCTTCGCCTGCGCCGCACTGTACCGCATGGGACGCACCGACAAACTGACCGACATCTCCGGCGCAGCCACTCTGCCCGATCCGGACCTCCGCATGGCGGCGATCGGCGTGCTCGGCCGCCTGAAGCATCGTTCCAGCCTGGCGATCCTCAGCCGAGCCGTGTATGATCCTCTTCCGGCCGTGCGGGCCTTTGCCGCCGGAGCGCTGGGAGAGTTCGGCTCTTCTGATGGAGTTGCTCCCCTCCTCCACGCCATAGGAGACGAGATCGCCATGGTCCGTGGGATTGCCGCCGCCAGTTTGGGGAAAGTGGGCGGTCAAGACAACCGTCCCGTGCTCCAAGCCTTGACGAGGGACGCCAGTTGGCAGGTTCGCGCCGGCGCCGTGGAAGGGCTCCTTCGCCTGGGAGACGTTTCGGCGATCCCGCTCGCGACAGACCTGGCTCGCCACGCAGACCCTTCCGTGCGGGGCGCCGTCGCTCAGGCCCTCAGCCTCACGTCGGACAAACGAGCCGTCGAGACGCTTGAGGCCTTGCTTCAAGACCGGCAACCGTTCCCACGGCTGATGGCGGCCAAGGCGTTGGGAAACGTTTCGACCGCGACTCCGCCGGCCCTGCTCAAAGCCCTGCGGGACTCCGATGAAACGGTTCGTATCGCCGCCGCGGCAAGCATCCTTCGGCAGTTGGACCGAACGCCTCCCCGGGGACGGCGATAAGGATCGTGCGGTATGTTCAAGTTCGTGATCCTGTTGCTTCTCCTCGCCGCGTCGTTCGGCGCGGGCTATTATGTGGGGCAGCGCCCCGTCGGTACCCTTGAGAGAACGGTGTCGGATCTTTCGAAGCGGCTGGCGGCTTCCGAGAAGGTGGTCGGAGAAGTCCGGCAATCGGTCAAGAACCTGTCGCAAAGCGCGTTGGACGCCGCGCGAAGCATTGAACGCGACCATCGCCGCCGACAGGGATTGGTCGACGCTCAATCGCAGTTGGCCCAGGCCAAAACCGATGTTATCGATCGGAACTACGGCGACGCCGCCGGGAAAGTGGCCGAAGCCGTCAAGGCCGTGGAACAATCCTCCCAAGCAAGCCGGGACTCCGCCGAAGTCGATGCCCTGCTTGACCTCGCCGCCTCGCTCAGAGAGGCGCGTCTCGAATTGGCCAGGGGAAAGTCGGTGCCGTTGAAGAAGTTCGACGCTTGGCAGCGGAGCGTGGAGCAGTTGCTCGACAAAACGTAACGCAGGGTCTTGCGCGTCTTTCAATCAAGCGGTGCCGGATGGAGAAACGGGCTGTTTCTTCCACTTGGCCAGAATCCGCTCCACTCTCATCCGCACGACCATGTCGGAGTCCTTGAGCAAGGGTTTGATGGCTTCCCGTCCCCGTTCGTCGCCGATGGATTCCAACGCGGCGGCGGCGGTCAACCGGATAAACCAATCGGGATCCTTGGTCATGTCGATCAGCGGATCGATCGCCGCCGCGCTCTTGATGCGGCCCAAGGCCAGCACCGCGCTCTTGCGGACGTTTTCATCCTTGTCGCGAAGCGCTCCGATCAGTCTTGCGACGGCCGGTTCCCCGAGTTCCACCAACGCCTGAATCGCGTCGTCCTTGAACTCGTCGCTTCGGAGCTGGAGCATCAAGGGATCAAGAACCCGTTCGTCTCGAATCTTGCCGAGCGCCAGGATGGCGTATTTGCGGATGTCCCAATCCCGCAGCAGTTTGATGAGCAATTCGACGGCCGGAGAGCCGACTTGCGCGATCGCCTCGACGGCGGCTTCCCGTACTTGCCAATCGCCGTCGCGCAGCGCCTTGGCCAACGGCTCGACGCAACGCTCGTCGCCCATTTCGCCAAGAGTGACCACCGCCTCGCGGCGCACCACCCAGTCCGGATCGCCGAGCAGGTCGATCTGGATGTCGATCTCGTCCTTGACCCGCTCTTCTTCGAGCCCCGCGACCTCCTCCGCACCGACGACATCCTCGCCGACGCTCGGCTCCCGCAAATCCATCGGATCAACCGGATCAACCGACGGTCCATCGCTCCCCTCATCACCGACCGGAAAGTCGGAAGAGGCCGCGTCATTTGGCGCGCCGGCAGGCTCGTCTGCAGGATGGTTCGTGAGATTCTGTTTCATCGTGTTCGTTGGATGTCTCTCTCGCACGTTTTCGTGTGCAGGTCTTCGTCGTGTTTCCACGACCGGCGACGCAATGACCGCCCGATTCCCTAGGCCGAGGCCGGCGCCTCCGCCCCCTGACGACCCGCCGCCTGTCTTTTGCGTACGGCAAGGACGCGCCGTTTGCGTTGCGCCCGTTTGAGGCGCTTCCTGAGCGACCTGAATGCCGCGATTCCATCCGGACCGACGCCGGCGGCGCGTTTTTCGGCGATTTTCTTCTTGAGCCGGACCTCTTCCGTGTCCGGTGAGGCTTTCTTCTTCATCCCGTCAACTCCTTTTGTATCTTCTTCATGTATTCTCTTCGCCATGCCGTTTTCCCCCGCAGGGACCGCTCAGCCCGAGCAGAGAGGGGCCAGTCTAGAAGAGAGATTTCTCGCTGTCAACCTGCCGAACGACCTCTCGACGATCCATCACACACAATAACCGCACACACTAGCCGCAGCCGCACGGCAATGGCGTCACAGCAAGAGCGCCGTCGCGGTTCGGTAAGCAGGGTCGGCTGCCCCTCCCCAGGCTCCCTCGGTCCACCGGCGTTGCACGAGCAGATCGTGGGGCGGAAAGGGGTGGGGCAGGGTATCTTGAGATCGGCTTCGCCGCACAACCGGCGTCGATTCGACCGGGCGGAGCGGCTCGTCGGTTCTGGAAGGGCGGAGGAGGGGCGGCACGCGCCACGCTCGCTCCTCGGCATCGAGCACGAAGTCCGGCCTGCGATCGCCGACGACCTCAAGCTGGATGACGGAGAGCCCCGCCTCAACCATTCCAAGCTGAACGGCCGCCGCATAGGAGAGATCCAAAATCCTGCCGTTCACATAGGGCCCCCGATCCGTAATCCGCACCCGCGTGTGTTTTCCGTTCGCCAGATTGACGACCCGAACCATGCTCCCCAACGGCAGTGTCCGATGGGCCGCGGTGAAGGCGTCCATGTCGAACCGCTCCCCGCTCGCCGTGACTTTCCCGTGAAACTGCGCTCCATACCAAGACGCCGCACCTCGCTCCTTGATCCCGACATCCAGCAAGCTCTCGCCGGTGGGCATCCAGGAACAGGCGCCAACCGAGAAACACGACAGAGCCCCGAACGCCAGAATCGTTTGCATCAGTGACCGCCCCATGAATCTCGTTTGTGTCCTCATACACATCAGAAACACCGCGCCTCCATTGTGAACATGAACTCGCCCACGGTTCGAAACGGACGACTCGCCAGCCCGATCCTCTCCGCATGCCCCTTGTGCCGCACACGAGTACACAACCGTTCTACGACCAGACTCGATCAATCAACCTGTCCGGGGATCCTGCGAAGGAAGGACGTGCGGCTTTAGTAATAAAAAGAAACGGGGAGCGAAGTCAACTCCCGCTCCGGCGGCTCATCGGGAACCCGTCGCCGAACGAACGTGTCGTGATCGAGGATGATCGGTCACGATTCCGTCACGATATTGACTGCCCATGGGAGACTGAGTAAGATCCCTTCGATCGATGTGAGCCGCGTGCTCAGTGTGTATCGAACGCTGCAAGATCGTTATCCTCCGCCCTTGATCACCCCGACACTGCACCGATGATCGACGTTCAGAACATTACGAAACGGTACGGGCATCATACGGCCATCGACCGCGTCACCTTTTCGGTGGCCAAGGGAGAGGTCCTCGCGTTCCTGGGCCCCAACGGGGCCGGCAAAACGACCACGATGAGGATCCTGACCTGTTTCATGCCTCCGACGGAGGGAACCGCGCGCGTCGCAGGGTTTGATTGCCTCAATGAACCGATGGAAGTGAAGCGCCGCATCGGCTATCTGCCGGAAACTCCTCCGGTGTATCAAGAACTGACGGTGACGGAATATCTGACCTTCGTCGGGCGACTGCGAGGCTTGACGGGACAAGCCTTGACCTCGGCACTCGACCGCTCCGTCGAGCGGCTTCAGTTGGGAGCCGTCCGCCACCGGTTGATCGCCAATTTATCCCGCGGCTATCGGCAACGGGTGGGACTGGCCCAAGCCCTCTTGCACGATCCGCCGGTGCTGATCCTTGACGAGCCGACCGTCGGGCTTGACCCGAAGCAAATCATCGAAATCCGGGAATTGATCAAGAGTCTGGTGGGGTCCCATTCCGTGATTTTGAGCACCCACATCCTGCCGGAGGCCACCGCGGTCTGCCAACGTGTCGTCATCATCAACGGGGGGCGCATCGTCGCGGAAGACACGCCCGAGCAATTGTCGGCAAGATTACGGCAATCGGAAAAGATCTCGGTGATCATCAAGACTCCTCCGGCGGATTGCGAGGAGCGCCTGCGCGCGATGCCGGGAGTTTTGAACGTATTCCCGGGCCAAGGAAACGGGAATTTCCTCGTCGAATGCGCGCTCGGGCAGGATCTGCGCGACGAACTCGCCCGTTTCATCGTCTCCCGCGGATGGGGACTGCTGGAACTGAGAACCGTCTCGATGACGCTCGAAGACGTCTTCCTCCGCCTCACCCGTCACGAGGAAGGCCTGTCGCAGCCGCCCGAACCGGCAGCCGCCGTCGCGGCCGGGCCAGAATCTTCCGCGCGGGAGGCCGCCCCATGACGCCCGTGCAAGCCGTCATCGCCAAGGAACTGCGCGGCTATTTCGTCTCGCCGATCGTGTACGTGGTCGGCTCGGTGTTTTTGTTCATCTTCGGATTTCTTGCGTACATTTACGTCAAGTTCACCGGCGCGCAGGCCATTCAACTGATGCAGTTGCAGGGCGGCATGGCCCAAATCAACCTGAACGACCTGGTCTTTCGCAATCTTTTCGCCAGCATGCGGTTCGTCCTCTTGATCGTCCTCCCCATTCTGACCATGAGATTGTTCGCGGAGGAACGGAAGCTTCGCACCTTCGAGTTTTTGCTGACCTCGCCCATCGGCATCCATGAAATCGTGGCGGGCAAATTCATGAGCGTGCTGCTGATCTACTTGGGCCTGTTGGGGCTCACCGGTCTGGTCCCGACCGTCCTGATGCTGTTCAGCGACTTCGACTGGAATCCGGTGCTCACTGGCTATCTGGGCATGGTCCTGTTGGGCGCCCTGTTTTTATCCGTCGGGCTCTTCGCGTCGGCGCTGACCGAAAATCAGATCGTCGCCGCCTTCGTCGGGTTCGGCACCCTGCTGACCTTCTGGCTCATTTCGGGATTGGGCGCCCTGCTCGGCGACACGACGGCAGGCCGTGTCGTCTCCTATCTCTCCTTCATGGAGCACTACGACCGCCTCGTCCGGGGGCTGATCGACACGGCCGATCTCGTGTACTTCGGGAGCGGGCTGGCGCTCATGCTGTTTCTGACCTATCGGGTCGTGGAATCCGCGCGCTGGAAATGAGCTGGAAATCGCTTCCTCTCGGACTGATCGGATTGATCCTGGCCGTCGGCGGCGCCGTCGCCTACAGCCTGAGACCGGACTGGCTCTGGCCCGTCACCGTCGCCGAACTGCTCGCGCTGAGCTGCCTGCTGATGTTTTTCTCGCTGCATTTCGAGACGGTGAAAGCCCTGTCCGGCCGTCGCTCGACCAAGATGGGCCTGCACAGCGTGCTGACCATTCTGCTGCTCGCGGCCATTTTGGCCATCGTGAATTTCCTGGCGTCCCGCCATTCCGTTCGCTGGGACCTGTCCGAGAACCAAAGCTTTACGCTGGCTCCCCAGACCTACCGCGCGCTTCGCGCACTGCAACAGGACGTCAAGATCACGGTGTTCACCAGGGAAAACGATCCGGGATACCAAGCCTATAAAGACCGGCTGGAGAGTTATCGACAGGCGTCGCCCAAACTCACGGTGGAATTCGTCGATCCCGAAAAACAACCGAAGCTCGCGCAGGACTACGGAGTGTTTCGGAGCGACACCGCGATTTTCGAGAGTAACGGGCGAACAATCCGAGTCACCTCCCCCTCGGAAGTCGAACTGACCGGAGCCTTGCTGCGCATTTCCAAAGACACCAAAAAACGCATCGTCTTCGTCGAGGGGCACGGCGAACGCAACGTGGAAGATCGGGAACGCAACGGCCTGTCGATCGCCAAAGAAGCCTTGACCAAACAGGGTTATGAGATCGGAACCGTTTCGCTCCTTCAGGAAACCGCGGTCCCCAAGGACACCACGGTGCTCGTGCTGGCCGGACCGCGCCGCATGGTCACTCGGGAAGAACAGGATCGGATCCGCGAGTATGTCGAACAAGGCGGCCGGTTGCTCGTACTGGCCGATCCCGACACGCAAACCGGCCTCGATCCTCTGCTCGCGCACTGGGGGCTTGGTCTGGGCCCCGGCGTGCTCGTCGATCTCCAGGACCGGCTCGCCGCGGGCGACCTGACGGCGCTCTTGG